>QBMO01000085.1:0-7427 GCA_003242075.1 Alphaproteobacteria bacterium
CCGCTGAATGTGATCTCGCCCGCGCCAAGCGAACGCCCTTCCGCGGTCTCCGCTGCAATCGCCGCAACGCCAACGCCCGTCGTCGCGCGCCGCAGCTCCGCTGCCACGCCTTGTGGCGTCACCGAAGCAGAGACGATTGCGCGCGCCGTGCTTGGCGGCACGCGCGCTGTCACTGGCCCGCGCCGCTGCAACTCCGCAGCCAAAGCTTCGGCGCCGGCGTCGTTCAGGCCGTCGCTGATCCAGACGATGCGATCGAAATTGCCGCGCGTTTGCGCCAGGCGCCGCGCGGCATCGGCGCGATCCGGCCGCCACGGTTGCGGCTCAAGCCGCCCGATGCGCGCCTTCGCATCCGCCGCCGTCAGCGCTTCGCCGGGATCGCGCGCCGGATTTGCCGGCGCTGTCAGCAACAAGAACACCGGCGCCTGCGCGCGCTCCGCTTGCGACACCGCCGCGATCGCCGCGGCGCGCGTGTCGCTCCAGAACGGCGCCGAGGTCCAGCCATCATCGATCACGATCAGCGTGCGTCCGCCCTGCGCGGTCTCCGCAGCACTCGGCGCCAAGCTCGGCTTCGCGAACGCGAGGATCAGCAGCGCCGCCGCCAGCATGCGGAAGAGCACCAGCCAGAGCGGCGCGCGTTCGCGGCTTTGTTCTTCCGTGCGCAAGCCTTCGAGCAGGCGCGTCGGCGGGAACTGGGCGCGCTGTGGGGCAGGCGGCGTTGCGCGCATGATGAAGAAGAGCGCCGGCAGTGCGGCAAGCGCCAGCAGCGCCCAAGGCGCGCCAAACAGGAACGGCCCAAAGCTCACGCGAACCGCTCCGCAACGAGCGAGATCAGCATGGCGAGCGCCGGCGCTGCGCCATGATCGGTGCGGTGCAGGAGCGCTGGAAAGCCAAACTCGGCGCCGAGCGCGCGAATAGCGCGGCGATGCGTCTCCAGCCGGTCGGCATAAATTTCACGCGCAGCTTCCGCACGGCCCAGCAACATTTCGCGCCGCCCGCCTGGCTCGAGAAATAGCGTCCGCCCGCGGAACGGAAAATCTTCCTCGGCCGGATCGGCCACCATGACGAGCGCGCCCGACGCGCCCGCGTCCGCGCACGCGGTTAGCCGATCGCGCCAGGTTTCCACCGGCGCGTAAAAGTCAGAGAGAAAAATGATGCAGCTGCGCGGCGGCGGCGGCGCTTCGCGGGCGGGCGTTGTGAAATCCATCGCCAAGCGTTCCACCGCGCGTTGCCCCGCACGCGGCGCAATGCCAATGGCGCCGACGCGTTCGCCGCCGCGCGTCAGCAATGTCGCGAGCGCCAGTGCGATCGTTTGCGCGCGGCGCAGTTTGGTTGTGCGCGCGGGATCGCTGGTCCAGTTGAAGCCGGCGTCGGGATCCATCCAGAACCACGCCGTCTGCGAGGCTTCGCGTTCACGCTCGCGCACGAAATAGCGGTCGCCGCGCGCCGAGCGTCGCCAATCGACCATGCGCGCGCCATCCTCGGCGCGGTGATCGCGATACTGCCAGAACGCTTCGCCCTGGCCGCTGCGCCGCCGCCCATGCACGCCCGGCGCGCTCGCCGCGAGCCGCTTGGCGTCGAGCAACACGCCCGGCAGATCGCCCGCGAGCGCGAGCGCGTCGAGGCGCGCTTGCTGGCTCAAGCCGCTTTCTCAGCCAAATCGTCAACCAGCGAGTCGATATCCAGCCCTTCCGCACGCGCGCCGAAGCTCAGCTGCATGCGATGCACCAGAGCCGGCCGCGCCAGTGCGGCGACATCATCCACAGCCGGCGCCAAGCGGCCGCGCAGCAGCGCGCGTGCGCGCACGGCCAGCATCAGCGCTTGCCCTGCGCGCGGGCCCGGCCCCCACGCGACATGCTGGTTCACGCGCGGATCGTGGCTGGAGCCTGGCCGCGCCGAGCGCACCAACTCCAAAATCGCCGCCAGCACTTTTTCACCGACAGGCATGCGCCGCACCAATTCCTGCAAGCGCATCAAGGCTGCGCCATTCAGCACCGCTTGCGGCTGTTGATCGCCGAGGCCTGTCGTCTCGATTAAAATCTTCCGTTCGATCTCGGCGTCCGGGTAGGGCACATCGACTTGCAGCAGGAAGCGATCGAGCTGCGCTTCCGGCAACGGATAGGCGCCTTCGTGTTCGATCGGGTTTTGTGTCGCCAGCACATGGAACGGGCGCGGCACGTCGTAGCCGACGCCGGCGACCGTCACATGATATTCCTGCATCGCTTGCAACAGCGCCGATTGCGTGCGCGGCGAGGCGCGGTTGATTTCATCGGCCATCAAGAGCTGCGTGAAGATCGGCCCCTTCACGAAGCGGAAGTGCCGGCGCCCCGTATCGTCCTGATCCAACACTTCGGAGCCCAGAATATCCGCCGGCATCAGGTCCGGCGTGAACTGGACGCGCGCCCAGTCGAGCCCCAGCACCCGCGCCATCGCTTCGACCAATCGCGTCTTCGCCAAGCCCGGCGCGCCGACCAGCAGCACGTGACCTCCAGCCAGCACTGCCGCCAAAGTCAGCTCGATCACCCGTTCCTGCCCGAACACGGCTTTGGCGATCTCGGCCCGCACCCGCGCCAAGGTTTCGCCCGCCTGTTCGGCCTCGCCGACCAGGGCTGCCGCCAACTCTCTGTCCGAATTGCTCATGGGGCGAAGCTCGCTTAGTTGGGGGCCACATTATGGCAGACCCTGAAAACACCTCGTCCCTGGAGCAATTGCTGGCTGCGCTCAAGCAGCAAGCGGCCTCCGGCGACAAAAGCCTGCCGCCTGTCGACAAATGGAACCCGGCCCATTGCGGCGACATCGGCATGGAAATCCTGGCCGACGGCACATGGAAGCACGAGGGCGCGCGCATCACGCGCGAGTCGCTGGTGCGGCTTTTCGCGTCGATCCTGCGCAAGGACGAAGACGGCCAAACCTATCTCGTGACGCCGGGCGAGAAGATCATCGTGAAAGTGGAAGACGCACCCTTCATCGCCATCCGCGCCGATCGCCATGGGGAGGGCGCCGACCAAACCATCGTCTTCACCACCAACGTCGGCGACATCATGACGGCCGGCCCCGCCAACCCCATCCGCGTGGAGCGCCACGGCGAAGAGCCACGCCCGTACGTGCTCGTGCGCGGACGGCTGGAGGCGCGAATACTGCGCGCACCGTTTTATGAAGCTGGGTGTTTGGAGTGGGGGAAGCTGGTGGGAGTTGGGTGCGCAAAATTTCGGGTGATTAGCTTCTAGAGCAGGTTCTGGTCGACACGGTCCGTGGACCGGGCCGATGTTCGCGGCTATCAAAACTCGAACAACATTGGAAATGAAGCCCGAGTACTTCTCATGAATCTCAAGGAGGCACTCTCGAAAGCCAAAACGGAAGAGGATGTTAAAGACGCCTACATCCGGGCTCTAGGCTTAAAACGCTACAACAAGGGCTTGGTTGACATACAGGCCGAGGAAATTTGGTTCGAAGCGAAGGGTGTGCCGACCGCGCCGGTCGTGATGTTCGGTCAGTTGCTCTTTTACCTGAGAGCGGCGAGAAAAAGTGGCGAACACATCCCAGCATTTCTCGCCGTCATCGACCCCGAGAAAGCAGCGATTTTGCCCACCGAACTAGCACTACCGATCCTGCTCGACAAAAAAGTGGTGTGGCCCAAAGCTGGTTCGCAAGCAGGCAAGGCACTTGCCGCACAGGTCGCGCCCTACATTGAGACGCACTTCGTTGTCTACGACATGGCAACGCACGAGGTCGAGTTCAAAAAGGCCGTCAAGTCCGCGATCGCAGAAGGGAAGATTATCCGCACACCCATCACTCCGGACAACCTGAGACAGGTATTTGATAAGTGGGTGGCGATGATCGGATGCGAACTCGGCGATGTGAACGAAGCTGATTACGCTGTTCTGTTTTTCGCGGACATAATGCACGACGGCGATAAGGCCGCGATGCGTGATCTACCGGCAAGGCTTCTGCATGAGAGCGGCAAGCCGATTTTCTTGTTGAACGGGAGTACGTATGAGCTGGCGAGCCTTCACGGGTATCGCTTGTTCTGGGCAATTTACCACCGTCCCCCGGAGGAAGAGCACCGGCGCTACCTTCTCGAGCGGCGCGATAGCCTGTTGCCGATCGACGAAAGAAGTTTCAAGGGCGCGTATTACACCCCGCTCCATATTGTCGATAAAGCATATGACGAGCTCGCGTTGGTCTTGGGCAAGAATTGGCAGCGCAACTACCTTGTGTGGGATATGTGCTGTGGTGTCGGAAATCTAGAAGTTAAGCACAGCAATTACCGTAACATATTCATGAGCACGCTCGACAGAGCGGATGTTGAAGTGATGCGAGCGAGTCAGACTTGTGTCGGTGCAAGAATTTTTCAGTATGACTATCTCAACGACGACGTCACCGAGTCTGGAGAAATCGATTATTCACTGACGGGCAAGCTCCCTCCCGAGTTGCGTCAGGCGATCTCTGATTTGAAAGCTCAGAAGAAGGGTGCAAAAAAATTACTCGTTTTGATCAACCCGCCGTACGCTGAGGTAACAAGCGGCGGCAATACGGTTGCAGATGTAGAGGAGGGTTCAAGCAAGGCGGGTGTCACAGCCACAATGGTGGCGAAGACCCTCATGAGAGAATATGGAAAAGCAACAAACGAGCTGTTCATGCAGTTTGTTGGCCGATTGCATAAAGAAATTCCATCCGCCACGCTCGCGATGTTCAGCAAACTGAAGTACATAAGTACGCCAACGCTCGACACCTTTCGTGAAGCTTGGAAAGCCAAATTCCTGGGTGGCTTTGCGGTTCACAGCCGAGCGTTCGACGGCCTTAAAGGTGATTTTCCGATTGGGTTTCTGATTTGGGACACGAGCCGATCCGAGCCGATCCGCGATGTGAACGTCCCCGTGCTCGATCGCGCAGGCGTAAATATCGGAGAGAAAGCTTTTCGGAACTACGATGAGCTGCCGTTGCTGACCGACTGGGTGCAGCGTCCCGCATCAAATGGTGTGCCAGTTGTTCCACTCAAGAACGCCGTCATACCCGCTACTGCTCGCAAGGATTTGCGGGGCACGGAATGGTCAAACGGTGCAATCGGATGGCTGAACTGTGCAGGCAATGATCCTCAGAACGCCGGCACAAAACGATGCTGTTCTCTTCCGGATATGGAAGTGCACGTGGCTTCTTCGTCAATCCGCAGAATGTGGACCAAGCCGCTGTTGTGTTCGCGGTTCGGCGTCTCATCAAGCCGACCTGGTTAAATGATCGCGATCAATTCCTGCAGCCCGCAAAGCCACTCAACGATACCTTCAAGACGGACTGTCTCATCTGGATGCTCTTCAATGGCAGCAATCTGAGCGCGGGAGCGGATGGACTCCAGTGGGGAGGGAGCACCTGGAGTCTTACAAACCACTTCATCCCTTTTACAGAGAAGGAGGTGGGTGCTTCGAGGCGCTTTGAATCCAATTTCATGTCCGCATACTTGGCCAAGCAGGCACTGTCGAGTGATGCGAAATCTGTTCTGGATGAGGGACGAAAACTCTGGACGCAGTACCATGCTAGTTCGTTTGGTCGGAGCATTCGTGACCAATACAAGCTTAACCGTGCGGACGTCGGCTGGTACCAAATACGCAATGCCTTGGAAGAAAACAGATTGAATGAAACCGTCGACTTCGAGCCGCTCAAGGAAGTTTACAGGGCATTGGGGAGCAAGCTTCTCCCGTTAGTCTACGAGTACGGCTTTCTGCCGGAGTGACGTCTGACGACGATTTAGTGGCTTGAGCTTTGAGGTCGTTGCACTTCAAGACGCCCGCGCGCCAATTGCGCTGGCACCAATCCCCGCTTACGTCATCCGTCGTGTCCGCCGCCCTCGAACTCCTCCTCCGCCAGCGCCTCGATCCGCTCGACATCGTCGCGCAGGAATCCGCGCGCACGCGCAGCGACAATGATCTCAATCCCGATTGGGACAATCACCCCGAAACGCGTCCCGCCGCCGTGCTCGCGCCGATCATCAAGCGCGCCAGCGGGTGGACGATGCTCTTTACTGAGCGTTCGGTGGAGACGCCGGCGCATCCGGGGCAAATCTCATTTCCCGGCGGGCGCGTGCAGGCGAGCGACGCCGACGCCGTCGACACGGCGCTGCGCGAAACCTTCGAAGAGATCGGGCTCGCGCGCAGCTTCATCGAGCCGATCGGCGCCTGGGATCGCTACGACACCATCACAGGCTATCGCGTCACCCCGATCGTCGCCCTGGTCGAGCCCGGCTTCGATCTCAAACTCGATCCGCGCGAAGTGGCGAGCGTGTTCGAAGCGCCGCTCGATTTCCTGTTTGACCCCGCCAACCACGAAAAACGCGAAGCCCAATGGCAAGGCCGCACCCGCTACTATTACGCCATCCCCTGGCAAGGCCATAACATCTGGGGCGCGACGGCGGGGATGGTGCGGGCGCTGTGGGAGCGGTTGTATGCTTAGGCGGCGTTCGCTACTCGCTCTTGCGTTGGCATCAGCTGCCAGTGCGTGCGGCAATGTTGGCCGGAACGGCCTTTATGAACTGACCCCGATGCGTCAGTACGGCATCGTCATTGATGACTCCGCACATGATACGCTGCTGCGTGCGGTCGCGCGATTTGCTGACACACGTGGCTTCAACCTAGTGGTCGAGCAGCATCGTTCTGCGCCGTCAGCGCCATCAATCTTCTGGGTGCTTGAGCGCCTTGAAGGAATGATTGTATTTCAGAACAAGATGGTCGGGGACGAGCCCGACCCGTCCAATCCTGAACAGACTTTGGATCGGCATTCGCGGACGGAATTCTCTGCGATGTTCTATCGGTCTGTGGTCGGATACAGCGAACGGCAGATCGAAGACCTAGTCAGCGAGTTTGGAGCGGCGCTGTCGGAGGTTGAAGGGCTTCTCACGTTTGAAAACCAGTTTCCGCGATGATCGGCGGCCACTATGCCTAGCCAAGACCCAGCACTCCTCCGCCGTCTCCTGCGCGCCAAAGATCGCATGGACGCCGCCTCGCACGAGGATTGGCCGGTCGAGCGCCTCGCCTCCGTCAGCGGCGTTTCCGAAGCGCATTTCGCGCGCAGCTTCAAAGACGCGTTCGGCACGCCGCCGCATCGCTATCTGCTGACGCGCCGCATCGAGCGCGCCAAGGCGCTGCTGCGCGATACGGACATGCCGATCCTCGACATCGCGCTCGACACCGGCTGGCGAAGCCTCGGCACCTTCGGCCGCGTGTTCCGAGACATCACAGGCGAAAGCCCCAGCGGACTGCGCGCCCGCGAACAGGCCAGCGCGCATGCGCTCGCCCACGTCCCGCACTGTTTCGTCAGCGCCGCCCACCGGCCCAACTTGAAGTCCGCAGTTTCGGAGAAGCGCCGCCAGGAGGCCGCGGATAAGAAGGACGCCGAAGACAAATAGCTCTGAGGAGGCGGCAATGATCAAAGGCATCAACGTG
>QBMO01000085.1:7450-8006 GCA_003242075.1 Alphaproteobacteria bacterium
GGCTCTATGTGCACGATCAGGACGAGGCGCTCGATTTCTACGTCAACAAGCTGGGCTTCGAAGTCCACGCCGACGTGAAGAACGGCCCTTTCCGCTGGCTGACGGTGAAACACGCGAGCCAACCCGGCTTCGAACTCGGCTTATTTGAGCCGCAAGAACCGGCGCTCGACTCCGCCACCGCGCAAACGATGCGTGAAATGGTGGCCAAGGGCGCGATGCCGCCTTTGGTTTTCGTGGTCGAAGATTGCCGCGCCGCATACGAGGCGCTGAAGGCCAAGGGCGTGGAGTTCACACAAGAACCGATCGCGCGCTTCGGCAGCGTCGACGCCAATCTCCGCGATCCTTCCGGCAACGCCTGGAAAATGGTGCAAGCCCGCTAATGTACGCGCAGTTTTATACTGCTTCGAAGGAGGCTCGTGTGAGCAAGTTCATCCGCACGTTTCACCGCTGGACGTCGATCACCTTCGCACTGGTGGTGGCCGCGATCTTCGTCGTCCTAGCTCTCGGCCAACAACCGGCGGAGTGGATCTATTATCTGCCGCTGCTGCCGCTGTTT
>QBMO01000085.1:8016-8760 GCA_003242075.1 Alphaproteobacteria bacterium
TTCTGATGCTGACGGGACTTTATCTTTTCGCGCTGCCATATTTGGCGAAACGCGAGACGGGGTGATGCCGATGGCGAAGAAGGCCGTGAAGAAAAAGGCGCCAGCGAAGAAAGCGCCGGCGAAGAAAGCCAAGCCGAAATTGCTCTCCGGCGGCAATCCGCAGATCGCCAAGGGCTACGGCGATGCGCCGGTGAAGGCTTACATCGCGGCGATTCCGGAATGGAAGAAGGACGTCGGCAAGCGCATCGACGCTATCGTTTCTGAGATCGTGCCCGGCGTGAAGAAAGCCGTGAAGTGGAACTCGCCGTTCTACGGCGTCGAGGAGGGGCGCTGGTTCCTCGCCTTCCACGTCTTCACGCGCTACGTGAAAGTGACGTTCTTCGACGGCGCCGATCTGAAGCCGCCGCCCGAAGGTAAGTCGAAGTCGCCGCGGGTGCGCTATTACGACATCCACGAAGGCGCCTTCGACGAAGCGCAGTTCACCAAATGGGTCAAACAAGCCGTGAAGCTGCCCGGCGAGAAGATGTGAGAGGCCGGCGCCGTAGCGTCCCTGCCATTGAGCGCGCGCGCGAACTGCGCGAAGAGTAGGCGCATGACCGCGATCACCCACGCCGCTTGGCTCAAAGCCGCCGAAACTCAAAAGCTGATCGCAGCACTCGAAGCGGCGCGCGCTGGCGGCTCGCGTTTCGTCGGCGGCTGTGTGCGTAATACTTTGATGGGCCGCGAGGTCGATGACATCGACAT
>QBMO01000085.1:8770-15174 GCA_003242075.1 Alphaproteobacteria bacterium
CGCGCGGTAGATGACATCTACATCGCCACGCAGCTGACGCCGCCGGACGTGATCGCCGTCGCCACGAAAGCGGGCTTCGCCGCGCACCCGACAGGCATCGAGCACGGCACCATCACCGTCGTCGTCGATCACAAGCCGTTCGAAGTGACCACGCTTCGCCGCGACGTCAGCACCGATGGCCGCCGCGCCACCGTCGCCTTCACCGAAAGCTGGGCGGAGGACGCCGAGCGTCGCGATTTCCGCATGAATGCGCTTTACGCCGATGCATCCGGCGCCATCCACGATCCCACCGGCGGCGGCCTCGACGATGTGCGCACCGGCCGTGTCATCTTCATCGGCGACGCGCACCAGCGCATCAAAGAAGACTATCTCCGCATCCTGCGCTTCTTCCGCTTCAACGCTTGGTACGCACGCGGCCCGGTCGATCCGCAAGGCCTGCACGCCTGCGCCGATCTGGTTGCGGGCCTCGACACGCTCTCGGTGGAGCGCGTGTGGAAGGAAACTAAGAAAATGCTCGGCGCGCTCGATCCGCGCGCGTCTTGGGAAGGCATGAAAGCGATCGAAGTCCGTGCGCGTGCGTTGCCGGAGCTGAGCAACGATGATCGTTTGCATGCGCTCTGCACGCTGGACGCTGATCTGATGTTGCCCGTCGATGCGATGACGCGCGTCGCGGCGGCGCTGCCGGATCAGGAGAGCGCCAAAGCGCTGGCGCGCCGGCTCAAGCTTTCAAACGAAGAGCGCGATCGCTTGGTCGCCGCCCTCGGCGATGACGTGAAGATCACCTCCTACATGTCGCTCCGTGAAATGCGCCGCGCCATCTACAAACTCGGCAACGAAGCTTTCGGCGATCGCGTCAAACTCGCTTGGGCCGCCAGCGGCGGCGACAAAGCGCAAGCTTGGCGCGCATTGGTTGCGCACGGCCAGATGTGGACGCCGCCGAAACTGCCGCTCACCGGCGATGAAGTGATGGCGGCTGGCGTTCCTGCCGGGCCGAAGGTGGGCGTCATCCTGCGTGAAGTCGAAGACTGGTGGATCGACGCCGATTTTCCGGACGACAAGCTCAGCGTGATCGAACGCTTGAAGGCTGTCGCTCAAGGCTTGGCCTAATTCGCAAGCGCGTCGCTCTATGATCTCCTGGGTTCCGGGCTTGCGCTGCGCGCGCCCCGGAATGACGGAAGTTGAATTGCGCGTATCCATTTCCGCGCCGGCTCCTCGATCACAAGATACGCAAACACCGACGCAGCAATGCTCACCACAAACACGCCAACCACTGCGCCAACGCGCACCATCAGATCGGACGTTTCCGTCACGCCGAAACGCTCCAGCGCGTGGAACCAGACGATGTCGATCGGCAGATGGATCATGTAGAGCGCGTAGCTTGCCGCACCCAGAAACACGAACACGCGCCCGCTCATCGGCGCATCGACGCCGTGACGTGACGTCTCCGCCAGGCCGTAAAGCAGGCCAGCGAGGCCGAACCACACGAAGCCTTCCCACCAACCCAGCATCGTGGTCGCCATGATCCAGCCGGCGCTCACGCATACCATCGGCCAAGCCCAGCTCTTGGGCGCGGCGTGATTGCGGCCGAAAGAATAGAGCGCGACGCCCAGCAAGAATGACGGGAGAATGCGCAGCGCGCCAATCTGCGCGGTCATCTGCGAGAAGTCGCGCCCGACCCAAGGCAGCGCGTAATGCAAATTCGAAAGCGCCCAGAACGACCACACGCAAAGCGCCAACGCTCCTGCGAGCACCGAGCCGGACCAAGCCTGCGCGCGCACGACGGCGGCGGCGATCAGAGGAAACAGAAGATAGGCCGCCCATTCAGCGCTGATCGACCAGGACGGGAAATTCCAACCCACGGCGCTCGTCGCGCCCCAGGCGTGCACCATGAGGAGATGCGCCGGCAGATCGCTCCACTTGAACGCCTCTGGCGAGCCGACGCCCGCGCCCATCGCGCTCGCGCCGACAAACAGCAGAACCATCGCCGCCAGGGCCGCCAGGTGCATCGGGTAAACCCGGGCGATCCGGTTCTTGAGGAAGCCGCCATAGCCGAAGCGCCCGTCCCCGACGCTGGTGAGATAGACGTGCGCCAGGATGAAGCCGGAGAGCGTGAAAAAGAGATCGACGCCCAGATAGCCGTCCGCAACCAGCCCGATCTGACCCATGCCAAGGCCCAGATGGTCCTTGAAATGGTACAAAAGCACCCAAAACGCCGCGATAAATCGCAGCGAAGTCAGTGGCTTAAGGTCTTGCGGATAGGCGAGTGCGGTCATGATCGCTCGCCTCACGCAAGAAAAAGGCCGAGGCGCGCTTGTTATAACTCATGTTATAACTTAGATTGCCAGAACAAGGTGATCTGCCATGACCGATGAGATCAAAAAGCCCACCGCGCAAAAAGGCGTCGCCGATGGCGAGCGCATCCCCTTCGAAGCGGAAAAGCCCGCCGCGAAGCCGGCCGGCCGCACCCTGAAAGTCCGCAAAATCGGCAACTCGCTCGGCGTCGTGCTGCCGAAGGATGTGCTGGCGAAGCTGAAGGTCGGCGAAGGCGATGAGCTGAGCGTCAGCGAGACGCAAAATGGCGTGACGCTGCAGCGGCACGATGGCGATCTGCAGGAGCAGATCGACGCCGCGCGTCGCGCCATGAAGCGTTACCGCAACGCCCTGCGTGAGCTGGCCAAATGACCGAGCCCAAATGGCTCGGTGTTGAAGCAGTCCTCGTCATGCACGCCGAACAGCTCGCCGAACACGGCGGCGCCGACGGCGTGCGTGACATGGGTTTGCTCGATTCCGCGCTCGCCCGCCCGCGCAACGCATGGAGCTACGGCCAGGACGATTTGATCGCCCTGGGCGCGCTCTATTCGGCTGGCGTTATGCGCAATCATCCGTTCGTCGACGGCAACAAGCGCACCGGTTTTCTTGCGGCGTATTCGTTCTTGTACATAAACGGGCTCGAGATCGTCGCGGACGAAGCGGAGGTCATCGTGCAATGCTTGTCACTCGCCGCCAGCGAGATCGACGAAGCCGAGTTCGCGGCGTGGCTGCGCGATAACGTGCAGCCACGCTAGCGCCTCAAGGCCACTTCACCACCGGCGGCATTGAGCTCAGAATGCTCTCAACATTCCCGCCCGTCTTCAGCCCAAACGTCGTGCCGCGGTCGTAGAGCAGATTGTACTCCACATAGCGCCCGCGCTGCACAAGCTGTTCCTCACGATCGGCCTCGCTCCACGCCTGATGCATGCGCTTGCGCAGAAGCTCTGGATACACAGCTAGAAACGCGCGCCCCACGTCCTGCGTGAAAGCGAAATCTTCTTCCCAGGTGTCGCCGCTGGCGCCGCCGCTATTGTGGTGATCGTAGAAGATGCCGCCGACGCCGCGCGGCTCGTTGCGATGCGGCAGCCAGAAATATTCGTCGGCCCACTTTTTGTAGCTCGGATAGAGATCATCGCCGTGCGCATCGCAGGCGGTCTTGAACGCGGCATGAAACGTCACGGCGTCTTCGAAGCTTTCGCTGCGCTGATAGTGTTGCGTCGGATTGAGATCGCCGCCGCCGCCGAACCACCATTCGGTGGTGCGGATATGGCGTGTGTTCATGTGGGCGGCGGGGCAGTGCGGATTGCGCAGATGCGCGATCAGCGAAATGCCGCTCGCCCAAAAGCGCGGATCGTCGGCGGCGCCCTTCACGTTCTTGGCGAAGTCCGGCGAGAATTCGCCGTGCACGGTGCTGACATGCACGCCAACCTTCTCGAAGAACCGTCCGCGCATCATGCCGGCGACGCCGCCGCCATGATCGACGCTGCCATCGCTGCGCCGCCAAGGCGTCTTTTCAAACCGCCCCGGCGGGCCCGGATAGAGCGCGGCCGGCGCGTCATCCTCGATCGCCTCGAACGCGGCACAGATTTGGTCGCGCAGGTTTTCGAACCACGCCTTGGCCCGGGCTTTCCGTTCTTCGCTCAATTCAATTTCTCCCACGCCCCGGTCTGCCGCATCGCTTCGGTCAAAACCACGGCCGCCGCCGTCACCACATTGAGCGAGCGCAAGCCGGCCGTCATTGGAATCCGGACGCTGGCCTGCGCCGCTGCGTAAAGTTCCCCCGGCGAGCCGGCACTCTCGCGTCCGAGGATCAGCGTGTCGCCTGTGGAGAACTGGAAATCCTGGAAACGCACCGCGCCGTCGGTCTCGACCAACACCAAGCGCCCGCCCTCTCGTTCCGGTGCCGCTCTGAACGCCGCGAAACTGGCGTGGCGGATCAGCCGGGCCTTGTCGCCGTAGTCGAGTGCGGCGCGCTTCATCGCCGTGTCGGTCAGCGGAAAGCCGCACGGCTCGATCACATCAAGCCCGACGCCCAAGCAGGCAGAGAGGCGAATGGCCGCGCCGAGATTTTGGGGGATGTCCGGTTGATAGAGTGCGAGCCGCACGGTAAGGCCTCGGCGCCGGAGAAACTGGGCTGAATCGGGTAGTTGAGCAGGCGATGCTGCGGCGACGCGCCGCGCGCTTCGCGACCCGGACTAGCCTAGCTTCGGCGCCGAACCAAGGCCGGGAGATCAAGTCGGTGGCTGAAGCAGCATCCGCGCACGCGGGAGAAGACACAACCCGGCGCGATTTCATTTACATCGCCGCCGGCGCCGTTGGCGCGGTTGGCGCGGCGGCCACGATCTGGCCGTTCGTCGATCAGATGAATCCCGCCGCCGACACGCGCGCGCTCTCGACCACTGAGGTCGATCTCAGCGCCATCGTGCTTGGCCAACAGATCAAGGTGATGTGGCAGGGCAAGCCGGTGTTCGTGCGTCACCGCACCGCCGACGAAATCTCACGCGCCCAACGCGACGACTTCGCGTCGTTGAAGGATCCGCAAAGCGACGCCGAGCGCCTCCTGCAGGAAGATGGCCAGCCGGGTCGCCCGGAGTGGCTCATCCTGCAAGCCAGCTGCACGCACTTGGGCTGTGTGCCGACCTTCGTCGAAGGCTCGTCCTTCGGTGGTTGGTTCTGCCCGTGCCACGGCTCGGACTACGACACGTCGGGCCGCATTCGCCGCGGGCCTGCGCCGGCCAACCTATGGGTCGCGCCGTACGTCTTCCTCAACGACACATCCATCCGCATCGGCTGAGGCAGTGCCGGACTCTGGGAGCCATTAAGTGAGCGGACCTTCTACCTACGAACCGGCATCAGGCTTTACGCGCTGGCTGGATAAGCGCCTGCCGATCATCCGGCTCGCCCATGACAGCTTCGTCGCCTATCCGACGCCGCGCAATTTGAACTATTGGTGGACGTTTGGCGCCATGCTGTCGCTCTGCCTGGTGACGCAGATCGTCACCGGCATTGTGCTGGCGATGCACTACATCCCGCACGTCGACATGGCGTTCGCTTCGGTGCAGCGCATCGAGCGCGACGTGCCGTTCGGCTGGCTGATCCAGAACATCCACGCCGTCGGCGCTTCAATGTTCTTCCTGGCCGTCTACATCCACATGTTCCGCGGTCTCTATTACGGCTCGTACAAAGCGCCGCGCGAAATTCTCTGGATCCTCGGCTGCATCATCTACCTGCTGATGGTGGTCACCGGCTTCCTCGGTTACACGCTGCCTTGGGGCCAGATGTCGTTCTGGGGCGCCACCGTCATCACCAACATTCTGGGTGCGGTGCCGCTGGTTGGCGAAAGCATCCAGGTCTGGATCCGCGGCGGCGGCTCGATCGATCAGCCGACGCTCAATCGCTTCTTCTCGCTGCACTATCTGCTGCCGTTCGTGATCGCCGGCGTGGTCGCGCTGCACGTTTGGGCGCTGCACGAAGCGGGGCAGAACAATCCGGCTGGCGTCGATGTGAAGTCGAAGGCCGACACGGTGCCGTTCACGCCGCACGCGACGATCAAGGATCTCTTCGCCGTCGTGCTGTTCTTGATCCTGTTTGCGACCTTCGTGTTCTACATGCCGAACGCGCTTGGCCACGCCGACAACTTCATTCCAGCCAACCCGCTGCAGACGCCGCCGGAGATCGTGCCGGAGTGGTATCTGCTGCCATTCTACGCCATCCTGCGCGCCTTCGATTTCAACATCGGCCCGATCGATTCCAAGTTGGCCGGCGTTATCGGCATGTTCGCGTCGATCGGCGTGCTGTTCGTGCTGCCATGGATCGACACCTCGCGCGTGCGCTCGATGCGCTATCGCCCGATCGCGCGGCAGTTCTTCCTGATCTTCGTGGTCGTCTGCTTCATCCTCGGCTGGTGCGGCGGTCAAAACCCGGGCCTCATCCTGGCGAAGGCGTCAGACTTCACCGCGACGCTGACTTACGTCGAGGGCGGCCAAGTGGTCACGCAGCCGGTCACCGCCGCCAGCGAGGCTCAGTTCGATGACGCCGCCGCCGCCGCGCGCGAAGCGCTGACAGCGCAAGGCGCCACGATGACGGCCGTCGCC
>QBMO01000085.1:15184-20777 GCA_003242075.1 Alphaproteobacteria bacterium
CCGCCGCTGGCGTCATCGGCGGCACGCAAGCGACGCGCACCGTCAGCGGCCACACCGCCGACGAAATGGAAACGCTGATTCAGGAAGCCAAAACCGAAATTGGCGCCGGCGCGGCCTTCTTCAGCATCGAGCGCCGCATGCCGTACACGTTCACGGTGACGACGCTCTCGCAGCTCGCGACCTTCTACTACTTCTTCTTCTTCCTGGTGCTTCTGCCGCTGCTGGGCCTTCGCGAGAAGCCGGGCCGTGTGCCGGACACCATCGCCAAGCCGGTTCTCACCGAGCAGGGGGCTGTCTGATGTTGCGCGCCTTATCAGCAGCGGCCGCGGTCGCCATCGCCGTTGTCGGTGTCGCCTTCGCGGCGGCCGAGGCCGAGCATCCTGAAGACTACCCGTTCAGCTTCGATAGCCCTGTCGGCTCGTACGACATGGCGTCGGTGCAGCGCGGCTTTCAGGTCTACAATCAAGTCTGCGCCGCCTGTCACGGGCTCGACCATCTCTCCTATCGCAATCTCGGCGAGGAGGGCGGGCCGTTCGCCGTCTATCGCGTGCGCGATCACGAGACCGGCGAGCCAACCTTGCAAGTCGGCCGCCCAGCGCATGGCGGCACGTTCGTCGATGTCGTCGATAATCCGTATGTCCGCGCCATCGCTGAAACGGCGATGATCAACGACATCGATCCGAACAGCGGCCAGCCGGTCGAGCGCCCCGGCCGCATCTCCGATCGCTTCCGCAATCCGTTCCCGAACGAGATCGCCGCGCGCGCCGTCAATGGCGGCGCCTATCCGCCGGACCTCACCGTCATCAATCTGGCCCGCCATGGCGGCGCCGATTACATCCGCTCGCTGCTGATCGGCTATGACGGCGAAGTGAACGGCACGCTCTATCACAACCGCTATTTCCCAGGCGGCTGGATCGCGATGCCGCCGCCGCTCGGCGAAGGCGTCGTGCCCTACACCGATCCGGAAGTGCCGCAGACGCCGGAGCAATACGCCACCGACGTCGCCCACTTCCTGCAATGGACCGCCGACCCGCACATGGAAGAGCGCAAGCGCACAGGCATCGTGGTGCTCGCTTTCCTGATCGTGCTCGCGGGCCTGATGTACCTGGCCTACAAGCAAGTCTGGCGCGGCGAGAGCCACTAAAGCGCATCCGATTACCACTGAAGCCGCATCCTTCGGAAAACCGAAGGATGCGTTTTCATGTCTGCTGCTGCCTACGCTCGCGGTCCCGCCATCGCCGCCGGCTTCGTCTTCGCCGCGCTCTGGGGCGGGTCTACCTACTACCTTTTCGCCAATAGCAATGAGGACTGGTTCACCGCCGTTCTCGTCATGCTCATATTCGGCATCGCCCTATCAGGGCTTGCCTGGCTGCTGACGCGCGGCGCCGCAGCGCCGGTCATTGAAGTGAAGCGTCCAGCGCTCGAGAGCGGGGCGGTGCTGGCCTATCTCGCCATCGTCTACGCGGTGCTCTTCTTGGGCTACGGCATGACCTGGGCGCGCTCAATTGCCGAGCCGCAGACGCAAGAAGTGGTCGTCCTCGCGCTCAAGCTTGCGGTGCATGTCGTGCTGCCGGCGCTGTTGCTGCTGGCGCTCGGCGCGCGCATTGCACCGCTCCTGCAAGCGGGCCTCAGCGGCCGCAAGTTTTGGCGCACGCTGATTGTGCTGGGCCTCATCATTCTTGGTCTGCTGGCCGTCATCAGCCCGAGCCTGCGCAACATCGCCGCGACGGGCGCGGGGATTGAAGTGCTCGCCTGGGCCGCGCCCGCGACGATGATCTGGATGAGTCTTGAAGCCGGCCTTACCGAAGAATTCCTGTTCCGCGGCGTACTGCAAACGCGCCTCGGCGCATTCCTCCGCTCCGGCGTCGCTGGCGTGTTCATCACCTCGATCCTGTTCGGCGTCGCGCATGCGCCGGGGCTTTTCTTCCGTGGGGGCCCGGAGGTGGACGGCTGGTCGACCGACCCGCTTCAAGTGATCGCTTATACGATCGCCGTTCTTGCGCCGATGGGCCTGTTGTTTGGCTTGATCTACGCGCGCACCAAGTCTTTGCTGCTGGTGGTTCTGCTGCACGCCCTTGTCGACGTGCTGCCGAACATGAGTGAGTTCATCAGCATTTGGGCGTGAACCGATGCAGCGCGTTACGGCGCGCCGCCGGCGCTCACTGCCACATCGTCGATCGTGGGCGTTGCCGCAGCGTTTACGTCCACTTCGCTCGGCAGCGGTGTGCGCGCATTGTCAGCTGGCGCGTACTGGATCACGCCATTGACGCGCCCAGCGCGGGGGCCGCGCTGTTGCGGCTCGGCCGAAGCCATCTGCACCTCGCCGCCGACCGGCAGCCGCAGCGCTTGCGCCACATCGATGACACGCGGCGTGCGGCGGATGCCGGCGTCAGGCACGTCGGCATAGAAGATGTGCGCGCCAATGGTTTGGCGGCCAACACCGTGCGGGGCCCAGCGCGGGCGCACTGCGCGGGTGTGGTAGAAAAGCGCGCCATTGGTTGGATCAACAGACTGGCCCGAGAGCACTTCGCGCGCGATGCGTTGCGCCGCTTCCCACGCCGCTGCGTTTTCCCCCGACGTATAGGGCTCCGGATGCGCCACCAAATTCATCACCAGGCGCCGGTTCGGATCGCGGCGATTCCATACCGAGAATTGGCTGGGCGACAGGATCACGGTCGAGAGCGTCTCGCCGAAGCGCGGGCCGATGCGGTTGACCATGACGTGCGCCACCGCGCGCATGCCGTGCTCGCCCTCTGAGCGCGCTTCGCCCCAAACGGTCGCGGCCAGCAAGCGCACTTCGGTTTCGTCGAGCACGATTTGTTGCGTTGCGTCGGCTGCGGTATGCGGGCCGAAGATGCCGCCGAATGCAGTGTCGCTCGGAACGAAGCTGACGATCGACCGTTCCCCGCGTACGACTTCGGCGAGCGCGTCCGGATGCAGCGCGAAATTCATCGCCGCAGCCATGACGAGAACGCCCATCGCGCCGATAGCGTGACGCGATTCATGCACCGCGCTCTTCACACAGCGTGCGGCTTGACGTGTTTTATCGTGGGAACGTGTCAGTCCCACCCAGCGAGCGGCCATTCAGGTCTCTCTCTATGGAGCGCCGCGCATTGCGCTGGCGTCATGTTCAAAACAGAACGCGCCCACATCGCAGCGCGGTGGGCACGGCTGTGTTTCACCTTTTCCACAGGGCGAGAATGCGGCGCGTAGGCGCCCATCACATTGGTTTCCGCCCCGTTTCCCTTAGCATTCTGTCAGAATAAGCGTGTGACACATCCTGACGCGCGAAGTTCCGTCCCTGCGAACACCTCAACGAAAAGGGCGCCGCCAATGGCGACGCCCTTACTCTTATTCTCTCGACGCGTGTTTAGCGCAGCTCGCTCTGGCTATTCACGATGCGACCGACGAGGCCGTAGGCTTTCGCTTCTTCCGCCAGCATCCAGTAGTCGCGATCGACGTCGCGCTTGATCTTCTCCTGCGGCTGGCCGGTGGCGTCGGCGAAGATCTTGTTCAGGCGCTCGCGCATGCGCAGGATTTCGCGCGCTTGGATTTCCACGTCCGACGCCATGCCGCCGACGCCGCCGCGCGGTTCGTGCAGCAGGAAGCGTGTGTTCGGCAGGCAGAAGCGGCGCTCGCGCGGCACCGCGCAATAGATCAGCGCGCCAGCGCTCGCGACCCAGCCCGTGCCCAACATCTGCACCGGCGCGTCCACATAGCGGACGACGTCATGGATCATGTCGCCGCTCTCGACGTGGCCGCCGGGCGAGGAGATCACGAAGGTGATCGGCTTCGAGTTCTGCGCCGCCAGCGCAAACAGCCGCTCGGTGACGCGCCGCGCCTGAATGTCGTTCACTTCGCCCGTCAGCATGACGACGCGCGCCTCGAGCAGCGCTTTTTCGATCACCTCCGGGGCGTTGCGGCCGTCGGCGGGATTCTTGTCCTTGTCGTCTTCGTCATCGAGGCGGAACGAGTGCATCATTGGAGGGCAGGGCTCCCGAATAAAACTGGAAGGCCCTCACGTAGGGCCGTTCGGCCGGATTTCCTAGTCCGGCCGGCGCCCCGTTACCCAACGGGCCGGTGGGTTAACCGCGCTCGGCGTGGTTTTCGGCCCGGCGGCTACGTGCGCGGCCATTGGCGTGAGGGCCCTCGGCGATCTCCTCGATCATCTTGGCGCAGAAGGCCGGCAGATCATCCGGTTTGCGCGAGGTCACCAGGCCTTGGTCCACCACCACCTCCCGGTCCACCCAAGCGGCGCCGGCATTGGTGAGGTCGGCCTTCAGCGACGGCCACGAGGTCATCGTGCGGCCACTCACGCCGCCCGCGTCGATCAGCGTCCACGGTCCATGACAGATGGCGGCGATCGGTTTGCCGCTTTCGACGAAATGACGAATGAAGGCGATCGCCTTCGGCTCGATGCGCAGCGAATCGGGATTAGCGACGCCGCCCGGCAGCACCAGCGCGTCATAGTCATCGGCGCGCGCCTGATCGAGCGTGACATCGACGGCGATTTTGTCGCCTTTCTCGTCGTGCTTCATGCCTTGGATTTTGCCGGCCTTCGGCGCGATCACATGCGCTTCGGCGCCAGCGTCCTTCAGCGCCTTCAGCGGCTCGGTGAGTTCGGATTGCTCGAAACCGTCGGTCGAAACGACAGCGACTTTCTTGCCAGCAAGCGACTTGGCCATGGTGTTTCTCCTCGTCTTGGGGTGTCGAGGATGAACGGCGCGCCACCTATGCCGTTCCGCAATTTAATGCGGCGAAACTCCCGTCAGCTGTTGTTCCAACCAATTGGGGTCCCATCTCAAGGTCACTTCGGAGGGAACGCCATGCACCATCTGCTCGTCGCCGCCGCTTTCGCGTTCATTCTGGTGACGCCGTACATGCAGGCCTTCCCCGAGCGCGAAGACACCATCCAGACGCCCGACACGCTGGATCCCGCCGAAGACGCGGACGAAGATCTCTAAGCCAATCGGTCGAACAGATTGTTGAATGCCGCCACGGCCGCGCGCGGCCCTTCAACGTGCGTCCACACACCGGCCGACACCGCCAAGAAGTCCGCGCCCGCCCGCACCAAAGGCTCGGCGTTCTCCACCGTGATGCCGCCAATGGCGACGCACGGCGTCTCCATCGTCTCTTGCCAAATTTCCAAAATCTCTGGCTCGGCCCAATGCGACGGCTCTTTCGTGCCGGTCGGATAGAAGGCGCCGAACGCCACATAATCCGCGCCAGCCTCCGCTGCGGCGTAAGCGAGATCGCGCGAGTTGTGGCAGGTGACGCCAACAATGCGGTCGCGCCCCATCGCCGCGCGCGCCGCCGCGTAGGATGCATCGCTCTGTCCCACATGCACGCCATCGGCGTCGAGCTTGGTGGCGAGGTCGGGTCGGTCGTTCAGAATGAAAGCCGCATCGGCGGCTTGCACGATAGGCTTCAGCACAGCGCCAACGCGCAGCACCTCCGCATCGCTCACATCCTTCAAGCGCAACTGCACGCAGGCGACATCGCCGCCGCTCAGCGCATCGCCCAGTGCGTCCGCGAACGCTGCCAGTTCAAAACTGGGCGGCGTGATCAGATAGAGGCGGCAGCGGCGGGTCTT
>QBMO01000086.1:0-2803 GCA_003242075.1 Alphaproteobacteria bacterium
AACCCGCACCGTCGAAGGCCCGTCGCGCCGCTGGCGGCGTGAGCGTGGCGCAATCGACACTCCAGCCGAGCCGCCGCGCGGACGCGACGATGCGCCGATCGTGCGCTCGACTGAAGTGCTCGTCTCCGTCGATCTTGGCGACGCACAATGGCTCAATGCGCGTGCGCGTCTGCCGGGCCCAAGGCCCGCACCGCTCAGCGCGCTCGCCGGCGCGCTGGTCACCGTGCTGATCGTCGGCATCGGCGCAACACTCGTCTCACGCCAGATCGGCCGCCCGCTCGCCGATCTCGCCGCCGCGGCGCAAGCGCTGGGCTCGGGCCAAACCAATGTCACGGCGCCGGTCAGCGGCCCTGCCGACGTGCGCCGCGCTTCAACAGCGTTCAACGCCATGGCCGATCGTCTGGGCCGACAACTCAGCCGGCAGCGACAAATGCTCTGGGCGCTCAGCCACGATTTACGGACGCCCATCACTGCAATTCGCTTGCGCGCCGAACTGGTCGATGACGACGCCACCCGCCAGAGGCTGCTCGCGTCCGTCGAAGAAATGGAGCGTCTCACCGAACAAGCGCTCTCGCTCGCGCGCGCTGGCGCCAGCGAAGAAGCACGCGCGCAGGTCGATCTCGCCGAGATCGCGCGCACATTGTGCGGCGAGCTGCAGGACATGGGCGTGAACGCGGAAGCGGACGCGCCGGCCGCCGTGATCGCCGAGTGCCGGCCCAGCGAAATCGCCCGCGCTCTGCGCAACCTCGCCGAAAACGCCGCCAAATATGGCGGCGGCGGCGTGATGCGCGTCTATCGCGCCGAGAATGGCGACGCCGTGGTCGAGGTGAACGATGACGGCCCTGGCGTGCCAGCTGATCTGCTCGCGCGCCTTGCTGCGCCCTTCTTCCGCGCCGATGAAGCCCGCAGCGGCGCGACCAACGGCGCCGGCCTCGGCCTCGCCATTGCGCAAGCAATCGCCGAAGCGCATGGCGGCCGCCTGGAGTTTTCCAACCGTACCCCGCGCGGTTTTTCCGCCAAGCTCAGCTTGCCGGGCTAAGCCCCCGCCGCGCTTTCCACGCCGCAATGTCGCGCGCCATGTGCGCGGGGCGAAAACCGCGTCCGCTCAGCAGGCGTCGCCAATCAGCCTCGTTGTCAAAATGCTGAAGCTGAATTTTGTAGTAGTTCACGTACTCAAGCAGCGCCAAAGCGCACAACACAGCGCTTGCGATATTCTGCGGCGTCCAGCCATTCGCGGCGATGCTCAGGACGGCAGCGAAAGCCGCGACCAAACACAACGCCAATGAAGGCGCCTCAGCGGCGGCCAAGCGCGGCAACCAGAATTCGAGCACGGTCGGCCGATTGCGCAAACGCATCAGCACGCCGCGCCAATAGAGCGCGCCAATAACCAGCAGCACCGCGCACGCCAATGCTGACAAGACGAAAGCAGCGTCGATCGCGCCACCGGCCGACAACACACCGCCCACCGCAAGGGCCGGCAACAATAACGCGTTGCCGGCCTCCATCGGCCAATACCAGCTCAGTCGTTTTTCAACAGCGTCAGACATGACGATAAGTGCGACGGACGCCGACGAGCGGCGTCCGTCGCCGCCCTACTACTCTACCCGCTCGACAGTGAAACCGCGCGCACGAAACTGCGCCACGAGGCCGTCCTCGCCGATCAAATGGCCCGCGCCGACGGCAACGAAGTCCACGCCAGAGCCAGCCATCTCGCGCGTCAACACCTCCATCCACGCATTGTTGCGATCGACGAACAGGGCGCGATAGACTTCTGGATAGTCGCGGCGCGTTTCCGTAATCACCAACTGTTCGAGCAATGCGACATCGCCTTGCTCCCAGGCGGCCGTCATCTGATTGAGCAGCGCCACGCCGTTCTCGGCCTCGTTGATGCTCTCAACCAAAAATTGGCGCTGCGCTTCTTCCGACAATGAAGTGAAAAAGCCGAGTTGTTGCTCGACCGTTTCGAGCGCGCGCATGGTTCTGCCGTTGGCGTCGCCGAAAGCATCGACATTGCGGTCCACGCCGGACGCAGGGTTGTAGCCTGCTTGCAGCGCCGGCACGATTGCGAGCGTTAGCCCCGCAAGCCACGGCTGAAAGCCCTCCAACGCGCCGGGGGGCATGCCGAGCCGGCCGGTAAGCGCGTTGAGTTTGGCGTTTTCTTCAGCGCTCAACCAACTCGACAGCGGACGCCCTGGCGCGGCGCGCCCCATCTGCAAGGCCAGCTGTTGGGTCTGAGCATCGGTCTCCGGCGTCATCAGAAGCTCGGTCCAAATCTCCTGCGTTTCCGCAAGCGCTGCGCGCACCTCTGCATCGGCCCAATCGGCGCCGTTCGGACGCACGTGCACGGTGCCGTAGAGATACATCGTCGAGTCCGCATCGCGGACGACGAAGAGTGCGGGATCGATCGCTTGCGTTTGCGCAAACGCAGAACCCGACAAGACGACAAAAGCAGCCGCCGCAAGCAAAGAACGTTTCAACATTTCACCCACTCCTTGGTTTTACTCAGCCGCTGCTTCCACGGCGTCGTCGATAAAGATTTCTTCGATGTGCAATCCAAACAGGCGTGCGATCTTGAAAGCCAACGGCAATGAAGGATCGTAACGGCCGGTCTCGATAGCGTTGACGGTCTGGCGTGAGGCGCCGAGTTTGTCGGCGAGGTCCGCCTGGCTCCATTCGCGCTCGGCGCGGAGCACGCGCAGGCGGTTTTTCATGCTGGCTTACCGAACGCGCCCATCTGCCCCATCACCGATGAGGTGACGTAGGAGGTTGCGATCAACTGCACGAATGTGAGCGCTACATAAAC
>QBMO01000086.1:2813-12995 GCA_003242075.1 Alphaproteobacteria bacterium
CACCCGCCGCATCGACGCCGGGAACCAGACCGACAGCCTCCAGCCCCGCCCAAACGAAGACGCCGAGCGTTACCACGACCGCGGATGCTGCGAAGCCGTCGATCACATGGCGCCGCTGCATTTCATCAAACCCGCGCCACAATACATAGTTCAGCACAACAGCGACGACCCCAGCCGCGAAGGCTACGATGACCGGGCCAACGCGCTCAGGCTCGGCCGCTTGTCGCGCCACCGCGAGCGCGCAGCACGTCAGACCGCTGGCCATCAATCCAATTCCGCTCAGTGCGAACACGCCACGCTCGCTCTTGCGCACTTCGATGAGTTCGGGATCCATCTCCTCGACTTGCAGCGCGTTGACAGCAGGCTGGCCGAAGACGCCGATCAAGCCCACCATCAAGCCAAGCGCGATGCAGAGCGCGCCGATCGACCACAAAATAATCTCGATCGCTTCTGGCTCTGCGAGCGGTCCGCTCAGCATCGCGATGATGTCTGGCACACCGGCAAACAAATCGAGGCAGAAGCCCATGAAGAAGCCGGCGAAGCCGCCGAGCAGTGCGTACAAGATCCAGCGCACGCCCATGGAGCGGCCTTTGCCAACGGCGCGCCCGATCACCATAGCCAAGACGATGCCAAGCACCGGCGCCACGTACATGCTAACGCGCGCAACCGTCTCGGGCACGCCCCAGCCTGTGAGCATGGCCAGCGATTCAACATCCGGCGTGCCGGTGGCGACGACGAGCGCGCCAACGATCGCCAAGGTCAGCACGCCGCGGCCCTGAACCTTCGGCGTAGCGTTAGCGGAAACAGTGCGAGCCATCGTCCCCTCCCTCAAGCAACGATCTGAGCGGCTTGGCCGACGATCGCGGCGGCGACCGGCGCAAAGAGGACGGCGGCGATCACAAGGCTCGCGAGCCGGCCGGCGAACTTGATCTTCATGGAAAACCCCTTTGTCTAAGTGACAAGGGTGTTTGTCATACCTGACCGGCTTATGTCAAGCACCTTTTCCATAAAGACGCAGCTCTTTGTCTAAAAGGAGCGGGTCTTTGTCACCAGAGATGGGGGAAGGCGTTGGAAAGTTTGGGCTTTTCATCCCGGCTGGCCCTCGACCAGGGAGACCCGGTAGAGTGAGCCTATGTACGAGCAGGAAACAGCGGGCGTGATGGTGCGGGTCGAGCCGCAGTTTTTGCCGGAGGAGTCGGCGCCCGGCGAAGGCCGCTTCGTTTGGGCCTACACGATCGAAATCGAGAACCGCTCCGGCGACCCGGTGCAGCTCCTCTCACGCTTCTGGCGCATCACCGATGAAAACGGGCTGACGCAAGAGGTGCGCGGGCCGGGCGTCATCGGTCAGCAACCGGTCATCGCCCCCGGCCAGAGCTTTCGCTACACGAGTGCGGCGCCGCTCGCTGCGCCGTCCGGCGTGATGACGGGCGCGTATTCGATGCAACGCGAAAACGGCGAAGCGTTCGACATTGCGGTGCCGCTGTTTGCACTCGACAGCCCGCATCACACCAAGCTGGTGAACTGATGATCTTTGCTGGTTTCGAAGACGCGATGCGCCGCATCGTCACCGGCGACGACGCAGACGGCCGCTCCACCATCATCATCGACGGCCCGCCCTCGGGCGGCATCGGCGATCCCAATCTCGGCGGTCTCGCCGAAATTTGGCACGAAGCCGTCAGCGGCGCGATCGATCCGAAAGATCACGCAGAACGCGGCGAAGCGACGTCGCTGCTCTCGCCCAGCGAAGGCAAAGTGAAAGTGCGCTGGTTCATGATCCAGCCGGCGCCGGAAGGCGCGCCGCCCGAGATGATCAAAGCCGCCGCGCGCCAACGCTTCGGCGATTTCGGCGCAGCGCATGAACTACGCGATCAGAATCGCCACCCCGCGATGCACCAGACGCCGACGCTCGACATCATTTGTCTGATTTCGGGCGACGCTTCACTGGTGCTCGACAACACCGAAACCCGCATCAAGCCTGGCCAAATCGTTATCCAGCGCGGCACCAGCCACGGCTGGACCGCACATGGCGGCCCGGCTCTCTTTCTCGCTGTGTTGATCGATCGGCGCTAGCCAAGCCCAACAGCATCCGGCGTGATCGCATACTCGCGCGCGCAGAACTGGCAGCGCGCATGCATGGCGCCGTCCGGCTCAACCAGATCTTCCAGCTCTTCGCGCGGAAACTGCTTCATGAGAGCGGTCAACCGATCTTCATTGCAGGTGCAGCGATCGTCGAGCACTGTCGCCTCGCCCATGCGCGCGCCTTCTTCGTGGAAGAGCATGTAAAGCAAACGCTCGGCGCTGATCGCCGGATCGAGCATTTCTTCGTCTTTCAGCGACGCAAACAGGATCGTCGCGCGCGACCAATCCTCGGCAGTGTCGCCGCGTGCAGCATCGCTGGCGACGCGTTGCATGAGGATGCCGCCCGCGCGCCAGCTCGGCGGCGCATCGCCGGTCAGCACTTCACCGACGGTGAGCCGAATCGCGGTGTCAGTCTGCTCGCTGGCGCGGAAGAAATTCTCCGCACACGCCGCCAGCGTATCGCCTTCGAGCGGCACGATGGCCTGATAGGGCTCGTGCCCCGCGCCAAGATCGAGCGTCAGCACCAAACTGCCGGCGCCAAGCAACGCAGCCGGAGGCATACGGTGCGCGCCGGCCAGACGCTCCGCCGCGCCTTCAGCCAAACGCGAATAGCCGCGCAATCCGCCAGCGCCATGCTCAGCCACAAGCAGCGACACCGGCCCTTCACCTTGCGCTTGCACCACCAAGCGGCCATCCGCCTTCAACAGCGAGCCCACGAGCGCCGCCAGAACCAGCGCTTCGCCCAGCAGCAGCGCCACCGGTCGCGGATAATCATGGCGCCGCAGAATCGGATCGAGCGCGCCTTCACCCAGCCGCACGATGCGCCCGCGCACAGGCGCGCCATCCAGAGCGAAGGGTGCAATAAAATCGTCGGTCATCGCGCTCATGTAGGGCGGCGGACGCGCGCGAACAAATGCAGCCGCACTAGAGCTTGCCCAAGCACCAAAGCAGCACGGCCTTTTGCGCGTGGATGCGGTTTTCCGCTTCGTCCCAGGCGCCCGATTGCGGGCCATCGAGCACGGCGTCGGCGACTTCCTCGCCACGGTGCGCCGGCAGGCAATGCAAGAAGAGCGCGTCCTTCGCCGCGCGCTGCATCATCGCCTCGTCCACTGCGAACGGCGGAAACGCCGCCATGCGCTCGTCCTTGTCGGTATCGCCCATCGACACCCAAGTGTCCGTGACCACCACATCAGCGCCCGCAATCGCGCGCTGCGCATCCGTGGAGACATCGATATCGGCGCCCGCCGCCTTGGCCGCCGCAATCTCCTGCGTACGCAGCGCATAGTTGGCGGGCGTCGCGATGCGGAGTTTGAACTTCAGTTTCTCCGCCGCGTGTACGAACGAGGCGAGCACGTTGTTGCCATCGCCCAGCCACGCCACCGTCTTTCCGGCGACATCGCCGAAGCGCTCTTCGATCGTCATCAGATCGGCAATAATCTGGCAGGGATGCGAGAGGTCGGTGAGGCCGTTCACAACCGGCACATCCGCCGCGGCCGCGAAATCCACCACGTCCTGGTGATTGTTTGCGCGGATCATGACGCAATCGACCATGCGGGAGAGCACGCGCGCGGTATCTTCAACGGTTTCACCACGCCCGAGCTGCGTATCGTTGGCGTTCAGCACGATCGACACGCCGCCCAATTGGATCATGCCGATCTCGAACGAGACGCGCGTCCGCGTCGAGTTCTTCTGAAAGATCATCGCCAGCGCATGGCCATCTAGCGGCGCGTCTTCATCGCGCTTGGCCTTCGGCCAGCCGGCGCGAGCGCGTTTACGGCGATGGCCTTCATCGAGGATCGCGCGGAGTTCAGCGCGCGACAGCTGCGAAATGTCGAGGAAGTGGCGCGGAGCGTTCAAGCCCCCGCCTCCGCCATTTGCGCGGCGAGCACTGCGTCGATCGCATCGATCGCTTGGCTGATCTCGCTTTCACTGATGACCAGCGGCGGCGCCAGACGCAGCACGTTGTCGCCTGCGACGCCAACCAGCACTTTGCGATCGCGCAGCTTTTCCTGAATCAGTTTCGGGTCGAGCTTCAGCTTCAAGCCACGCAGCAAACCTTTGCCGCGCACATCCACCACCAAATTGGGATGGCGATCCTTCAAGCCTTCAAGCGCTTGGCCAAGCTGATTGGCCACCTTGTTTACGCGCTCCAAAAATTCCGGCTTCGAGAGTTCGTCATAGCAGGCATTGCCGACCGCCATCGCCAGCGGATTGCCGCCGAACGTGGTGCCATGCACGCCTTTGACCATGCCCTTCGCCGCTTCCTTCGTGGCCAGGAACGCGCCCATCGGAAAGCCGCCGCCGACGCCCTTGGCGACAGCCATGATGTCGGGCGCGATGCCCGACCACTGGTGCGCCCACATTTTGCCGGTGCGCCCCGCGCCCGATTGCACTTCGTCAAAAATGATCAGGAAGCCCTGCTCGTCGGCAAGTTTACGCAAGCCTTGCAAGCATTGCTCCGGCACGGCGCGCACACCGCCCTCACCTTGCACCGGCTCAAGGATCACCGCCGCCGTCGTCGGCCCGATCGCCGCTTTCAGTGCATCGTGATCGCCGAACGGCACTTGAATGAAACCCGGCAGACGCGGGCCGAAGCCGTCGAGATAGCTCGGATTGCCCGACGCGTTGATCGCCGCATACGAACGGCCATGGAACGAGCCTTGGAATCCGATGATATCGATGCGCTCAGGATTGCCGTTCGCGGTGTGATACTTGCGCGCCGTCTTCAGCGCGCCTTCGATCGCCTCGGTGCCTGAGTTGGTGAAGAACACGACGTCGGCAAAACTATCGCGCGTGTACTTCGCCGCGAGCTCTTCTTGGCCCGCAATCTTGAACATATTCGACGTGTGCCAGAGCTTGCCGGCCTGCTCGGTCAGCGCCTTCACCAAAATCGGCGACGCGTGGCCCAAAGCGTTCACCGCGATGCCCGCGATGCAGTCGAGATATTTGTCGCCCTTGTCGTCCCAGATCCAGCAGCCTTCGCCGCGCACAAAATTCTGCTCCGGCGGACCATAGACCGGGAGGATGTGGCTTTCAGCGACGGACATTTTTGGCTCTCTAATTTGAGGAAGCGGGGGTTTTGGCCTTCGTCGCACAGGGGGTCAACACCCGTTCTGTGACGCTCGGCCAGCGATCGCCGCCTAGCCTCGGGACTGGCCTTTACGGCGGCTCAAAAGCCAGCCGATCAGCCAGCCGAGACCGCCTCCGATCAACCAGCTCAGGCTGACGGCCGCTGCCGCCACGAACAGCATCGGGGCGCCGTATTCGATGCCGTACCAGCAATTCCGCCCCGCCGAACATCCGCTGGCGGCGTCCACCACGACCAGCACCAATAAGACCAGCCACAACAACGCTGGCGCGCCCAAAAGCGCTACAAGCGTCCAACGCGGCCGCCGCAGTGCAGCAAGCGTCAGCGTGAGTAGAAACGCGACGATCGGTGGGATCGTAAGAACCATGCTACAGCGTCGCGTGGCGCCAGCCGTCGGTCAACGCCTGCTGGCGAAGCAGCAAGCGGCGCCGCATAACTGCGCCATGCGTCGAGATCATTCCACCCCTCGTGGCGAGGTGCATCGCCTCCGTCACAATTCCGATGTGCTGCAAGGCAACCCGCTCGACGATCCCACCGAGCGCGAATTGCACATCTGGACCCCGCCCGGCTGGAGCGCCGCCGAGAGCCTGCCGCTCCTGGTCGACCTGACCGGCTATTGGGGCTGCGGCCTTGGCCACACCAATTGGCGCCCGGCCGGCGAAAACGTGCCGGAGCGGCTGGATCGGCTCGTCGCCGAAGGCATGCCCCGCGTCATCGTCGCCTTCCCCGATTGCTTCACCAAGCTCTACGGCAACCAATATCTAAACAGCGCCGGCTCCGGCCGTTACGCCGACTATGTCTGCGATGAGATCGTCGCGACCGTCGAAGCCAAATTCAATTGCGGCGGCGCAGGCAGGCGCGGCGTCTTCGGCAAAAGCTCAGGCGGCTATGGCGCGGCCTGGCACGGCATGAACCGCTCCGATTTCTGGAGCGCCATCGCCATCAATAGCGGCGATATGGGCTTCGACGCCCTCTACATCGCCGCCCTCTTCGAAGACCTCGATCTCCTGCGCAAGCACGACAACTCGATCGAGAAGTTCGTGCGCCACGTCGAAGCGCAGCCGAAGATGAAAGACAAGGAGCGCATGGCGCTCATGGATTTCGCGCAAGGCGCCTTCTACGATCCCGACCCCACCCAATTCCGCAACATGCGCCTGCCGCTCGATCCGGTGACCGGCGAACTCATCGCTGAGCGTTGGGATAATTGGATGAAGCACGATCCGGTCGTGATGTTCGACACGCTCGGCGAAAACCTGCGCAAGCTGAAACTGATTTACATGGATTGCGGCGACCACGATCAGTTCCGCATCCATTACGGCATGCGCCGCTTCGCAAAGAAACTAGCCGCCGCCGGCATCGTCCACACCTACGAAGAATACGACGACGACCACAGCGACGTGGATTATCGGATGGATGTGTTTCTGCCGGCGCTAGCGAAGGCGCTCAGCGCTTGACGATGCGCTTTATTGTATATACATTAAATGCCGAACCCGCCGCCTGGATTTGAGTGGGACGAGCGCAAAGCGCAGTGGAATCTGCGCGTTCACGGCATTTCGTTCGCGGCGGCAGAACATTTCAACCTTGATACGGCCCTCGCAATAGAGGGAAGCGAACATGACAGCGAAGAAGTCCGTTACACGCGCATCGGCAAAATCAGGCGGCAAACGTGCGTCCTCGTCTACACGCGGCGTGCGGGAAGAATCCGCGTCATCAGCCTTCGCCATGCCACCGCTGAAGAGCGGCGCGCGTACATCGAAGCGAAAGGTTATTGACCCGGACAATCCGCCGCTAACTGCAGAGCAACTTAAGCGTATGCGGCCGCTAAGCGAGGAAGAGAAAACGTTTTGGCGAAGGGCGCTCGGTCGCCCGCCTTTGGAGTCACCGAAGCAAGCCGTCAGCCTGCGTCTCGATCAGGACGTCATCGCGCACTACAAAAAGAGTGGCCCTGGCTGGCAAAGCCGCATGAACGAAGCGCTGCGCAAGCACGCGAAGCTAAAGGGCTGAGTTAAATGCCATTCAAAGGCACCCGCCGACCGAGCATGCGGCAATAGCAGCGACATAAAAGAGGAAGAACGCAACAAAGGGCGCGCTAATCAGGGACAGGCCAACAGCAAAAAGTCGGTCATCCGCAAAGAGTGCTGGCCCCACGACGCCTGCCGAAACCCCAGCAAGAGCGATGTAAGTCAACGCTAACCAGCTCCAACCCCAACTCTGAGATTCAAAGATCAAAAATACGGCGAGTATCGCGACAATCGAAAAGATGACCACCAGCAGCGCTAAGCGCGCGAACTGCGGGCGAACAAGCCCAAAGCCTAGACCAGCGATCCAGCCTGCGGCAACGCCGCCGATCATCGTCTCCAGTTCCAAGCCTCAACTCCGCAACCGATACCCGCTCTTCAGCATCGCCCAGCACGCCCAGCAGAGCACCAGCGCCAAGCCGAGCGACACCGTCGCGCTCACAACCAGCGGCGCGTCGTGCGAGCCGATGAAGCCGTGCCTGAAACCGTCGATCAGGAAGAACACTGGATTGTAGTGCGAGAAGGTACGGAACGGTTCGGGCAGCGCGTCAGTCGAATAGAACGTGCCGGACAAGAACGTAAGCGGCACGATGATGAAGTTCGTCACCGCCGCGAGATGGTCGAACTTGTCGGCCCACACGCCGCCGAGCAAACCGATGGCGCCGAAGATCACCGATGCGACGATTGCAAAATAGATCGCCCAGAGCGGCTCCGCCGGCATCACGTTCGCAAGCCACGCCACCGCAATCAGCGACGCCGCCCCCACCAATATCCCGCGCGCCGCAGCGCCGACGATGAACGCAATCGTCAACTCGAGCGCGCTCAGCGGCGGCATCAGAAAGTCGACTGAATTGCCCTGCACTTTCGCGATCACGATCGATGACGATGAGTTTTGGAACGCGTTGGAGATGATCGACATCATCACGAGCCCCGCCGCCAAGCCGTCGGCGTAGGCGCGCGTCGTTCCGGGCCAGTTGCCGTCGCGCAGCACGAGGCCAAACACCATCATGAACAGCAAAGTCTGGATTAGCGGCGCGAACACGGTCTGCGCGCCGACCTTCAGAAAACGCTGCACCTCGCGCTGGATCAGCGTCTGCAGGCCCAACCAATTCACCGCCCCATACCGGCGGGAGGTAATCGGTGTCGTCGTCACGGACGTGTCCATGCAGAATCAGGCCTCTTCATAAATTCTTGACGGTTCTGAGCGCCCGTTAACCATGAACAACGGCCCTAAAGGCCCGTCCGCACAACAGATAATGCGGCCCGGCCAGAGGAGAACCCGGTGGACAACGTGTGTAGTAACGGCATCAGCGATGGGGATAAAACCACTGTATGTGGTGTTTCCACATATGTAACATACCCATTAGTTGACATCCACGCCTTTGAGGAGAGTTATGTCCGTCATAACCCCGTCAGAAATGGGCGGGGCCAAGGGCAAGGGGCTTGCTATGGGTTGGACTGATGAGCGCGTGACGCTTTTGCGTAAGCTATGGGCCGAAGGGCTCTCCGCCAGTCAAATTGCGAAACAGTTAGGCGGGGTCACCCGCAACGCCGTAATCGGCAAAGTTCACCGTCTCGGCCTCGCTGGCCGGGCTACACCGTCGCGTCCGGCAAAGCGCCCGGTCCGCACTGCGCGTCCGCGCATTGTCGGCCCGACCGCACCGCGCATGCGGCCGACGTCGACACTGCCAAGCGTCGTCATTCCGCATCTCGAGCCGGTCCGGTTCGAGGACGGCAAAGCCGCCAGCGTGCTGACGCTGTCGGACACGATGTGCAAATACCCGATCGGCGATCCGACCGATCCGGACTTCGCCTTCTGCGGCCGCGGCTCCGCGGCGTCGGGGCCCTATTGCGCCGACCATGCGCGTCTCGCCTACCAGCCGAGCCAAGCCAAGAAGCGCCGCGCTTCCGGAGAGCCGGACGAGCTGCGCCGCATGCTGCGCCACTCGGCCATGTAAAAGTACACACTGCTATTCGATGGAAGCGCCGCGCGCCGAAAGGTCCGCGGCGTTTTCATTTGCGAACGTATCGCAACGCATCGCCGACGCGGAACTTGGGCGCATCGGTGCGGTTCTTGCTGCAACAGCAAGGAGCAACGCCCTCATGGCCACCGCACAAACCCAAGCAGAAACCAAACGCAAAACTGGCAAAGCCGCGCCAGACGCAATCAAGTTGCTGAAGGACGATCACCGCGAAGTCGAGGGCTGGTTCGAAGAGTTCGAAGCCACCTCAAGCGCCGCCAAGAAGCAAAAGCTCGCCAACAATATTTGCTTGGCGCTGACCGTGCACGCGCAGATCGAAGAAGAGATCTTTTACCCGGCTTGCCGCGAAGTCGGCATCGACGACGACATGATGGATGAAGCCGATGTCGAGCACGATGGCGCCAAGAAGTTGATCGCAGAGATCGAAGCCGGCAAGCCGGGCGACGATCACTGGGACGCGAAGGTCAAAGTGCTCTCCGAGATGATCAAGCATCACGTCAAAGAAGAAGAGCAGCGCGACGGCATGTTCGCCAAGGCGAAGAAGTCAGAGCTCGATCTCGATGCTCTCGGCGAAGAGCTGCAAGCGCGCAAGACTGAGCTGATGAAGCAGGCCAAAAAAGCGCGCGGCTGAGCAAGCTGCGCACAGCAAAACGGGCGGCTCGCGAGAGCCGCCCGTTTCGTGTGTCTAGCGCTTCAGTTTAAGCTGGCACCCACTGGCCGCTGGCATTGCGGCAGAAGGTTTCCGGCGGCAGCTGCTGACGTCCGTATTGCGGATCGTCGATCGTCGCACTCACACGACGGCACTCGCCGCTGGTTTCGACCGGACGCGACACGGACAGCGAACGTGTGCCGCCATTGTCGGACTGCCAGGTATCATTCACCGGGCCGCCTGAATTGAGCGACTGGTAATAGGCGTTTTCAACACGCTGCTGTTCGCGCGCCGTCAGCCAACGGCAAGCGCCGTAGGTTGCAGCGCCGCCGACGACAGCGCCGATCGCCGCGTTTTCACCGCGAT
>QBMO01000087.1:0-5030 GCA_003242075.1 Alphaproteobacteria bacterium
CTCTGGAAGCGCTATTTGGTGACCGGCCCCAAGGTGTTTTCCTTGTTCGCCGCATGGCGCGCCTCGATGGCGTCGTGAAGCTCGCGCTGGCGGGCCTCGTCCAACGGGTAGTTTTGCAGCAACCACGCCGCGGCTAGCGCAAACAGCGTCCGTGCGCCGATAAACATCACGCCAAGTGCGAGCAGAATGCCGCCCGAGTTGGCGCCGCCGAGGCCAGCGTCGAAGCCAATCAATTGCAGCACCACAAGCGCGACTGGGCCCGCTACGATGGCGATCTTCGATGTCGTCAGCAGCAGCCCGAAGTAAAGCCCTGACCGGCGCGCGCCAGTCTCCAATTCATCGGCGTCGACAACGTCGGCCATCAACGCGCGGGTAAGCAGAATGCCGCCGCCTTGCGCCAAGCCTGCGATCGCCATGCCGATTGCGACGAGCGGGAAGTTGCCGGGCGGCATGATCACGATCATCAAAGTGGTCAGGGCCGTATAGACAAACGCGCCCTGCAGCGCGCGGTGCTTGCCCCACCGCCGCCCGATCCACATCCAAAGCGGCACGCCGAGTAGGCCGGCGACGAAATAGATGAACAGCAGCGCGTTCGATGTGGTCGAAAATCCTAGGACAAACTGAAAGTAGAACACGAACAGCGTACCGGCGATGCCTTGGCAAAAGCCGAACAGCAAATCCACCAGCAGCACGCGGCGCGCAAACGTGTTGCGCCAGACGGCCTTGAGCGAGTCGACCACGCTCAGATGTGATTGCGGCGGCGTTTGTGGCTCCGGCACGACGAAAATCGCGATCACGGTGGTGATCGGCAGGCCGATGAGAATGAACCAGCCCATCGCGGCGACGACATCGGCTTCCGTAGCGCCCGGTCGCGTCTGCACATAAGCGGCGAGCGCGAGCACGCCGACTTGGCCGACAAGACTTACGAGTTGGACGATGCCGAGCGTGCGGGTGCGGCCGTGATAGGTCGGTACGAGTTCGCCTGCCCAACCCAAATGCGCGATCATCATCGAGGCAAAGGCCGAGAAGAGCGCGAGCACGACAATGGTGGCTGCGATCAGGCCCGACGCCGAGGTGAGGCCCATGAACGCCCACCAGACGAAGAACATCAGGATGGGACACGAGACCGCCAGCCAGAAGCGGCGTCGCCCCCATCGGCTCACAGTGCGATCTTGCAAGCCGCCAATGGCGGGGTCGATGAACACGTCGAGCAGGCGCGCCACCGCAAAGATCGCAGCACCCGCCTCGATGCCGAGATCGCGGATGAAGTATTGCGGCAGAAACATAATCGTCGGCAGACCGAGCGCGAGAAGGGGCGCTGCGGGGGCGGCGAAGGCGGCAATGTCGAGGATGGAAATCTTGCGTTGGGGCGCGTTCGTTTGAGTCACGTATCCTCCGCGCGGCTCTTATCCTCCGCTGGGAGGTGAGGCGTTTCAGCGAGTGTCTATGAGCGCGGGCGCGCGATCAACCTTCGTGCAGCGCTTTTGAGAGCTGCGGGCCGAGCGTCGCGTTTGACGCTAGGATAGCGCCGGTCTTCATGAAGTCGCCGCCATCCACTTCGGTGACGGTTCCGCCCGCCTCGCGTACGAGCACGGCGCCGGCGGCGATGTCCCAGACATTGAGGTTACGCTCCCAATAGCCGTCGAAGCGTCCAGCTGCGACGTAAGCCAGATCGAGCGCGGCTGAACCAAAGCGGCGAATGCCGGCGCTCTTCGCGATCACGCTGCCGATTTCTTTGAGCGACGTTTCGTGACCGGGCTTGCCCAGAAACGGCGTGCCGGTGGCGAAGAGCGCGTCGCGCATATCGGTGCGCGCTGCGACGCGAAGGCGGCGATCGTTGAGATAAGCGCCCTGGCCTTTTTCGGCCCAGAACAGTTCGTCGCGTACGACATTGTAGATGACGCCCGCGATCAGCACACCCTCGCGTTCGAGCGCGATCGAGATGGCGAAGTGCGGGATGGCGTGCATGAAGTTGGTGGTGCCATCGAGCGGATCGATGAGCCAGCGATTGGTCTTGTCGGTGCCTTCAACGACGCCGCGCTCTTCCATGACGAAGCCATAGCCCGGGCGCGCTTTGGCCAGCTCTTCGTGCAGCGTCTTTTCAGCCTTGATGTCAGCGGAGGTGACGAAGTCGGACGGGCCCTTGCGCGAGACCTGCAAATTCTCGATCTCGCCGAAATCGCGCGCCAAGGCGCGGCCGGCTTTGCGCGCGGCGGCGATCATGACGTTCATAAGCGGTGAAGTTTGGGCCATGGGCGGCTGGTGCTATCAGCGGGGGCCAAGCGCTTCAAGGCCCGACGCCCGCCGCAGCACCGCGCGGGCTGCGCAAACGCCTGTGGCGAAACAGCCTTGCAGCAGATAGCCGCCTGTGGGGGCTTCCCAGTCGAGCATTTCGCCGGCGGCGTAGACGCGGGGCGCGGCTTTCAGCTCGAGGTCGGGCGTTACACTTTCCCAGGCGACGCCGCCGGCTGTGCTGATTGCGCGCTCCAGGCCGCGCGGGGCGGTGAGCGTCAGCGGCGCGGCTTTGATGAAGGCGGCGAGTTGGGTGGGATCGTGGCTGAGCGCCCCGCCATTGGCCTCGCGCAGCAGGTTGATGGCGACAGGCGTGAGGCCGATCGATTTGCGGAGCGTGTTGGAGAGGCTGTCGCCAGGGCGCGTGTGCAGCAGCTTGGCGGTGAGGTCGGCGAGCGTGTGGGTGGGGCGCAGATCAATGTGGATGCGCGCCGGGCCGGACTGTTCGCGCAGATTGGCGGAGAGCGCATAGAGCGCGCCGCCTTCGAGACCGTATGTGGTGACGATGGCTTCGCCGCGCACGCTTTTGTCGCCGAAGCGAATGGCGATGTTCTTTAGCGGCTCGCCGGCGAAACGCGCGCGGAAATGATCGCTCCAAGCGACGTTGTAGCCGACGTTGGAGGGTTGGAAGGGGGTGAGCGAAATGCCGCGCGCCCGCAGTGTTTCGGCCCAAGCGCCGTCGGAGCCAAGACGCGGCCAGCTTGCGCCGCCGAGGGCGAGGATGGTGGCTGCGGGCGTGAGGGATTCGCTGTGACCGTCATCGTGCTGAAACTTCAGCGCGCCGTTTTCATCCCAGCCGAGCCAACGCATGCGCGTGCGGACTTCGACACCTTGTGCGCTTAGCCGCGCAAGCCACGCGCGCAGCAGTGGCGATGCTTTCATCGCTTTCGGAAACACGCGGCCGCTGGAGCCAACGAACGTCCCTTGCCCGAGGCCATTGGCCCACGCGATGAGATCGGCCGGTGTGAACGCTTCAAGCAAAGGCCGCATGCGTTCCGACGCCGCGCCATAGCGCCTCACGAATTGGTCGAGCGGTTCGGAGTGCGTGAGATTGAGGCCGCCGCGGCCGGCCATCAGAAACTTGCGGCCGACGCTCGGCATGCGGTCGTACACGACGACGCGCTTGCCGGCGGCGCTTAACACTTCCGCCGCCATCAGCCCTGCGGGACCGGCGCCGATGACGGCGACGGTGTTATTCATGCGTGTGGGCGCAGGCTTCGATTTTGTTGCCGTCGGGATCGCGGACGAAGGCGCCGTAATAGTCGGGATGATATTCGCTGCGCAGGCCAGGTTTGCCGTCTTCGATACCACCTTGTTCGATGGCCGCTAGATAAAAGGCGTCGACCTGCGCACGTGTGGCAGCGCGGAAGGCGATGTGGACGCCGTTGCCCATACTGGCGGGCTGGCCATTGATCGGAATCTGGATCCAGAACGATGGCTTGCCGGGTTTTCCGTAGCCGACGCCGACAAGCTGGCCGCCATACTCCACCGGCATGATTGGGGCCATGTCCAGCGGCGCGAGAGCAGCGTCGTAAAACGCTTTCGAGCGCTTCATGTTGGTGACGCCGACGGAGACGTGATCAATGCTCATGGGTTGTTGCTCCTATCGCCAGCGCGCAAACCAATCCAACGTCCGCGTCATCGCGAGATCGCGGGACGGCGCGTGGAAATCGCTGCTGCCCTCGCGGCAGAAGCCGTGGCCAGCGTCGTAGAGATAGAGAGGCGAGTCGGGGGCCGCTAGGCGCACCCGCTCGTAATTCTCCGGCGGGATAGCGGCGTCGCGCGCGCCATAATGCAGCATAACAGGGATGCGCGGCGCGTTGGCGCCCAGCAGATCGGCGATTAGCCGGCCATAGAAGCACGACGCGGCTTTGAGGCCCGTGCAGTGCGACGCCGCCACCCAGCTTGCAGCGCCGCCATAGCAAAAGCCGGTGACGTAAGCGGGTTGCGGCAGTGCGTCGATGGCGGCTTGAATATCGCCCGCGACTTCCGGCCAAGCGGCCGCTTTCGCCGCGGCGATGCTCTTTTTCATGCCTTCGGGATCGTGCCCGCCAAGGAACCCGCGTTCGGTGCGGTCGTAGAGGCTGGGCGCAATGGCGGTGTAGCCGGCGGCGGCGAAGCGCGCGCAGATGTCGGCGATGTGATCGGTGATGCCGAAGATTTCCTGCAGCACGACGACGCCGCCGATGGGCTCGGTTGTCGGTTCGACGCGCAGCGCAGTGAAGCGGAAGCCGTCATGTTTCGATTGAAGTTCGATCATGGCGCCTCACTGGCACGGCAGGCGCCGTTCGTCGAGTTTACGCGAAAGTGTCTGGCGCGGCCTCAGGGTGCTGTCATGGTCGGCCTGTGCTGAAGCGCATTCTTTTTGCTGCACTGGCGTGGGCGACTGCGGGCGAGGCGCGCGCTGAGTGCACGAGCGCGCCCGCGGTAGAAGCGTTCGCAGATGCAGCAGCCGGGCCGACGCGCACCGATCGCGCCGGCCGCGTGGTGGCGCCGATCTTCGTCAATGGCGAAGGGCCGTTCCGGTTCATCGTCGACACCGGCGCTAATCGTTCGGTGCTCTCGGCGCGGCTGGCGGAGCGACTGGGGCTGACCTCGAGCGGTGAAGGCGTAGTGCACTCGGTTTATGGATCGGCGCCGGCGCCGTTGGCGCGTGTGGATACGCTGAGCTACGGCGCGCTCGATCTGCCGACGGGCGAGATGCCAATTCTCGGCGGCGCGGTGATGGCAGGCGAGCA
>QBMO01000087.1:5040-9111 GCA_003242075.1 Alphaproteobacteria bacterium
GGCTTCTTGGCGTCGACGGCATGGCGGGTCGGCGACTGTTGCTGGATTTTCGCCGCGGCTGCATCGAGATCGAGCCATCGCGCAATGCGCCGCGCTTGCGCGGTGTCGGCTGGACGACAATCCGCGGTGAAATGCGGTTCGGGCACTTGATCGTTGTCCGCGCTCGCACCGAGGCGCTGAACGTCAATGTGTTGATTGACACGGGCTCGGACACCTCGCTCGCGAACACCGCGCTTCTGCGTGCAGTCAATGTCCGTCGCGGGCGGCCGCCCACGTTTGCGGAGCGCGCGATCAGCGCTACAGGAACAGGCGCGCTGACCGACGCTGTTGTTTTGCGCCACATCAGAATTGCGGACTTAGCGGTAGAGAATGTCGTCGCTTATGTCGGCGACTATCATATCTTCGCGCTGTGGCGGATGCTGGATGAGCCGACGCTGCTGCTCGGCATGGATGTGATCTCGCAAGCCGATGCGCTGGCGATCGATTACGGGCGCGGTAGCGTGCATTTCCGCGTCATCGGGCGGCGTTAGTCAGCGCCAGCTTGCCGCGCTCCGTCCAGAGTACGGAGAGAATGATGCCGACACCGGCGAGCAGGACGCCGATGAGGAAGGGTGTTGTTGTGCCGTCATAGGCGCGGGCGATCAGGGCGCCAAGAATGGCGCCGCCTGTAGCCGTGACCGCGCCGAACACGGCGGAAGCCGAGCCCGCGACATGGCCCATGTTCGCCATCGCGAGTGCGTTGAAGTTGCTCGACATCAGCCCGAACACGCAAAAGCCGAGCGCCAGCAAACCCATGAACAGCCAGAAGCTGTCGCCGAAAGCCCAGGCGATCAGCGTGTGCGCAGCGGCGACGGCGGCGAACCAGAGCATGCTGATATTGGATATGCGCCGCATGCCGTAGCGCATGACGATGCGTGAATTGGCGAAGGTGCCAAGCGAGATCGCGATGGCGACGGCCGCGAAGGCGAGCGGGAAAGCGGCGCCGAGTTGGAACACGTCGACATAGAGCTGCTCGGCGCAGGTGATGTAGCCGAACAGGCACGCGGTCAGGAACGTGGTGGCGATCATGTAGCCGATGGTTTGCCGATCGCTGAAAACGGTCGCGTAGCCGCCGGCGATCGAGCGCGGCGCGAAGGCGCGGCGGTTCTCCGGCGCCAGCGTTTCAGGCAGGCGGAAGAACGCCCATGCGGCGACGCCGACGCCATAGATTAGCAACGCGCCAAAGATCCAGCGCCACGGCGCGATGAAGAGCAGCAATTGGCCGATTCCGGGCGCGATAATCGGCACGATCATGAACACCGTCATCGCCATCGACATCACTTGGGCCATGCGCCGGCCCTCGGTGAGATCGCGCACGACGGCGACGGCGATGACGCGTGTGGCGGCCGCTCCAATCCCTTGCAGAGCGCGTGCGGCGAGGAAGAGTTCGAAACTCGGTGCAACGATACAAAGCACCGAGCCGACGAGATAAATGCCGAGCGCCCAGAGCAGCACGCTACGTCGCCCGAACGCGTCAGCAAGCGGGCCGTAAACGAGCTGCGAGATGCCGAACAGGGCAACGTAAGCGACGATCACCAATTGGCGGTCGTTGTCGTTAGTCAGCGCGAAGTCGCGCCCGATGTCGGGCAGCGCCGGCAGCATGACATCGATCGCCAGCGCATTCAGCGCCGAGAGTGCGGCGACCATGGCAACGAGTTCAGAGGTTGAAAGCGTCCGCTGGGGAGGAGCGGGCGCCTCAGGCATTGAATCTGAAGTGCATCACGTCGCCTTCCTTGACGACGTACTCCTTGCCTTCGAGCCGCATCTTGCCAGCTTCCTTGGCGCCGCTTTCGCCCTTGTACGTGACGTAATCGTCGTAGGAGATGGTTTCGGCGCGGATGAAGCCTTTTTCGAAATCGCCATGGATGACGCCCGCGGCTTGGGGCGCGGTCCAGCCTCTTTCGATGGTCCAGGCGCGCGCTTCCTTGGGGCCGACGGTGAAATAGGTTTGCAGGCCGAGCAGATTGTAGCCAGCGTGGATGAGTTTCGTGAGGCCAGGTTCTTGCAGGCCGACGGTTTCGAGAAATTCGACTTGCTCTTCGTCCGAGAGCGCGGCGATCTCGGCTTCGATTTGCGCGCAGATGATCACGCAGGCTGCATGTTCAAGCTTGGCGCGCTCTTGCACGCGCGCAGTGTGATCGTTGCCGCCGGCGGCGTCAGCTTCGTTGACATTGCAAACGTAAAGCACGGGCAGCGCGGTCAGCAGCTGCAGCATGTGGAAGGCTTTCTCTTCCTCCGCCGCGCGCTTGGTGTGACGCGCCGGCTTGCCTTCTTCGAGTAGGGCTTTGGCGCGCAGGACGAGATCGAGCGTGAGCTTGGACTCCTTGTCGCCGCCCTTGGCCTTCTTCTCGAGATTGGAGACGCGCTTTTCCAGGCTTTCGAGATCGGCGAGCATGAGTTCGGTTTCGACCGTCTCCAGATCGGCGATCGGATCGATGCGGCCTTCGACGTGGGTGATGTCGGCGTTTTCGAAACAGCGCAGCACGTAAGCGATGGCGTCGCATTCGCGGATGTTGGCGAGGAATTGGTTGCCCAGGCCTTCGCCTTTCGAGGCGCCGCGCACGAGGCCGGCGATGTCGACGAAGTTCATGCGCGTTGGGATGATTTCCTTCGAGCCGGCGATCGCCGCCAATTTCGCAAGGCGCGGCTCCGGCATCGCCACTTCGCCGACATTCGGCTCGATGGTGCAAAACGGATAGTTCGCCGCCTGAGCTGCGGCGGTTTTCGTCAATGCGTTGAAGAGCGTTGATTTGCCGACATTCGGCAAACCGACGATGCCGCACTTAAAGCCCATAATCGTTCCTTCGCTTATTCTTCCAGCGGCTTGCGCGGATCGGCTTTTGCCGCAGGCGCGAGGCGCATGACTTCGCCTTGATATTTTTCGTCGTCGCCTTTGGCCAGCATTGGCGCGGCTTTGGCGCAGGCGTCGAGCAGAGCTTTCACCCACTCTTCTTCGATCTTGTAGAAATCGCTCAGTACGTAGTGATGCACGAGTTCTTTTTGACCCGGGTGCCCGACGCCCAGCCGCGCGCGGCGGAAGCCTTCGCCGACCGGTGAGGCGATAATCGAGCGGATACCGTTATGGCCGGCCGCGCCGCCGCCTGTCTTCATGCGGAAGCGACCGGGCGCGAGATCGATTTCGTCATAGAAGACGACCACGTCGTGTGCCGAGAGCTTGTGGAAGTTCACCGCTTCGCCGACGGCGCGGCCGCTTTCGTTCATGTAGGTTTGCGGCTTCAAGATGAGCGTACGTACGCCGTCGATGTGGCCTTCGGCGAGTTCGCCTTGAAACTTCTTCTTCCACGGACCGAAGCCATGCGCGCGTGCGATCGCGTCGGCTGCCATGAAGCCGATATTGTGCCGGTTGTTCGCGTATTTCGCGCCCGGATTGCCGAGGCCGACAAGGAGCAGCATGATTGCCTTCTAGACTTCCCGTTCGCGGGAAGGGAAGGCGGATCAGCCTTCCTTCTTCTCGCCTTCGGCGGCAGGGGCGGCGGCGTCTGGTGTTGCCGCTGCGGCTGGTTCCGCTTCAGCCTTGCGGCCGGCGATGGTGGCGACGGTGAAGTCGCGGTCGCGGATGAAGGGACGCGCGCCGTCCGGCAACGTGATCGACGAAATGTGGATCGAATCGCCGATTTCACGGCCGGTGAGATCGACGACGATCTCTTCCGGAATTTTGTTGGCCTTGCACTTCAGCTTGACCGTGTGGCGCACGATGTTGAGCACGCCGCCGCGCTTCAGGCCTGGTGCGGCTTCGTGGTTCTTGAAGTGCACGACGACGTCGATCGCGATCTCGGCGTTTTCTTCGACGCGATAGAGATCGATATGGATCGGCTTGTCGCTGACCGGGTGAAACTGGATCGCGCGCGGGATCACCGGCTGCTTCTCGCCTTGGTGGTTGAGCTCAACCATGTGCGAGAGGAACTTGCCCGAGCGGATCGCCATTTCGACGTCCTTGGCGTTGATCTCGATCGGGATCGAGCCGCGCTCGCCGCCGTACAGGACACCGGGGATCAGGCCGGTGTTACGGGT
>QBMO01000087.1:9138-12886 GCA_003242075.1 Alphaproteobacteria bacterium
GGCGCGGGCGCCGCCCGTGCCGGTGCGCTCGCGCTTTTCAACGTTCAGAACAATGCCGGCCATGGCCTGGGCCCTCGAAAATCCGGTGGTGTCGGAAAAATGGAAGCGGGGCTTCTAGCGGAAGGCCGGGGTGAGGGCAATAAGCCAGAGGGGCAAAGGGGCAATGCGCTACTGCCTTATTTGCGGCCCGCCAGCCGGGTCCGGATCGGCCGCCCCGGCCGCGGGCGGATCGGCCGGCTCGCGTCCCTCGGCCTCCGAGATGGCCTGCTCGAAGGCGCCCAGCAGGGCAGGAACGCAGCAGGCGTTGAGGAAATGGTCGCCGCCGGGGACGGAGATCAGGGTGTGGCCGTACTCGGAGGCGATGCGCTGGTCGGCTTCGAGAGGGACGAAGGTATCGTTATCGCCGTGAACGAAGACGACGGGCTGGCGGAGGCCCCGGAGCGCGTCCCAGACCGCCGGCAGTTGTGGGCCCTGGGCGGAGACCTCTGTGATTGAGTTGCGCAGGTCGCGCGGCAGCACGCCCTGGACCATCCGGCCGAGGCCGAACATGCGGCGCGCCGTGGGGCCGCGATCGCCGAAATAGGCTGAAACCAGCACGACGGCGTCGACGCGGTCAGCGTAGCGCTGCGCCATCAGCGTGGCGACCGGTGCGCCGAAGCTTTGGCCAACGAGCAGCACGCGCTGGCCGGGACGCGCTTCCAACATGGGCGCCAGCGCGTCGGCTTGCTTGGCGATGTCGCGCACGGCGTCTTCCGGCTCTGAGGTGCGAAAACCTGGGCGGTCGGCGACGATGAGTTCGCGCGTCGCGGGCAGGCCGGCAATGGTCGGCGCCCAATATTCGCTCCAGGACGGCGTGCCGGTGATGATGACGACTTTCCAATCGGCGTCGGCGCGCTCGGGCGTCTGTAGCGCCGAGATGCGCCAAGCTTCAGGAACGCCGGCCGCGAACTCGACGCGCTCCATCGTGCCCGGCGGATAGGCCGACGATGTCGGGAAGCGGTCGTTCTCATCCTCGCTCGTACCGACGGCGCAGGCGGCGAGGGCGAGGGCGGCGAGGGGGAGGAAGATGCGCATGGGGGTGGTCTTAGCGCCCTAGGCGCACGCGGTCACGCGCCCGCACGCGACATGCAGGCTGAACCGGCAGTTTAACATCTGCTCCCGATGGGAGCCGGGGCGCGCGATCCGCGCTGAGTGGTCTCTAGGGTTTGCGTGCTGCGTCTCCGCATCACGCTGCGCGCTTCGCGCGCCCCGTTGCCGATCGTTTTTCCCGGTGCGGACGGAGGAGTTGACGTGGATCGCTTTCCGATCCGCCTCCTGAGCGATGGACTTTCTGGGATTACCAGCCACCGACTGGTCTTCCCTTTGGGGCTTAGCTCCATATCCGCATTGCCGGTGCTGTGGGCGAAGCTTCCGTTGCCTCGGACTTTGCGGTTTCACTCCCCGCAAACATTTTTGGATCTCCGCGAAACATCGCTTCGATCACTCCCACCGACCGTGTCCACACATTCCAAAGTTTCGGAGCTCTTCGAAATCTCCCATGTGCGGACAAGGTGATGATAGGCGCGAGGGTATCCGGTCGGATAGATTTCTGCTTTGGCCAAGTTGGAGCGCGGGCCTCCGGCCCGCATCTTTGCGCTAACGCTTGAAAGCTACAGCCATTTGCGGGGCGGAGCCCCGCGCTCCAACCTGCAAGCGCATGCGCCCAAGTGTGGGATAGCGGTGCGCTCTATCCCCGTATGTCGTCACTTCTGACGCGCTGCGCGACTTCGCTGCGTCGCTGCTAGGGGTCTCTGTGACAAATCAGGCCCCGGCGATGCTCGAGCGCGCGAACTTTCAAAATCCACCGGCAACATTGTTCGATCGGAAGCTCTGCAGCGCGGGACATGAATTGCGCCGCGTCGTCATAATTGATGACTGGCGCACCCTCGCTCGTGGACTTGAGGTATTGCGGGAAGCGCGCCCGATCCTCATCTCGGCGTCCGTTGTCATCGTCGTTGATTGAGCCGATCAGCGCCTCATAGCGCCAGTAGGCTTCGGCGAGTGCATCTCGCAGCGCTGGCTCGATAGCGAACACTTCTATCTCGGCGCTGGAGAGGCTGTCGAAGTCGCAAGAACAACGTTCGTTCTCGCTCTGTAAAATCCTCGATTCGGTGTTTTCACGGTCTGTGTCTGACATGCGAATCCTCGCCTGCTCAAAACTTTCTCTCAACACTGTGTCGCTCCCACGGCAACTGGCGAAAACAGACCCGATGCAAACGTGGAACTAAAGCGCAAACGCAGCTTACTGGCTCGCCCAGACAATCCGCGCGATCCAGTCGATCTCACTCGTGCGCAGTTCGCGCGGCGCGTGAGCTGGGTTGAGCGAGATCAGTTCGACCATTTGTTCGTTGCGGCGGCCGAGGAGTTTGGCCATCACTTCGCCGGCGTTGGTGCGCACGACGACGCGGTCGCCGCGCCGCACGGCTGCACCTGGCTGCACGATGACGACATCGCCGGCGCGGTACATCGGCTCCATCGAGTCGCCGGCGATTTCGAGTGCATAGACGCGGTCTTCGCCGAGATCGGGGAAGCGCACGGTTTCATCGGCGCCGACAGGAAAGCCTTGTTCGTCGAAGAAGCCGTCAGCGCCGGCGCGCGCCATGCCGACGATCGGGATTGCGCGCCCGGCAGCGCTTGGTTTGCCGGCGAGCAGGGCGGCGAACTCGTCCCAACTCGTCTCCGCCGCGGCGAGCGCGCGCGCGACGCTTTCGGTCGAGGGCCAACGCGGTTTGCCGTCCGGCGCTTGGCGCTTGGATTTGTTGAATGTGGTAGGATCGAGCCCGGCGGCGCGCGCGAGGCCCGAAGCGGACATGCCGCGCCGCTCGGCCATCGCGTCAATCGCCCGCCAGATATGAGAGTGCTGCATGGGCGGCGATGATACCCGGCAATTCTGGATTATCAACCTAGTAATAGGAAGAAAATCCAGAAGGTTCGCCGCGCTACACGCTGCGGTAGAGAATGCGCGCGCCTCAAAAGTCTTGCTATGCGCCGCCGCGTGAATCGGCCACGCAACAGATCGTGAGCGGCTTGCACGACATGTCCACGCGCGCGCTGCGCCTGATCGATCCGGAGACGGCGCACCACGCTGCGCTCTTGGGTCTGCGTTCGGGCCTAGGCCCGCGTGCGCGCTCCGATCGCTATCCGCGTTTGCGCACGACTTTGGCGGGGCTCGATCTGCCCAATCCGATCGGCATGGCGGCGGGCTTCGATAAAAACTGCGAAGCGCCGGACGCGTTGCTGGCGTCTGGCTTTGGCTTTGTCGAATGCGGCACCGTCACGCCGCGCGCGCAGGAGGGCAATCCGCGGCCGCGCATCTTTCGCCTCAGCGAAGATCGCGCTGTCATCAATCGACTTGGCTTCAACAATAAGGGTCTCGACGAATTTGCCGATCGCTTGAGCGCGCGTGCGGGCCGAGGCGGCATTGTCGGCGCCAATGTCGGCGCCAATAAGGATAGCGCCGATCGCGCCGCCGATTATGTGCTGGGCATGGGCAAGGTGTGGGGGCACGCCGCGTACGTCACCGCCAATATCTCATCGCCGAACACGCCGGGCCTGCGCGGGCTGCAAGAACGCGGCGCGTTGGAGGACTTGCTCGGCCGGATGCGCGAGGCGCGCGTTGCGCTGGAGGCGGCGCATGGGCGCCGGCCGCTCTTCTTGAAGGTGGCGCCCGATCTCGATGAGAGCGCCATCGACGATATTGGTGATCTGG
>QBMO01000088.1 GCA_003242075.1 Alphaproteobacteria bacterium
GCGCCTCGTCGGAAAACTAGAAATGGAGGGCGCGATGAACTAACACTGAACCCGGACGCGCGAATGGGGGCCGGTCACTGATCGTCCCATTCAAAACGATAGGTGTAGATGGCGGGATTGCCCGCGCCCGTCATCAATTCAGCAGGAGCGTCCACTGCGGATGCTCGCCACATGCGGCTCTGGTAATCTGAGATCGCGTTATACAGATTTGGATCGCGAGCTTGCGGAAACAGCCAGAGAACGCGTCGCGTCAATTCGGGGTTCAGAGCATTGAAGAGTTTTGTCTCGTCGCGATTAGTGCCAAGCATGACGGGCACGTTGTTGTAGGTGTCGGCGCTGCCAAGCACTGCTTCGATGCCGGCGGCGGGTAAGACGATGCCGTCGGCGATGACACGCGGCGGATCGAACGCACCGCGCGATGTATCGTAGGCCGCGAAGATTGCTTCTAGCGGGACATCGCGAAGCGCTTGGCCTGTGATGTTGCCGTTTGCAAGCAGGCGTGCAGCAACGGCAGTTCCAGAATCCGAGCGTGCGTTTGAGTCCACGCCCTCGGCTTCAGCCAGCGGCGTGGAGGCAAACGATCCCGATTGAACGATGGCGCGATGAAAGAGGCCGCGTGCGCGGGGACTCGCCAGGAGAGCAGCGACGTTTTGGCCGCCAGCGCTTTCGCCGAAGATCGTGATGAGGTTTGGGTCGCCACCGAAGGCAGAAATTTCATCTCGAATCCATTCGAGCGCGCGGATGTTGTCGAGCGTTCCGAAATTGGGTGAGGCATCCTCTGAGAGTTCGCCACCTTCGCGCAAAGCCGGGTGTGCGAACCAACCCAGCGGACCCAAACGATATTGCGCCACCACGACAATGACATTGTGACGTCGCGCGAGTTCGGAAGCGTTGTATTGCTCAGCGCGCCCCCAGACGTTTGAACCTCCATGGATCCACATCATCACAGGAAGACGCGCTTGGACGGCGGCGGAGTCTGTCATCGCAGGCGCGTAGACATCGAGAAAAAGGCAATCCTCTTGCCCCGCGAGTTCGCCCCAGCGTGATTGGCCCACGCCGTCGAGCGCGGATAAGACCTGGGGGCACCAAGGTGAAGGCCCGGCAGCATCGCGAACGCCCGACCATGGTTCGGGCGGCCGTGGAGCGCGCCAGCGCAACGCACCAACAGGCGCCGCCGCAAACGGGACGGCGCGCCAAATGTGAACGCCCTCTAGAGCGCGACCTGAAAGTGAGCCCGTCGAAACTGTGCGCACAATCGGGGTGGCATCGTCAGTGGAGGCTTGAGGCTCGGCGGCGCCCACGCAAGCGACGAGAGCAAGTGCGAACAGTACGAAAAACCGTTTCATGCAGGGAGCCTTGGAGAGTGCGAGGGCAGCGCTACACTAACGAGCACGGAGAGCGGGGCAATGTTGGCGCAACGTAAGCCGCCGCTGCCTGGGTTAGCCCGACAGCCCCAATGGCTGTAATCGGCGATCGTGAGCCGCTTCGTTTCGCCTGGAAGAATGGCCGGCGCGATCCGAACCGGCCATTCCATGTCGATCAGAGATCGACGCCTTCCGAGATGGCGATCGCATCGTCAACTTCGACGCCAAGATAGCGAACGGTGCTTTCGAGTTTGGAGTGCCCCAACAGCAGCTGCACGGCACGCAGATTGCCGGTCTTGCGGTAGATCAGCGCCGCCTTTGTTCGCCTCAGCGAGTGCGTGCCGTAGGTGGCGGGGTTCAGGCCGATCGAGCTAACCCATCCCTGGACGATACGCGCATACTGTCGCGTTGAGAGATGCGGAGATGAAGCGAGTCGGCTGGGGAACAGAAAATCGCTGGAGCGAAGGTAGTGCCGGCCGATCAGATTTCTAACGGCAATCCGGGTCTGTTCGGTGATTTCGAATTGTACAGGACGGCCGGTCTTCTTTTGAACGATGATGCCGCGCGTTTTGATCTCGCCGCCGGCAAAGACATCCTCCACCTTGAGCGCGGTCAGATCGCACGCACGCAGCTTGCTGTCGATCGCGAGGTTAAAGAGCGCGAGATCGCGCACGCGTTTCTTCAATTCCAGCCTCGCGCGAATGGACCAGACCTCTTTCATCTTGAGGGCCGGCTTCTGGCCGGTCAGCTTTCCGCCAGTAATGCGACGTTGCCTCTTGGCCGTGCGGAACGGTGTTTCGGTGATGATCTCCAATGTCATAGCATGAGCCTTCTGCTCGGCCGCCCGCACCATGCGGGCGGGAAGCGGAGGCTACTACTGGGTCCCAGCGTCCGCTATCGAGGGCCGCAGACAGTCGCAAAAATTGCTCTGGGGCGTAATCGCGATCTCCTGAAGCGAGGCGCTTGATGAGGATCGTGCAGAGATGGCTGAACAAGATTTGGCCAGGGGCGTGCCACGCGGCGACGAAAAGGCTAGTATGCTTCCGACTAGGAGGTTACGCGATGAGTGCTGTTCGTTCGTTCTGCGTCGGGGTTGTAGCGCTGGCTTTGGTCGCCTGTGGACGCGAGGAAGCGCCGCCCAATCCGGCGGGTGCCACGTCGTCTGCAGCGCCTTCCGAACATACATGCGGCGCCTTCACCCGCGGGGCCGAGGGCGTCCTGAACGCCTTTTGTGATGGGACAGCGACGGTCACGGTGACGGTGGCAGGTGAGCAACACGTTCTTCGTGGCGGCTCCTGTTTGATCAGCATGAGCTTGTTCACGCTGAACGCCGGCGTCCTCTTGGACACAAGCGATACGCGTCCGCCGCCGGACTATGTCGGTCTGGTCAGTCCGGTTCAGGACGGGCCGTTCACGAATGCTGTGCTTTCAGCCAGTTTAGGCGGGCGCTCTTATCTACTTGCGCAGAACACCGGCGAAGTGTCGGCTGCGGGGGGCAGGTTTGCTGGGATGGCGACGGTTGAAGGAGGAGAACCGGTGCAGGTCACTGGCTCGTTCACTTGCCAGTAGGTCCCTCAAATCGAATGAACGCTCTGTGTCTATGTCCGATCGTGATCCGGATGCCCAGCGCGAGCTGCTAGCGCAGAGAAAAGGCCTTTGGAATTGTTGGTAAGTCACGGACTGCACGATGAGGCGAAGCGCCTTGTGGCATAATTGGCGCGAACTTCACCACTCCACTGCAGCCGTGCCTCATATACTTTACGTCGAACCGGCGCCAACCTTACAGTTTAAACTCTTCGGGGAGTCGAATATGTCAGCAAAACGTCACATCCTAGCTTTGTCCGGCGCTATCGTCGCAAGCGTGATTGCATCTCCCGCTTCTGCAGAAGGCGCTTATTGGGGCGGCTTCGTCGGTGCGGCTTCGGTAGACGACACCGACCTCTCGGGAATCGGCGAACTAAGCTTTGACACTGGGCTAATTGTCGGCGGCGTAATCGGCGCAAACCTCAGTGACAACCTACGCATCGAGGGAGAGCTCTCCTATTTGAGCGCCGATGCAGAGTGCGGTCCTGGGAAGTGCTCCAGCATTGAATTCGATGTGAGCACGCTCTCAATTCTCGGCAACGGCTGGTACGATTTCGCGACCGATTCCGGTTTAAAGCCTTACGTGGGCGGCGGCATTGGTATGGCGCAGGTCAACATCGAAAGCTCCATCGGCGATGGCGATGAGTGGGGTTTCGCGTACCAGATCGGCGCGGGCGTTAGGTTCGGCGAAACTGGAGCTTTTGATGTCGGCTACCGCTATCGCGGAGTGAGCGTGGAGATCGATGATTTGAGCGGCGACGACATCGAGACAAATGCGCATGTCTTGCAGGTCGGCTGGACCAGGCGCTTTTAGGTAAGAGATAAACGCACGCGTGCATCCAGAGCATCCATTGTGATTGAGTTGCCGTTTCTTTCCGGTGGCGCGCCCGTAGGCGGTCCCACGGTTTGAACGAACGTCTTGATTGATATGTCGTCACTGGCCCCTTCAACGCCGAGTTTTGTAACTTGGGGTATGGTGGCGCACAGCCACTGGATGTGGTCCGTACTGAGAGCTGCAGTGAGCTTCGCCTTGCGCGGATCTTGATTTCCTTGCCATGCTTCCGAGACGTCTTGGGCCGCGGGCTCAAGACGATCCTCCAAATACAGCGGCAGGTTTTCCGCCAGAAGCGCAGCGCCCGATTTAACCAATTGCATGTAATAGGCGCTGACATTGCAGTTGCTTGGGAAGCCAACGCGGTGTTGAGCGAGCAAAGCGCCGGCGTCAAACGTCGGCGTGACAAAATGCAAAGTCATGCCGCCGCACGCGCTGATTTTGCGGTCCCACAGCATGTTGAAGATCGGCCAGCGACCTCGATAAGCCGGTAAGAGCGACGGATGAAGGTTGAAAACGCGCTTTGGAAACGCATCCAAAAACCCACCCGGAATGCGATCCAGGAAAAGCGCGCTGATCACAACGTCTACGTTGAGTAGACCTGCTTCGCTGCTGGCAGCCGACCACGTCATCAAGCGGGGCACTGCCCGTACCGAGACGCCGCCGCGCTCGCCAAGACCGTGCATGGACACGCCTGGGGCGCGCCGCGCAAGAGCGCGATCTTGCTCAAACTCTGATGTGACAGCGAGACGCTCAGGATACCAAATCGCAGCGATGGTGTGTCCGGCCAGTTGCCAGCCGCGCGCGATACCGGCGCTCACAACGCCGGGCGCGCCAAGGAAAAGCGCTCTGAGAGCCATAGCGTTTGCCTCTTTCGGCGCAACACGCGCGTAGCCTGAAAGTACCGATCCGCGTCGTGCCAGCAAGAGCGGAGGACGTTGTTGTTTACATCTAGGCTTCAGGTTCTCCTTAAACGCAACGACCGGAGTCGGCGAACAATGCCGTCTGGGTGAGTGGGGCGGAGACGTCCGGATAAGTCAGCCGATTTTTCACAACCTACGGACGGGGCGCGTCCAGCGACTGGACGTCTTCGTGCACGACCAAATGGTTGTGGATTCGCTGGCCCACGATGCTAAGCGTCACCGTTCTGGAGGAAGTCATATGATCGCCCGCGCTTTGCTCGTCTTGTTCGCACTCGTGCTCACCGCGTGCGGCCAAACCTCGGCCCCAGCGCTCGAGTCCGATCCTGCTTCGCCGGGCAGTGAGCTTCCGCTGGCTGCCGACTTGCTTGCTAACGAGCCGCTGGCGGGCGCCTGGGAGAGCGTCGGCGATGGCGCGACGACGGGCGTTCGTTTCACGCCAGCGAACTATCCCGACACGCTCACGATCGGGTGCAACAGCGGCACGCGCCGAGCGTTTATCAACTGGACCGTCAGCGACCCTACAGAGAACGGGGACATGCGCGTCTACACCGCCGCCGATACGGTCGCGTTTGGCGCGACGGCCACGAATGATAGCGCGCATATTCTCGGCGTGGACGTCGATGGCGCCGATCCGCGATTGGTGGTGCTGAAAACCCAGCAGGAGCGCTTCGCCGTGCAAGCGCTCGGGCAGGCAATCGTCGTTCCTTGGGATGCAAGAATCGCCGCCGTGTTGAACGAGTGCGTTAGCTAGCTTGGCGGATGACCGGCTTCGGCGAGAGCGCGCCGGTGGCGTGAGCCACAAGCGATGGGCTTGATTGGAGCGAGCCCGCCGATCAGCAAAGTTGGCGCTACGCTTCGCGCTGGCTCGAATCCGCCTCTAGGGTAACAACCAAGGACTGCTTCCGATGGGCGCATGCCAGGGGTGATACATGAGAGTTCGAGCCTTGGTGGCGGCCGTGTTGGCGAGCTTGGGTCTTCTCGCGGCGAATGATTGCTGGGCCCAGGAACCTCCGGCGTCACTCGAAGCCCTCGATGTGGCCGTTGGGGAGGTTCTCCACGCCGCGCGTATTCCGGGCGCCGCTCTGATCGTCATCGAAGATGAGAGGATTGTGCTCAGTAGGAATTACGGCGTGGCGGATTTGTCTACACGGGCGCCTGTCGTCAACGAGACCGTGTTTCGCGCCGGTTCGATCAGCAAGAGTTTCACCGCGATCGGGGTGATGATGCTGGTGGAGCAAGGACGTCTCAGTCTCGATGCCGAGGTCGCAACGCTGTTGCCCGACCTGGCAATTCACAACGACTGGCGGGCAAGTGATCCCGTGCGGCTCGTCCATCTGCTGGAGCACACGGCGGGTTTCAACGACATCGCGTTTCGTCACTACTTGATTGAGGGGCGAGATGTCCCGCTCTCTGATGCGATCAATCTTTATGGGCCCTATCAAAGTCGATGGCGTCCGGGAACGCGTACCTCTTACAGCAATGCTGGCCCGATCTTGGCAGGTCGTGTCATCGAAACTGTCAGTGGCGAGCGCTTTCAGGACTTCATGGCGCGGCGTCTCACCACCCCGTTGGGTATGACTAGTGCTTACTGGACTCTTGAACCCGAGATCGCGGGCAGGGTGTCCAGAAGCTATCGGCCTGGCGACCTTGCTGAAGAGCGTTTCATGGACATCCCTGGTCGCCCAAGCGGTTCATTGAACCTCACTGCAAGCGATCTGGCCCGTTTGCCCTTGCTCATGCTGGGACGTGGCACGCTTGACGGCGTAACTTACTTCACGCCGGCAACAGCAGAGCGCATCGAAACTCCGGTTGGTAATGACGCAGTGCGTGCCGGCCTTCGCTACGGTTACTCGCTGGGTAACGTCGCCGACACGCGGGGCCGCGTGGTGTTTTTCGGTCACGACGGCAGTATTGATGGCTTTGTTGCGACTTATGCGTACGCCCCGCAGATCGGCGCTGCCTATGTGCTGATGGCCAACAGCGCCGCCGATGAAGTGCTCGATGCGGCGCGATTGGTGCGAAGCTATCTTGAGCGCAGTGTCGTCGCGCCGACTATCGTTGCACAGCCTATTTCAGAGCGCGACCAGCGCGTATGGGCCGGGCAATATCAAATCATGACGCCACGTCGGCATTTTCTGGCGGCCGTGGTTGGGCTCACCCAATGGGAGGGCGCTTCGTTCGAGGCTGACGCACTGCTGTTTAAAGGCCAGCGCTGGCTGCACGTTGGCAGCGGGCTTTTCCAAGCAGTCGGCGACGCCGCGCCGAGCTTGGCGATCATCGAGACGACTGAAGGCGTGCGGATCCAGTCCGGCGTCGGCGCACACCGTCGCGTTCCAGACCTTGAGATGTCGGCGAAGATTGCGTCGCTCGTGTTGTTTATAGCGTGCATGGTTGGCGCATTGGCGTACGCCGTTTTGTGGGTGCCGAGTGCGTTCATGGGGCGCCTGCAAAGTCGAGGCGGTGTGGCGCTCCGCTTCTGGCCATTTGCTGCGATAATCTTGAGCGCTGCCTCAGCGCTCGGACCGCTGGCGCTCCTGCAAACGGACGATCTGGCGATCCTGGGGCATCCTTCAATCGTCGGCTGGAGTGTGCTCGCGGTCTCTGTCGTTGCGCCGCTTTGTGCACTCATTGCGTTGGCGTTAGCGATCGTGCCGCCACGTGGCGCCAACATGGTATCCCGTGTTTTTGCTTGTTGCTGTGCACTGTTGGCAGGCGTTGCCTGTCTCTATCTTGCAGCGCACGGCTGGATCGGCCTGAGGATATGGGATGCCTAGACGACGATAAATTCCGGTCGGGGAAAAAAATGAAACCTTACAAGTGACCGTCTTCGGCGAGAGCGCGCCTTTTGCTGCGGGCGCTAAGCGATTGACCGGGTATTCCTAAAAGAACGGCTGGCGCGTCAGGCTTAGCCTTGCGGGCGCTTGCGATCGCGGCCCTCTCAGACATCATCAATTCGAGGCAAAGCGGCAGGCGGGCGGATGAAGGAAGTAAGCGGGTTGCGACTGCCGGTAGCCGTCACGGAGGTTCATCGTGCGCCGTTAGAACAGCGCCTGCTGGGCGCGTTTACGCTGGCGCTGATATCGCCGATCGCGATCGGGGCGGCAGCGGCGGCGTTCGTGCTGTTGCCGCAGAACCTTGCGATTGCCCTCACACTCGCGTTGATCGCTATGGTGATTGCGCTCCTAGTCGGCTACGTGGCCCGCGATAATTACGCGAAATGGGTTCTGCGGGTTGAGTTCGGGCCAAACAGCGCGGCGTTGCGCCTGCCTGCAGGTCGTTCGTTGATCCATCGGTTGCCGGCATTCAGCGGCGTCATTCGTTACGCTGACATCGCCGCCGTCGAGACGCGGCTTGAAGCCTACCGCTCGGTCGGCTTGGCCGCCATGCAGCGCGCTTACGGGTTGCGACTGAGCAACGGCGCGCTCATCATCCTTGGCGAGGATCGTGCGGTGGGCACAAATTTTGAGCAGTTGGGCACCAACCGAATAGCGACGGCACTGGCGGCGCGCGCTGAAATAGCCGTCACCGATCTCGGCATGGTGGAGGGACGCGGCGGGGTGCTCATGGTCGTAGGCGCGGGGCCTGAATCGTGGAGCGCACCCAGCCTGGGGCAAAGCGCACAGGGGCGTTTGTGGCGGCGAGTGGCGTCGACAGGCGCTGCGCCGATGATCATCTTCCTGCTCGCGCTTTTGTTGGCCGCGGTGTTCAGTTGACCAGAGAATTACGTCTTGACTACAACCTCACGCCCTTACTTGGCGTCATCCGCTGATCTCACTGAACGACGGCTTTCGGCGACGACGATCCGAATTTACGGCCAAAGCGTCATTGGCTGGACTGGCGCGCTTCGGTCATTCGAGAAAAATGGACGACGGCGCGGCTCTGGCCCAATTGCGGACATACAGCAGTCCACTGAGAGTGGGGCGATGGACCCGGATGATATCCCGCCTTTGGACATCGCCTGGAATGCTGACGGCGAAACACTGCGTCGCGCTGTGCGGATGTCGGTCCACTCTGACAAGTTAGCGGCATCTCTCGCGCAAGCCGTGCAAAAGCTGGCAGTATCCCGCCTATCGATCAGCACCAAGTTTTTAGAGCTTTGTAGCGATCCCGACCGTTGGGATGAGTTGGACCAGGAATTTCACACGCTCCGAACGAGAACTCTTGAGCTTGAGAGGAGCGGTAAAGCGGGAACGATTGAAATGAGCCTCCAGCTTTTTTTGGAGAATGTCGCCAAGCACCTGTGGAACGAGCGAACCAAATCGACCCGGTTCAACATCGGGAGCGGTTCGTGGGCCGCTTCCAGTCTCCGAGATGTCCTGTCGAAGATGCCACCTAATGAGGCTCAAGAAATCGGCGGATGGTTTATTGGCTCGCTAAGTTGAACGTCCGCCTTCGGCGAAACCGCGCCGGTAGGGCGGGGCCGATGCCGCTGACTGCATTGAGTAGACCAAGCCATTCAACAAATATTGCTCGGTGGCGCGCCGTGAGCGCGGCGGCCAATCGCTTGCGGGGCGATCAGGACCTACGGTGGCCCGGAGCGGGATTGCCTATCCTCTGCATTCCGAGAGAATTTCGTCGACAACGCGTGCGATGGACGCAGTGGCGTCGATAAAGACGCCTTTATGCGGGACGTCTTCTTGTGTTTGGTGCAGCCGGGCAACGAACTTCTTTTCCTCCGGCGTTCCGCCAAAGTCGGTGGGGTCCAGCGCCACGCGTTCATCAAGCCGTCGATACAAGACGCCAAGGTCGCGGACATCAAGTACGAAAACTCCGTCCAGCAGATCGACAAAGCGGAAGAAATTTCTAGAGCCGCCGCAGAAGAAGGTGACTTCGATGCTGTGATCTGCGATCGCGGTTTTAACTTTGTCCATGTCCCAAAGCAGATGCTCATGACGCCATGCGACTCTCTCCGATTCGTTCTCATGACGCGGTTCAACCAAAGGCGCTCCTGTCTTCGGATCGCCCCAGTATTTTAGTTCCCGATCACCGTGGAGCACGTGGTAACCGCGTCTTTGAAGCTCTTCGGCCACCGACGTTTTGCCAGTGCCGGAAACGCCTTCGATCAAGTAATTTCGAATGCCCATTCTACACTTCGCTTCGAGAGGCCCTGGGAGCTGATGGTTGTTGCGATAGCGCGGGCGCCTGGATTTCTGCAACGTCGCCCGGCGGTCCGAGTGCGGCGAACTCGCGCCGGTCTGTCGGCACCTAAGCCACTGACCGCATAAGATCGACCAGGCCAGTCGTGAAATTCGATGCGGTGCCGGACGCTGGACCGACCGCACCATTCGATGAAAACGACGCTACGCGTGTGATGGGTAAAGTCGCTTGTCAGGCCCCGTCGAGAAGTCCGATCGTGTTGCCTTCAGGGTCTTGCACGCTAACAAAACGAAGAGTGGCGAAGCCCTCGACTGGCTTGGGATCTGAGATAGGGACGCCGGCGGCGCGTAGGCGTTCAATATTGGCGTCGAGATTCTCAACGCGCAGCGAGACTACGACGCGCGTCCGGTCGCTGGAATTGTCGAGCACCTGGAACAGGACGCCTTCGCGCAAGTCCCATTCGCGACAGCTCGGAACCGGAATGCGGTCGAAAGGCCGGCCTAGGAACTTGGTCCACCAGTCGGTTTGAGCCGTGTGATCCGTGGCGTTAATCGAAATGAATATGGTGTCGACGTCCATAACGCGCTTTCTCTTGTGCAGCAGTGGAAAGCCGGGACTCGCCAGTATTCTTTGCAACGTGTCGATACGAGTGCAGTTCCTCATCCGGTCTCCGAGGTTACCAGTGGCCGGGATCGGCGATAGCTTCCGGTCGGATCTGGCGGGCGAATGTCCATTCAGGGGCCGCGAGTTGCCGGTCGGGGCGCTTGCGGGTCGGCGACGCGAGTCCGTAATTCATCATAGCGCGGAAACGACCCGGAAAGCCCTCGGTTGGCAAATTTTGTAACTTGGTCGTTTCCGGATCCTTACCGGGTGCATCCGGCGGCCATGAACTCCACCATGATCGATCCGAGACGGCGAGGTGCTGGAGTTGGAATGTGATGTTGGATCCGGCGATTCAAGAAGGGGGCGGCGTCGCTGCGGCGCAGGGCAGAACAGCGCCCAGTGATCGTCTCGACGGCGTGAATGCGATCGCAATCTATTTGGGTTGCACAATCGACGCTGTTTATTATGCGCGGCGCGTGGGGTCGCTGCCGATCAGACGGCTCGGGCGCAAAGGCGCTCTCTATGCGTTCAAGACAGAGCTTGACGCGGCCCAGAAAGCGGATTCGACTCTTCCTGCCAATTGGCAGGCGCGGCGACCGGATCTTCAAGCGCTCGATTTGGGAACTCAGTGATGTCGGATATCGACAGCTATGAAACCAAGAACGGCAAGCGCTATCAGGCGCGCTGGCGCGATGCAGCTGGCGTGCAGCGATCGAAGTCGTTTCGCACGCTGGCAGAGGCGCGGGAACACCAAAAGAAGGTGGCAGGCGGGCAGCGCGGCGGCATTGGTTGTTCGGTAGATTGGTTGATCGACGCCTATTTGAACGCGCGCGAAGCGCAGGCCGCGGCTGGCGTGATCGAACACACGACCTACGTCAATTATGAGATCCATCTCCGCCGGTTCGTGCGGTCGGACGAAATCGCGCGCAAGAAGTTGTCCGAACTGGATACGCCAGCGATCCAGCAGTTCTTGCGCCGCCTCACCGGACGTGTGTCGCTCGCATATGCGCGCAAGATCCGCGTCAGCGTTTCGGTGATGCTGAAATGGGCCGTGGGCGAGGGGCACCTCGCGCAAAATCCGGCGCGCGACGCCAAGTTTGCATTGGTGAAGCGTCACAAGGCGCCGAATTTGGACCTGATCGAAAACTTCGACGAAGTGGATGTCGAGGCGATCAAGATACCGACCCCTGTTGCGGCGAAGGCGATCCTTGCTGCCGCTGAAGCCTTTGACGGCACAGGCCAGGCAGGGGCGCAGTTTCGTCTGCTTTTTGGCGGAGGTATGCGCCCCTCAGAGATGCTGGGCTTCCCCGTCAAAATGCTGCGCTTCGGTCCCGACGGCCGAGTCGAACTAAAAATCGTGCAGCGTTCGGAGCATCTGCGCGGAACAATCGGACCTGTGAAAAGTGTCGCCAGCCGACGCAAGATCACGCTGGGCAAGGAAGCGAGCCTCGTTCTCCGCAAATATTTTGTCGCAATCGGCCAGCCGACCGATGGGCTTCTCTTTCCAACGCGCAGCGGCACGCCGCATCTCTATTCGAATTTCTACCAGGATGTTTGGTCGCCTGTTCTGGCCGCATCCGGCTACGCTCAGGAAGTGAGTTCGATCCGGACCTTCTGCGGCAAGCGCCTTCCCGAGGGTGGCCGCGAGAAGGTGAAGCGCGAAGTGAAGCGCTGGAAGCCGCTCTACACGCCCCATCACGGTCGTCACTTTGCCGCGTCGGCCCTGATCGCCGCGGGCGCGGCCCCGAAGAAGGTGCAGCGCTTTTTGGGCCATTCGCGCATTGAACTCACCATGAACGTCTACGGCCATCTGTTTCCAGACCAGCGCGCCGATGACGATTTGGCTGACGCCATCGACCGCCAATTGGCCGCCGCCACCTAGGGCGGCCTTCGCGACACGTCGGGACTGAGCAAGTTCCGCTCGGACAGAAGCGCTGGCTTGCGCCAGGACGCGTGTCTCGTTATCTCCTCCATCGTTGTGCCGCCTTAGCTCAGTTGGTAGAGCAACGGCTTGTGGATCCAGTGATCTAACCACTCATGAGGCTACCTAAGCATCTGAAAA
>QBMO01000089.1:0-11821 GCA_003242075.1 Alphaproteobacteria bacterium
TACTTGGGAGCGTGTGCGAGAGCTTTTTCAACCGGCGCTGACCATCGCGTTTCTAGCGGGTGTCGAAAGCTTGCTCTCCGCAATGGTCGCCGATGGCATGACAGGACGGCGCCATCGGTCGAACTGCGAGCTGGTCGCGCAAGGTATTGCCAACATCGGCGCCGGCTTGTTCGGCGGCATATCTGCAACAGGCGCCATCGCGCGCACCGCCACCAACATCCGGGCAGGGGCCAAGACGCCGATTGCCGGCATGATGCACGCGCTCTTCGTGCTCGCATCCATGCTCATGCTCGGACCGTTGATGGCGTTCGTGCCTTTGGCTGCGTTGGCGGCAGTGCTCGTTGTCGTTGCCTGGAACATGAGCGAACAGGAGCGCTTCCGTCACATTCTGAGCGGTCCTGTTGGCGATCGGGTGGTGCTGTTGGCAACATTTGGGTTGACGGTGCTCGTCGATCTTACCGTAGCGATCGAGGTTGGCATTGTGCTGGCCGCGATCATTTTCATGCACCGCATGGCCGAAGCGACCGCGATCGAAAAGGGCGTATCGCTGGTTGAACACGATCAAGACGATTTCACCAGCCCGTCGCGTGGCGTCTACACGGCGCGTCAGGAACTGCCGAGAGGTGTTGAGGTATTCGAATTGCGTGGGCCGCTGTTCTTCGGCGCTGCGAGTCGTCTCAATGACGCATTCGAAGCGGCGTTCCCGCCGCCTAGGGTGTTTATTTTGCGCTTCGCGGCCGTGCCAATGGCCGATGCGACAGGGGTTGGAGCGCTGACGCGTTTTCTCAAGCGTTGTCAGGCGCACGACACGCGCGTTCTGATGAGCGAACTGAATCAGTCATCAAGTGCGGTGCTGAAGCAGATGGGCGTTTTGGCGCTGGCGAATGTCGAGGTCATTCAGTCTTACGACGCCGCGGTCGCGCGCGCCGAGGAGATTGTCGCCGAGAGACCGGCTTAACCCGCGTTCAGCGTCTCGACGATCCGGATCACGTCTTCGTAGGCTTGGCTTTGGGGATGGCGGATTGGCAGCGGCGTCTGTGCGCGGATCGAGTCCGGCACGCGTGAGTCGCGGCAGATTACGCCAGCGAAACGCGGCTTGAAGCCGAGATATTCGTTACACGCCATTGAGAACTGATCGAACACCTTGCGTCCTTTGACGCGGTTCTCCGCCATGTTCACGATCACCCACGGCGTGATCTGTGCGCCTTGCAGACGCAGCAGCTTCACCATCGCGTAGGCGTCGGTGAGGGCGGTAGGTTCTTCGGTGGTGACGAGGATGAGGCGATCGGCGGCGCGCGCAAAGCGCAGTACCGTCGGATCGATGCCGGCGGCGAGATCGAGGATGACGCGATCATAGTGCGGTGTGAGCTTGGTCAGCCCCGTGCAGATGCGGCCAACCTCTTCGAGCTTCACCGTACCCAAGGCGCCGGAGCCTGAGTGGCCCGCGATCAGATCAAAGCCGCCATTGCGGCCAGGGCCGCCGAGAACCGGCGTCACCGCTGCGTCGAGTTCGAGGAAGCCGCGCACGACTGAGTGGACGTCCGCCGTGGGCCGCACGCCGAGCTGGACGTCGACATTGGCGAGGCCGAGATCGCAATCGACCAGCAGCGCGCGTTGCCCGGCGCGGCCAAAAGCGAAGGAAAGCATGGTCGAGAGCCAGGTCTTGCCGACCCCACCTTTGCCCGAAGCGATGGCAAAGATCGGCGCCGCGCGCGTGCGCGGTAATGGCGGCTCGGGGAGAGCGTGTGCGCCTGACATGGCTCAGATATGCGCCGCGAGTCGTTTCGCGGTGGTTAGCGCGGATGGTCGAAATGGTTAATCAGCGCTAAATAAACTGCGAGGAAAGTTATGACGCATATGCAAGGCGAGGAGGGTCTATGGCGATCTTCGTGGTCATCTACGACTATGGGACGGGCGCAACATTCTTCGGGATTGAGGCGCGGAGTGAAGCCGAGATAATCGAGACGCTGTCAGATGTAACGGTGATTGCCGAGCCGGAGAAACATCCACATATGACCGCTGGCATATTGCAGCGCGTGCGTGCCGGTCCACGTGAACTTAGTGACCCTGTCTTCGATGCCATTAGAAAGGCGTCTCGAAACGTCTAGGGCGGTTATACCTGCCCCATCGCCTTTAGCCGCACCTTGGCGTGCACTTCGCCTTGGCCCAGCACGACGGTGCTTGGTCGGAAGCGCTCGATCAGCGAGCGCACGAATGGGCGAACAGCGGGGGAGGTGAGCAGGACGGGTGTCTCGCCGCTTTGGGCCGCGCGCTCGAAGGCGGTGCGCACGTCGGCCACGAAATCGTGCAGCTTTGACGGTGCGAGCGCCAGTTGCCGGTTCTGGCCTTCGCCGATCAGCGCCTCCGCAAACGTCTGCTCCCAGTTGGGCGACATCGAGATAATTGGCAGCGAGCCTTCCGGGTTGCGGTGCGCGTAGCAAATCTGGCGCGCTAAGCGTCCGCGCACGTGTTCGGTGATCAGCACTAGATCATGCATCGCAGGCGCTGCCTCGGCGATGGCCTCGACGATGGCTGAAAGATCGCGGATCGAGACACGCTCTTTCAGCAGATTTTGCAGCACACGCTGGATGCCCGACCATGAGATATGCGTCGGCGCGACGTCGTCGAGCAGCGTCTGCGTATCTTTCGGTAGATCTTTGATCAGCTTTTTCACTTCTGAGAAGGTGAGGAGCTCGCTCATATGCTCCTTGATGATCTCGGTCAGATGTGTCGCCAGTACGGTGGCGGGATCGACGACGGTGTAGCCGCGGAAGCTCGCTTCCTCGCGCGCGCGCTCATCAATCCATTTGGCGTCGAGTCCGAAGGCCGGCTCTTTGACGTCTTCGCCTGGGATGGCGACGCCTTTGCCGGTCGGGTCCATCGCCAGCAGCGCGCCGATCTTCAGCTTGCCTTCGCCAGCTTCCATTTCGCGGATGCGAACTTGGTAGCGGTCAGGCTGCATCTGCACATTGTCGAGGATGCGGACGCTCGGCATCACGAAGCCGTATTCCTGCGCCAGTGTTTTGCGCAGCGCCTTGATCTGATCGGTGAGGCGGCGGCCTTGCACGTCGTTGATCAGGGGCAGCAACGCAAAGCCCAACTCGATCCGCACGTCGTCCATCGCCAACGATGCGGCAGGCGTTTCTTCAGCCACTGTTGGGGGCACGGCGGCTGCCGCTTCGTTGGCGGCTTCCACGACGCGGCTCGCCTTCCTTAGCCGCCACGCCAACAATCCCGCCGCACCGCCCAATATGAAGAACGGAATCTTCGGCATGCCCGGCAGCAGCGCGACCCCGATCGCGCAAGCCGCGACGACGCCGAGCGCGACAGGGTAGGAGGCAAGCTGCTTGGCCAAAGCCTTGTCCGCCGCGCCGTCAATGCCCGCTTTCGTCACCAGCAGGCCGGCGGCGACGGAGATGATCAGCGACGGGATTTGCGTCACCAGGCCGTCGCCGACGGTGAGCAGCGTGTAGGTGCGGCCTGCTTCGGCGAAATCCATGCCATGAGACATGACGCCGATAATGATGCCGCCGATAATGTTGATGAACACGATCAGCAAGCCGGCAATCGCGTCGCCGCGCACGAACTTGCTGGCGCCGTCCATCGCGCCGAAGAACGAGCTTTCATCTTCAAGCGATTTGCGACGTTCGCGCGCTTGTTGTTCGTTGATCAGGCCGGCGGAGAGGTCGGCGTCGACCGCCATTTGCTTGCCGGGCATGGCGTCGAGGGTGAAGCGTGCCGCCACTTCGGCGATGCGCGTCGAGCCGCGTGTGATGACGACGAAATTCACGATCACCAAGATCGCGAACACGATGACGCCAATGACGAACTCGCCGCCCATCACGAATTGCGCAAACGCCGCGATCACTTCGCCCGCCGCATGCTCGCCGTTTTGGCCGTTAGCGAGGATCAGGCGCGTGGTGGCGATGTTCAGCGCGAGCCGCAGCAGCGTCGCCAATAGCAGTACGGATGGAAACGCTGTGAACTCCAACGGCTTCTTGATCATCAGCGCCGTCATCAGCACCAGGATCGAGAAGATCAGCGAAACCGCCAGCAGCATGTCCAACAGGAACGGCGGCAATGGCACCAGCATGATCGCCAGAATTCCCAGCACGCCGACCGCCAGCGCGATCTCGCCTCGGAACAGCGCATTGCGCAGCGCGTCGAGGCCAAAGGCCTGGGCTTGTGGTTGGGCGGCGTCAGTCATTCAGCGGTCAGGCTGCCTGCCCGGTCGGCGGCGGCATTATTCTGAGGCCGTCGTCCGAATATTGCTTCAGCTTGTTGCGCAGCGTGCGGATCGAGATGCCGAGAATGTGCGCCGCGTGCGTGCGGTTGCCTAGGCAATGCGTCAGCGTTTCCAGGATCAGATCCTGCTCGACGTCCGCCACTGTACGCCCGACGAGCGCGCGCGCGGCGGCTTGGCCCGCCTCGATCGCCGCGCCGACATCGCCGCGCCCGCCCACCGGCGCGCCATCCGGCGCACGGATTGCGTCAGCGCCGACATCTTCGCTCTTCGACAGCAGCACCGCGCGGTGCATGGCGTTTTCCAGTTCGCGCACATTGCCCGGCCAATTGTGCGCGAACACTTGCGCCTGGCCTTCCTTCGAGAGCCGCCGAGCCGGACGGCCGTTGGCGTGCGCGTATTTGTCGATGAAAAATTGCGCCAGCGCGGCCAGATCGTCCTTGCGCTCGCGCAGGGGCGGGATGCGCAGGTTCACGACGTTCAAGCGGTAGAGCAAGTCTTCGCGGAACTCGCCGGCCCGCACCATGCTAGTCAGATCGCGGTTCGACGTCGCCAGCACGCGAATGTTGACAGGAACGGGCTTTGAGCCGCCGACCCGATCAATCACGCGTTCTTGCAGAGCGCGCAGAAGCTTCGACTGCAGACGCAAATCCATTTCCGAGATTTCATCGAGCAGTAGCGTGCCGCCGTCGGCTTCTTCGAACTTGCCGATCCGGCGCGCGACAGCGCCGGTAAACGAGCCCTTCTCGTGGCCGAACAATTCGCTTTCGAGCAATTGCTCCGGGATCGCTGCGCAATTGACGGCGATGAACGCCTTGTCGGCGCGATTGGATTTCTTGTGGACGTAGCGCGCCAGCACTTCCTTGCCGACGCCGCTTTCGCCTGTGATCATGATCGATGCGTCCGACGGCGCGATCTGGTCGGCGAGCGCGATCACGGCCTTCATCGCCGGATCGGCCGCCACCAACTGGCGGTCGTCATTGCACACCGCCGCGAGCACGGCGGCGATATCGAGTCGCGCATCGACCATCAACAAATCGGCGCCGCGCCCGGCGCGTAGCGCGGCCGTCGCTTGTTCGATCGTATCGACGTGCGCGACCTTCGCGCCGAAGTTCATGGCGATGCGCGTGGCTGCGGAGATTTGTCCTCCGAGCTGGCCGACGATGAGTAGGCGCATAGGTAGTCTCCTCGCGACGCTGGCTTAGGCGTCGCCGTCCTTGATAATTTCCGTCATGGTCACACCGAGGCGCTCGTCGACGACGACGACTTCACCGCGTGCGACCAGCCGGTTGTTCACATAAATGTCGATCGCCTCGCCGACCTTGCGGTCGAGCTCGATCACCGAGCCGCGCGTCAGCCGCAGCAGCGACGCGACATCGAGGTTGGAGCGCCCGAGCACGGCTTGGATGTTGACCGGCACGTCATAGACCGGCGCCAACTGCGCAGCACTCTGCTCGATGTCCGGCGCACCGGGTGCGTCGTTTGGAGTGGGCGTGAATTCGTCGAGCTTGAGATCGCTCATATTCGCCTCATGATGCCGTTTGCGACGCGAGAGCGGCGTCGATCAGAGTTTGAATGCGTTGGGCGGCGTCGTCGGGGTGCATGTGGATGACTCCGTCCGACCAATCGATGGTGACAGCGCCTTGCCGTAAGCCAGGTTCGGCGCGCACGAGAACGGCGCCGGCATAGGCATGCGTCTCGCACATCTCCGCGATGCGCGGTTTCAGCACTTCGGCGGCTTCCGGCGATAGCTTGACGACCAAGCGCGGCTGATGGCGCAGCGCGTCCATGGCCGCTTCCACCGCGACAGCGGCGCGTTCATGCCCGAATGCATCGAGCGCGGCGCCGGCGATCTTGCGGCTTGCCGCGATCGCAACGCTCGCAGCTTCCGTGCGCATGGCTTGGCTTTCGGCTTCAAGCCGTGTCAACACGCCGGACGCCGCATCCGCCAGTGCTTGCAGTGCGGCGGCAGCTTGGCGTTCGGCTTGCGCGACGGCGTCTTGCTTGCCGCGCTCGTAAGCGGCGGCGCATTCGGCTGCGATCTCCTCGGGCGTCAGGCGCTTGGGCGCATCCTTCACGATCGCGCCGTCTGGCGCGAATTCGGTGTCGAAAGCGTATTTGCGGATTTGCGTCATCAGTAGATCAACTCGTCATCGGCTTTGCCGTCCGCGAGCACGATCTCGCCACGCGCGGCAAGCTCTTTGGCTTGCGCGACCATGCGCGCCTGCGCGGCGTCGACATCTTTAAGGCGCACTGGTCCCATCGAAGCCATGTCTTCCTTCAGCAATTTGCCGCCGCGCTCGGACATGTTGGTGAAAAAGAGATTGCGTAACGCGTCCGAGGCGCCTTTGAGCGCCAGCGCCAGATCGCTTTTGTCGACAGCGCGGAGGAGGGTCTGCACGCCGCCTGAGTCGAGTTTGCCGAGGTCTTCGAACACGAACATCAACGCCTTGATGCGGTCGGCGCTGTCGCGGCTCTTGCTTTCGAGCGCGTTGATGAAGCGAGATTCGGTCTGGCGATCGAAATTGTTGAAGATCTCGGCCATCAATTCGTGGCTGTCACGCTTCGACGTGCGCGCCACGTTGGACATGAACTCGGTGCGCAGCGTGGTCTCGATTTTGTCGAGAATTTCGCGCTGCACCGGCTCCATGCCCAGCATGCGCAGAATGCACTCGGCGGCAAAATCGCTCGGCAGCTCTGCCAACACCTTGGCCGCGTGTTCAGGGCGCACTTTCGCTAGCACGACCGCCACAGTCTGCGGGTATTCGTTCTTCAAATAGTTCGCGAGCACGGCCTCGTTGACGTTGCCGAGCTTGTCCCAAATGTTGCGCCCCGCCGGTCCACGGATTTCCTCCATCAGGCCGTCGAGCTTTTCCTTCGGCAGGATCGACGCCAGCATGCGCTGCGTCTGATCGAGCGAACCCATCACAGAGCCCGCGCCAGACATGCGCTGCACGAACTCCTGCACCACCGCTTCGACGACAACCGACGGCACCATGCCGAGCGACGCCATCGATTGCGAGACTTCCTTGATCTCTTCTTCGTCGAGCAGAGACCAAAGATGCTTGGCGTCTTCGCCAAGGCTCATCAGCACGATCGCGGCTTTCTCCGCGCCGGAATAGCGCGAGAGATCGACGGCGACCGGAGCGTCGGGGCGGGCGAGGGCGTTCATGGCTTAGAGCGCATTGTTGAGCCAACCACGAATGATCTGCGCGGACTCGTCGGGATGCGCCGAGACCACTTCAGCCACGCGCTTTACCGAAGATTGGCGCACGCGGCCGCCAACGGCCGCGACATCGATACCCGGATCGTCGCCATCAGGCGGGGGCAGGGCCGCGAGGCCGCCACTCGGGCTCGGCAAGGCCGGCACGCCGCCAGCTGCCGCGCCTTCGGCGCTGGCGCCGCCACCGCGCACCAAGCCGCCGATCAGCGGGCGCAGCACGAAGAACACAAAGGCCAGCGACGCCAGCAAAGCGGCGACAATCTCGATAATGCGCATGACGTCGAGATCGCCGAGGAAAGCGAGCATGCCGGGCTCGGCGGCGGCTTCTAGCGGCGCGGCGCGCGCGAATTGCGTGTTTACGACTTCGACGATATCGCCGCGCTCTTGGTTGTAGCCGACGGCAGAGCGCACCAGCTGCGCCAGGCGCTGCATCTCTTCTTCGCTGCGCGCCTGATACGTGGCGGACGCAGCTTCGCCTTCACCCGGCGCCATAACGCCATCGACAGCGACCGCGACCGAGAGCCGGCGCACGCGGCCGCCCTCACTAATTTCTGTGCGCGTTGTGCGCGAGATTTCGTAATTGACGGTTTCGCTGCTCGACAGATCCTCGTCTTGCGCGCCAGCGGCGGCGGCGCCTGCAGTGCCGTCCGGCACGTTAAGGCCGGCGCTCGCGCCGCCGGCTCGCCCGGCGCTGCTCGAACTGTCTTCGGTCGTCGTGGTTGAACGCACCACGCGGCCTTCCGGATCGAAGCGCTCCGAGGTTTCGCTGATGCGGCTGAAATCCATTTCGGCGCTGACTTGCACGCGCGCATTGCCTTGGCCGACGACGCCTTCAACGATGTCGGTCACGGTCTGGCGGATGCGTTCCTCCACCGCCACCTGGCGGGCATCGACGCCTTCAGCGTCTACACCGTCAGCCGTTGCGGGTGCGGCGAGCAGGCGGCCGGTCTCGTCGAGGATGGTGACGCGGTTGGCCGTAAGCCCCGGTGTGGCGCTGGCGACCAGATTGCGGATTGCGCGCACTTGGCCTGACGTCAGTTCGTCACGGCGCAGTTGCAGCACGATCGAAGCAGAGGGTTGCTCGGTTTCGCGCGAAAATAGCTGGCGCTCGGGCAGCACCAAGTGAACGCGCGCGGAGGCGATGCCGTCGAGCGAGCCAATCGTGCGCGCCAGTTCGCCTTCGAGCGCGCGCAGGCGGTTAATGTTTTGTTGAAACTGGGTTTGGCCGAGCGCGTCCGGCTCATCGAAAATCTCGTAGCCGATCGAGCCGCGCGAGGGCAGGCCTTCGGCCGAGAGCATCATGCGCGCATCGAGCACCCGCGAGCGCGCGACATAGATCGAGCCGCCTTCGCCGCGCATCTCATAGGGAATGTCCGCCTGCTCGAGGCGTTGGGTGATCTCGGCCGCTTCGCGCATCTCGACTCCGGCGAAGAGCAGGGCCTTTTCTTCGCCGCCCATGCGCAGCACGAGCGTCAGCAGGATGGCGGCAACCACCGCCGCGATGCCCAGCGCAGCAAATAGCCGCGTCGGTCCCGCCTTGAGCAGCATTTGAGTGAAGCCGTTCACGCCCGTCCTCTGCACACGCGCGGCGAGGCCCTAGAATCACTAGGCAATTCTCACCGGTCGGCAGAAATTGCCCGGTCGGGCGTGAAACAATGGTTAAGCATGTTGAGCGGAGGCGGAGAGGGGTGACGCGCAAAAGCCCCCGCCGCGCCGACGAGGGCTCTTGAAAGCTTAGTACTGACGATGTCGCGCAAACCGCGCGCCGTCGTTAGACGGCGCCGCGATAGTGCTGAATGCGGGTCGTACGCAGGCCAGGGAGGCCGTGGCGCTCGATCGACTTGCGCCAGCCTTCGAACTCTTCTTCAGAGAGCCCGTAGCGTGCGCACGCGTCTTCAAGCGTCAAAAGCCCACCGCGCACGGCGGCGACAACTTCAGCCTTGCGTCGGATGACCCAACGGGTCGTGCCCGGCGGCGGCAAATCGTCCAAAGTGAGGGGGTTCCCGTCGGGACCCATCACCACCCCATCATAGCGGCGTTGCTTCTGCATGGCGCCTTTCTCCTCGTTCTTGAGGAGCCAACATAACTTGGAGCGCTAAAGAAACGACTAAGAGGCTGCGGAAAGATCACGCAAACACATGTCTCGAATTAGAACATGAGTCTCTTACTCGTTTCTTACCCGCCCCTCAGTTTCGCTTAGCGCTTGATCATCAGCAGTTCTTCCAACATCTCGTCGGCGGTGGTGATAATCCTCGACGCGGCGGAGTAGGCGCGCTGCGTCGTGATGAGGTTCGTGAACTCCGCCGCGAGATCGACGTTCGACGCTTCGAGCGCACCCGAAACGATACGCCCCGCGCCGCCGGCATTGGCGGAGTTGATGTTGTAGAGGCCGGACTCAAGCGTGGTGCGGAACGCGCCGCCTTGGTCGGCGGCAAGGCCGTTGGGGTTCAGGAACGTCGCCAGCGGGATCTGGTAGAGCGCCCGCGCTCTGCCGTTCGAGAATTGCGCGGTCAGCATGCCGTCGCCTTCGAGCACGAGGCCGACGAGATCGCCTGGCGGCACGCCATCGGCGGTGACGCTGGTGACGCCGAAGCTCTTGGCGAACTGCGTCATGCCGGTTTCGAGGTCGAGCGTGATTGGCTGCGCCGATGCGCCGGTCGATGTCGCCCACGGAATACTGAACGCCGCGCCGATAGTGCCGGTGGTGCCGGCGACCGTGCCGTCGGTGTTGAATGTGAGCGTGCCGCTGGCGAGTAGGCCACCTGAGACGCCACCGCCAGTAATGTTGGTGTTCGGACGCGCATAGGATTCGACCTGCCACGTGTTCGGCCCGGTCTTCAGGAAGCCGAATGCGATGGTGCGTGGCGCGCCGAGGCTGTCGAAAACTTCAAGCGAGCTTTCGAAGTGCGGCGTCACAGTGCCGGTCGCCATGTCGCCGGCGGTGTACGTGCCGGTGAATGGGGTTTGGTCAGAGTTCAAATTGGCGTTGATGGCCACATTCTCGGTCGGCTCGGCTAGACCGCCGACGCCGGAAATGTTCACCGCCTCAATTGCGGAGAGGGAAGTCGGGCTGGTCGTGACGCTGCCGTCGCTGGCGACCGGCCATCCCTGCAAAAACAAGCCCTGCGCGTTGACCATGTAGCCATCGGCGTCGATCGTGAACGAACCGGCGCGCGTGAACAGCACCGAGCCGCCGTTCGAGAGCTGCTGGTTGTTCGGCGACACGATGAAGAAGCCGTCGCCGGAGATCGCGAGGTCAGTCGTCGAGCGCGATTGTTCAAGCGAGCCCTGCAGCGAAATCTGCTGGCGCGTGAGCGGCAGCACGCCGCCTGCGTTGTAGGTGGTGTTCGAGTTCTGCGCGTTGACAAGCGCGCTGAAGTCAACACCCGAGCGTTTGTAGCCAACCGTGTTCACGTTGGCGATGTTGTCGGAAATGACGGCGAGCGCGCTTGAATTGGCGGTGAGGCCAGAAACGCCCGCGCGCAATGCGGTATAGATAGACATGTGTGTCCCAGCTCCATCGCCGCGTGCGTCCCATCGTCCGCGGCAAAAAGGTTATGTATGGAGCGCTTCTGCGCGGTGTTTGCGTCCGCATTCGGCGGACGCTGAAAGTGTTAGCTCAGCACCGATCGGATCACATCGAGCCCGCGTGTCCCCGCGGGCGTGATGACGAGCGGCGTCGCTCCGGAGAAATCTACGCCCATGATAGTTTCGCGCACATTGACGACGGGCGTCATTGCTTCGCCCGATGCATCTCTTGCGGTGACGACGATCGAATAGACACCGTCGGCCGCCGTGCCGCCGACAGTTTGCGTGCCATCCCATGAAAACAAGTGTTGTCCAGCGCCGCGTTCGCCGTCTTCGGTGTAGACTGTGCGCCCGCGCGCGTCGCGCACTTGGATCGTGATGTCGGTTGCCGCTTCCGGCAGCGTGTAAGCCCAGTTCGCCTCGCCGCCCGCGAGATAGGTGTCATCGGCTTCGATGATCGCGTCCTTGCCAAGATAGGAGAGGGCCGCGCCCGCGCTCGCGGCTTGGTATTGGTTGACCAGGCCTTCGAGCTGTTCGTTGGTGCGGATCTGCTGTTCGACTTGGCTGAACTGCACGAGTTGTTGGGTGAATTGCGTGGAATCCATGGGCGCCAACGGGTCCTGATTTTGCAGCTGCGCAGTGAGCAGGATGAGAAACGTGTCGTAATTGTCCGACAGTCGCGTGCGGTCGCCGGTGGCCTGCGCCGTGTCTGGTGCGATGGGAGCGATTGTCATGCGTGTATCCTCAAACCATCATATCGACGCGCACGCCGCGCCAGCGCTCGAAGCCGAGCGGGCGTGAGCTCATGGCGGGTTGCTCTGCTTCTG
>QBMO01000089.1:11831-12450 GCA_003242075.1 Alphaproteobacteria bacterium
GTTTCGGCGCTGGCGGCATTGCCGCCGCGTTCGCTATCTGCGTCGGCTCTGCCTTCGCCGCCCTGACGGAGGTCGAACGACAAGCCGTTGTCGCTCAACTCAAGGCCGGCCGATTGCAGCGTTTGTTCTAGATCACGCGCGTGACGCGCGAGTTCGGCTAGGGCCTGCGGATTGTCAGCGGCCACAACCGCAGTGACGCGATGATCGCGCGTCACTTCCAATCGTATTTCGACGCGGCCAAGCTCGGGCGGATCGAGCCGCAGATCGAAGCTGGTCGTCTCGCCATTGAAGCGGCGGACGATTTCGCGGGCGACCTGCGCGGCGGCGGGCGCCGCGCGAACTGCGTTGTGATCGATCGCCGTTGTTTGCTGCGTCTGCGCGGCTTGCTGCAGGAAGCTCGAGGCGGTGGAAGGCGAGGGTTGCGGCGCGCTTGAGTCAACGCTGATCGGCGTGGGCGCCGGAGTTTGGGCGCCGCCATCGCGCGCCGCGTTCCCCGGTGTCGGCGGAGAGGCCTTGGGCTGCGCCGCCTCAATCCGCGCCGACTTGCTGTCAGTCGCTTGCGCTTCGGCTTTTGGCTCCGTCGCGCCCGGCGCGGCCTTCGGCGTGCGTGGCGTTGCTT
>QBMO01000008.1:0-470 GCA_003242075.1 Alphaproteobacteria bacterium
CACCGCCGCTGATCTTGCGCTGCCGCCGCCGATCGAAGGCACGGCTGAAGCCGCAGCGCGGGTCATGCGCGCGCGCGATGCGCAGAGCGCGCGCGGGCAGGGGCTTAATGCGGTGCTCGATCTCGACTCGCTCGAACGCCTCGCCGCACCCGATGCGCCGGGCGCCGCACTGTTAGCGAAAGCGGCGGAAACGCTATCGCTGTCAGCGCGCGCCTATCACCGCACGCTCAAGGTCGCCCGCACCATCGCCGATCTCGATGGCTCGGAAGCCGTGCGCCGCATCCATATCGCTGAGGCGCTCAGCCTGAAGCGGCAATGGGCGGGTGCGGAACAAGGCGGCATGGTCCGGGCTGGTTGAGAAGGCCAGATCGCTAAGCTTTCTTAACCGGGCGCACGCTTGATGCAGGCATGGCTCATCCAGCCGCCGCACCCGCCTTCGATGCGTTCGACGCGCTGCCCGATCCGGTCGC
>QBMO01000008.1:480-7579 GCA_003242075.1 Alphaproteobacteria bacterium
CGATCCTGGCGGCGGACGGCGTGCTTTTGCGCGCCAATCCGGCCTTCCGCGCCACGTTCCGGCAATGGATCGGCCCGCAGCGTCCGCCTTGGGGCAGGGCGCCAGCGCCGGCTTTCGTTGATGGCGAGCGCCGCTTCGATGCGGCCGCGCCGGACGGCCGCCGCTTCGAGTGGGTGGAGCGCATTTTGCCCGATGGCGCACGCCTCTGCGTCGCGCGCGACATCACCCGCCACACCCGCGCGTCTGAAGACGCGCTGCGCGCCAAGACGACGCTCTTCGCCACGCTGACGCACGAATTGCGCACGCCACTCAACGGCATTCTCGGCATGGCCGGCTTGCTTGATTTCGGCAAACTCGAACCGAACGAGCGCACCTATGTGAGCGCCATCAAACAATCGGGCGAGCATTTGCTCGAACTGATAACAGAAATTCTCGATTACTCGCGCCTCGAAGCGGGGCACGTCGCACTCGAATCGGCGCCGTTCGATCCGGAAGCGACGATGCAAGATGTGGCCGAACTGATGTCGCCACGCGCGCATGCGAAGGGGTTGGAGGTCGCCGTCGTCGTGCGCGGGATCGCGCCGGCGCGGGTGACCGGCGATGAAGGCCGCTTGCGGCAAATCTTGTTCAATCTCGCCGGCAACGCCGTGAAGTTCACGGAGGTTGGCGGCGTTGTCATCGAGATGAATGTTCGCCCGGGCGATCGCATGCGCTTCAACATTCGCGACACCGGCCCGGGCGTCGGGCCCGATAAGCAAGCGCTCATATTCGAGGAGTTTGCGCAGGCCGATGCTGGCGTCGCGCGCCGGCATGGCGGCGCAGGCTTAGGCCTCGCCATCGTCAAGAAGCTTGCGCAAGCGATGGGTGGCGATGTCGGGATTGTCAGCCGCCCGGGCTTTGGCGCGAGTTTCTGGGTTGAACTGCCGCTGCCGGCGACCAGCAATGAAGCGGCGTCCATCGGCTCACTTAACGGCGCGCAAGTGTGCGTGATGAGCGCATCGCCGGTGCTGCCGCAGGCCCTCCGCGCGACCATCGCTTCGCTTGGCGGCGTGATGGTCGAATGTGATGATTCACCCGATGTCATTCTGTTTGACTGGCGCGAGGGCGTCAGCGCCGAAGAGATCGACACGATGAAGCGCTATGCGCGCGCCGTGATCGCGCTTGTGCCGCAAGAGGAACGCGCCGCGATCGAACGCGCGCGCACTGCCGGCGTTGAACACTATACGCTGAAGCCCGTGCGCCGCCGCTCCTTGGTCGATCGCATCCACATCGCCCTCGGCGCCGCGAAAGAGGAGGCGACGCCAGATCGGCGCATCGCGGCGCCTGCATCCGGGCGGTTGCATGGCCTGCGCGTGCTGCTCGCGGAAGATAATCCCGTCAACGCGCTGCTCGCGCGCACGTTGCTGACGCGGGCGGGCTGCGTCGTGAGTTTGGCGCAAGACGGCGAGGAGGCGGTCGCAAGCGCCGCCGCCGAGGCGTTCGATCTCATCCTGCTGGATATCCGCATGCCGCGGCTCGACGGTCTGCAAGCAGCGCAACGCATCCGCACCGGCGAGGGGCCGTCGGCGCGCGCGCCGATCGTGGCGCTCACCGCCGACGCGGGCGAGACCGAGCGCACCCAGGCGCTCAATGCCGGCATGGACGATTTCATCACCAAACCGATTGACGCCACGCGGCTGCTGGCGGTCGCCGAGCGCTTGTCCGCCCGCCCGAACCCGGCCACGTTCAGCGCCGATTAAGGCCGTCCCGCCTGGAGTAAGCCATGACCGACGCCGCCGCGCCGAAGCGCACGACCTGGGACGCCCTCGCTGTGTTCTTCGAACGCCGCGCGCTGATTATGCTTGTACTCGGCTTCGCGGCCGGCCTGCCGAACTTGCTGATCTACGACACGCTCTCGGTGTGGATGCGGCAGGCGAAAGTGCCGCTCGATGTGATTACGCTGATGAGCCTGGTCACGATCACCTACGCCATCAAGTTCCTCTGGGCGCCGGTGGTGGATCGCGTGAAGGTGCCGGTGCTGCACCGTTTGTTCGGCAAGCGCCGTGCGTGGATGCTGGTGGCGCAGATCGGCGTCGTCGTCGGCATTTGGGCAATTGCGGCGAACGCGCCGGTCGTCACGGCCGCCGTCGCGGGCGGCGATGCGGGCGCGCAGCCTGATCCGAACATGGACGTCATCGCCATGGTCGCGATTTGCGCGGCGATCACCGCCGTGTTTGGCGCGACGCAAGACATCGCCATTGACGCATGGCGTATCGAATCGGCCAGCGTTGAAAAGCAAGGCGCGATGGCCGCCGCCTATCAGTGGGGCTATCGCATCGCCATTATCGTCTCGGGCGCGTTGCCGCTCTGGATGGCTTCGCGCATCGGCTGGACGGGCTCCTACATGCTGATGGCGTTCGTGATGGCGATCGGCATTGTCGGCGTGCTGCTGGCGCCGCGCGAAAACAGCATCGAGACGCCGCTCGAGCAAACCGAAAAGGGTTCGCCAGCGCTTGAAGCAGGGGAGTGGATCGGCCGCCTCGCGCTCATGGTGCTGGGCGCCGCATTCATTGGCGCGGGCATCGCCGGCCGGGCCGAGCCGCTGACGTTTCTGTTTAGCATGGCCGGGTTTGACGCCTTCGCGGCGTCGGTCGGCGAAATCTGGACGACGCGACCGTGGGGCATGATCCTGCAAGTGGTCGGCGTAGCCATCGGCTTGGCGATCGTCGGCTTTGCGACCTATCCGCTGCCAGGCAAGCGCACGCGGCCAAGCGCCTACTTCGCCAAGACTCTGAAAGAACCGCTGGAGGATTTCTTCAAGCGCTATCGCGGCACCGGCGCGTTGATCCTGGCGATGATTTGCGTCTACCGCATCGCCGATTTCGTGCTCAATCTGATGGGCGCGTTTTACGTCGATGTCGGCTTCACGCTCGATGAAGTGGCGAATGCGCGGAAACTGTTTGGCGTCGTCATGTCGATGCTCGGCGTCGGGCTCGGTGGCTGGACGGTGGCGCGCTTTGGTTTGATGAAGGCGCTCATTGTCGGCGCAGTCTTGCAGCCATTGTCGAACGTCGCCTTTGGTTTGTTGACCTTCACCGGGCCGTCGTTGCCGGGGCTCTATCTCTGCATCGCCATCGACAATGTCTCGGCTGGCGTCGCCGGTACTGCGCTGATCGCTTACATGTCGAGCCTCACGAGCCTCGGCTTCACGGCGACGCAATACGCGTTGTTCTCTTCGCTCTATGCGCTGCCGGGCAAGATCCTCGCGGCTGTCTCCGGGCGTATCGTCGAAGGCGCGATCGCGGCGGCTTCGGCCGGGGAGAGCGAGTGGATACGCAGCTGGTTCAGCGGCATGTCGCCGACGGCGTTCGCTACACTCTCGGCTGATCGCGGCATAGATGCGGAAGCTTTCGCAGCCGGTTACATGACGTTCTTCATCTACTCGGGCGTCATCGGCATAGCCGCGCTCGTTCTGGCGATCATCATCATGCGCAAAGCGCCGCCGCCGACTGCGGAGAAAGCAGAACCCGCGCCCGCCTAGGTTCGGTTCGCGTCGATCTCAGCGGCTTGGAAGGCAGCTACCGTCGCGAACGTCACGATATCTGACACCGTGCCGCCGAGCGGGGCGATCTGGATCGGGCGCGAAAGGCCGGTCAGGATCGGGCCGATCACGGTGGCGCCGCCAGCGCTGGCGAGCAGGCTGGTGGAGATCGATGCCGAGTGGATCGCCGGCATGACGATCACGTTAGCCGGCTCCGACAAGCGCGAGAACGGGTAGAGCTCGCGCATGTTCGGATTGAGTGCGACATCGATGCTCATCTCGCCCTCGTACTCAAACTCCATATCCTCGCGCCGATCGAGGATAGAGACGGCGTCGCGGATCTTCTCGGAGCGCTCCATTTTCGGATTGCCGAAGGTCGAGTGCGAAACCAAAGCCACGCGCGGCGTCACGCCGAGCTGACGCGCCATTGCCGCGGCTTGAATTACGATTTGCGCTAGCTCCGGCGCGTCGGGAAATTCGGCGACTGACGTGTCGGCCACGAACAATGTGCGGCCTTTCGAGAGGATGATCGACATGCCCATGGCGCGCTCGCCGCGGGCGGGATCGATCGCGCGCAGCACATCGTCGAGCGCCGTGGCGAAGTTGCGGGTCACGCCCGTCACCATGCCGTCGGCGTGACCGAGCGCCACCATGCACGCGCCGAACACGTTGCGGTCCTGGTTCACGAGACGTTGGACGTCGCGATAGAGCAAGCCGAAGCGCTGCAGGCGGTTATAGAGATAGTCGGTATAGAGCGTGTTGTGTTCGGAGATGCGCGCGTTGACGACATTGATCGCCGCTGTCTCCGGCACGCCGACTTGCGCCATGTTCGAGCGCACAAGTTCTTCGCGTCCAACCAGCACGGCGCGGCCCAAGCCGCTTTCCTGAAACGCATAGGCCGCGCGGATGACGGACGGCTCCTCGCCCTCGGCGAAGACGATGCATTTCGGCGAGCGGCGCACCAAGGATTGCACACGCTGCATCATCGCCGCCGTCGGGTCGACGCGTTGCGCGAGGCTGTGTTTGTAAGCCTCCATGTCCGCGATCGGTTTGCGCGCGACGCCGGAATCCATCGCGGCTTGCGCGATAAACGGTGGAATTTCGGAGATTAGGCGCGGATCGAAGGGTGAGGGGATGATGTAGTCGGGCCCGAATTTGAGCCGCTTGCCCTGATACGCAGCGGCCACTTCGTCCGGCACGTCCTGCTTGGCCAGCTCAGCTAACGCGCGCGCTGCGGCAACCTTCATCTCTTCATTGATCGTGCGCGCGCGCACATCGAGCGCGCCGCGGAAGATGTAGGGAAAGCCCAGCACGTTGTTGACCTGGTTCGGATAGTCCGAACGGCCGGTGGCGACGATCGCGTCCTTGCGGGCGGCGTGCACTTCTTCCGGCGTGATCTCCGGATCGGGATTGGCCATGGCGAAGATGATCGGCCGCTTGGCCATCGACTTCACCATCTCCTGCGTCACCGCGCCGGCCACCGAGAGGCCCATGAATACGTCGGCGCCCTTCATGGCGTCGGCGAGCGAGCGAGCCTTGGTGTCGATGGCGTGCACCGATTTGAACTGGTCCATGCCTTTTTCGCGGCCGCGATAGATGACGCCTTCGCGGTCGAGCGCGATGACGTTTTCATGCGGCACGCCGAGTTGCTTGATCAGCGCGATGCACGAAAGCCCGGCGGCGCCGGCGCCGTTCACGACGACCTTGATCTCCGAGAGCTTGCGTCCGGTAAGCTCGCACGCATTCAGCAAGCCTGCGGTCGCGATAATGGCGGTGCCATGCTGGTCGTCGTGGAAGACGGGGATATCGAGCTCGTCGCGCAGACGGCTCTCGATGATAAAGCACTCGGGGCTTTTGATGTCCTCGAGATTGATGCCGCCGAACGTCGGCCCGATATTGCGCACGGTGGTGATGAACTCTTCGACGTCCTGCGTCGTCACTTCGATGTCGATCGAGTCCACATCGGCGAAGCGTTTGAACAGAACGCTCTTGCCCTCCATCACCGGCTTCGAGGCCATGGCGCCGAGATTGCCGAGACCGAGAATGGCGGTGCCGTTGGAGATGACGGCGACGAGATTGCCTTTGGAGGTGTAATCGTAAGCCTTGTCCGGATCCTCGGCGATCGCCTTCACAGGAACCGCGACGCCGGGCGAATACGCCAGCGAGAGATCGCGCTGCGTCGCCATCGGCTTGGTCGGTGTGATCGAGATTTTCCCCGGCGTCGGCAGGCGGTGGAAGTCCAGCGCCTCTTCGTCGGTGAAGGTCTGCTTCGTCGTGTCAGGCATGGGGTCGGTAGCGCTCGTTGCAATTGCGCCGCACCGTAGCTTTCGAGCCTGCCTCGTCAATGGAAGTCCGGCAGACAAGCGTCTAAAGCTTCGTCGTGCCCGATTCCTCACAAACACCGCCGCCGAAGGCGTCGCCCTTCATGGCGCAATATCTCGCCGCGAAGGCCGAGCATCCCGATGCGCTCGTCTTCTTCCGCATGGGCGATTTCTACGAGCTGTTTTTTGAGGATGCGGAGAAGGCGTCGGCGTCGGTTGGGATCACACTGACGAAGCGCGGCCAACACGGCGGCGAGCCGATCCCGATGGCTGGCGTGCCGTGGCATCAGGCGGAGAACTATCTCTCGAAGCTGATCCGCGCGGGCCATAAGGTCGCGGTCTGCGAGCAGCTTGAGGACCCCGCCGAAGCGAAAAAGCGCGGTTCGAAATCGATCGTGCATCGCGGCGTCGTGCGCGTCGTTACGCCGGGCACGTTGACGGAGGAGGGGCTGCTCGATGCGCGCAGCGCCAACCGCTTGGCTGCGGTTGCATTCGGCGACGACGGCGCCGCGATTGCGTGGGCGGACGTGTCGACGGGCGCGTTCGAGACACGCGCGATTGCGCTCAATGAGGTCGAGGAAGAATTAGCCGCGCTTTCGCCAGCGGAGGTGCTTGCGGTTGAGGGCGATGCGCCGCGTGTCAGCGAACCGGCGCGCATCGTCGGCGCGGCGCTCACGCTGCGACCTGCTGTGAAGGCTGACGCTAAGAGCGCGGTGCGCCGGATCAAGGCGGCGTTCGAGGTGGCGGCGCTCGATGCGTTTGGCGATTTCAGCGACGCTGAAATCTCGGCCATGGGCCTGCTGCTCGATTATATCGAGCTAACGCAAGCGGGTGCGGCGCCGCGCTTGCAGCCGCCACGGCGCGTGGCGGCGCGCGCGCATATGGCGATTGATGCTGCGACGCGCTCAGCGCTTGAGCTTGAGCGCTCGACGCGCAATGAGCGCGCCGGTTCGCTGCTTGCCTGCATTGATCGCACGGTCACCGCGCCGGGCGGGCGCTTGCTGGCCGAGCGCATCGGCCGGCCATTGACTGATGTTGCCGCCATTAATGAGCGGCTCGATGCGGTTGAATTTTTCCTCGGCGAGCGAGAACGCCGCGATGGTGTGCGCCAGGAATTGCGCGCGGCGGGTGATCTGGCGCGTTCTTTGACGCGGCTCGCGCTTGGCCGCGGGGGCCCGCGCGATTTGGCGCATTTGCGCGATGGGCTGGGCGCTGGCGATCGCGCCAGCGCCCAGCCCATCGCGCAAATGCGCCAAAT
>QBMO01000008.1:7589-18374 GCA_003242075.1 Alphaproteobacteria bacterium
GTGCTGGCTTTGGCGGCGCGCTGCCGGGCGAGATTGCGCGCGCGTGTGAAGCATTGTCGCTGGCGGCGCATGCGCCGTCCGCGGGCTTGGCGCAGATGTTGGAACGCGCGCTCGCGCCGGAATTGCCTTTGCTCACGCGCGACGGCGGTTTCATCGCCGCCGGCTACGACGCTGCACTCGATGAAACACGCGCGCTGCGAGACGACAGCCGCAAAGTGATCGCAGCTCTGCAAGCGACATACGCGGAGGAAACCGGCATCGCTGGCCTGAAGCTCAAGCACAATGGCGTGCTCGGCTATCATATCGACGCCACGCCCAAACAGGCCGAAGCACTGATGACGCCACCCTTCAATGCGCGCTTCATCCATCGCCAGACCAATGCCAGCTCGATCCGCTTCACGACGACGGAGCTTGCCGAGCTCGACGCCAAGATCGCTCGAGCCGGCGACGCCGCGCTCTCGCGCGAGCTTACTTTGTTCAAGGAATTCGCCGCGCGCGCCGCCGAATGCGAAGCTGACATCCGCGCCGCCGCCGAAGCGCTTGCGGCGCTCGATGTCGCCGCGGCGCTGGCGCAATGGGCGGAGGAAACACAAGCCACGCGCCCCGAGATCGACGATAGCGTGGCGTTGCTGGCTGAAGGCGGGCGTCATCCCGTGGTGGAGGAGGGCGTGCGGCGCGATGGCAATGGCTTCACGCCGAACGATGCGCGGTTAGACGGCGCCGGCCAAAGCGGGCCGCGCTTGATGGTTGTCACTGGCCCCAACATGGCGGGCAAAAGCACATATCTGCGCCAGATCGCGTTGCTGGCTGTGCTCGCGCAAGCGGGCTCGTTCGTGCCGGCGCGGAAGTTGCGGCTCGGTGTCGTGGATCGCGTCTTCGCGCGCGTTGGCGCGTCGGATGATCTCGCACGCGGGCGATCCACCTTCATGACCGAGATGGTCGAGACCGCCGCGATCCTGCATCAAGCGGGGCCGCGTGCGCTCGTCGTGCTCGATGAAATCGGCCGCGGCACCGCGACCTTTGATGGCCTTGCTATCGCTTGGGCGGTCGCCGAGCATCTGCATGAAGCGAACCGGAGCCGCGCCGTGTTCGCCACGCATTATCATGAACTCACGCGCCTGGCGGACAAGCTCGAAGCCGGCGCCAACGCGCATTTGCGTGCGAAGGAATGGAAAGGCGATCTGGTTTTCCTGCACGAAGTGGCGCCGGGCGCCGCGGATCGCTCCTACGGCATCCAAGTCGCGAAGCTTGCTGGGCTGCCAAAGAGTGCGGTCGAGCGCGCGCGGGCTGTGTTGCAGCGGCTTGAGGCGAGCGGCGGCTCGACGCGGGTCGAGATTGTCGATGAGTTGCCGCTGTTCGCGCAGGTGATGGAAGAGAACAAGGCCTCGTCGCTCGAAGCGGCGCTGGACGAGATCAATCCGGACGCACTTTCTCCAAAGCAGGCGTTGGACGCGCTCTACCGGCTAAAGGCTCTCAAATCCGAAGAGTAGCTTTTTACGGGTTTTGCGGGGGCTGTTGTTCGTCAGGCCCCGGCAGCAGCGACGGACGTCGGTTGACGCTATCCTGTGCGGCGTCGGCGGCGGCGCCGGCGATGAAGTTATCACGCCAGACGTCAGCCGAACCCTGTTGCACCGCGAGCGTAATATAGACGCCAAGGAAGGCGCCCAGGATCAGGCCGGTGACGCCCCAAAGCGAGGCGGCGAACCAATATGCCGAGGCACGCTCGCTCTTGATGCGCTGGTGGAACAATTTCTGGTCCATCAGGGCTTCGAGGTTGGCGCGGGCCGGGTGATCGTGGATCTGGTGGTCCTCGTCGACGGGCTTGATGGTCCGGGTGCCTTTGCTGCGCATTCAGAGGTCTCCAGGGCCGTGGCCCGCGTCTCTATCTGGCTGTGCCCGCGAAATGAGGCAAGTTTGCGTACTGTGATTTACCAAGAAGTCATATCCTGCAGCTGTGGAGACTGGCGCCCAGCACAACAACCCGGTGAAATGCCTAACTAGGAAGCACCTGAAAGACACATGCCCATCCGGCTGAAGCACGCCCGCATCGAACACGTCGTCGACGGCCTCCGGCTTCGCGCTCAATTGAGCGCGGTCGCGGCCGCCGAAGGCGATAATGCGCGCGCGTCGGTCAAGCAGCTGCTGCACGGGGCGCTTTTCCGTGGCCGCATGATCGCCAAGGAGCGGTTGGAGGCGGGGGAGAACGGCCTCGCCGTTGCGCGCCTGCTGGCTGCGGTAGCCGACGAAGTGGTCAGCGCGCTTTACGACTACACGACCGTCCACCTGTTTCGCGCCCGCAATCCGACGGCGGGCGAGCGCTTCACGGTGATGGCGGTCGGCGGCTATGGCCGCGGCGAGCTCGCGCCATCGTCCGATCTCGATCTCCTGTTCTTGCGCGCCTACAAGCCGACGCCGTTCAGCGAGAGCGTGACCGAGTACATGCTCTATATGCTCTGGGACATGGGGCTGAAGGTTGGCCACTCGTCGCGCAATGTCGATGAGTCGCTGAAGCTGGCGCGCGAGGATCACACGATCCAAACAGCGCTACTGGAAGCGCGCCGTATCGCCGGCGATCAGTCGCTCGGCGAAGAACTGACCGTGCGCTTCCGCAAGGAGGTGGCCGAAAAGGATCACGGCGCCTTCATCGCCGCGAAGCTCAGAGAGCGCGACGAGCGCCACCATCGCATCGGCGCGTCACGCTACATGGTCGAACCCAACATCAAGGAAGGGAAGGGCGGGCTGCGCGATCTGCACACGCTATTCTGGATGGCGCGGCATCGCTACGGCTTCGTGCGGCCGCAGGATTACGTCGATGCGGGCGTGTTCACTGAGGAAGAGCGCGCCGCCTTCCGCCGTTCGCTACACTTTCTGTGGACGGCGCGCTGCCATCTGCACTTCCTCACCGCGCGCGGTGAAGAGCGGCTCACCTTCGATGTGCAGCCGGAAATGGCCAAGCGCATGGGCTACCATGCCCGCGCCAACCAGACTGAAGTCGAGCGCTTCATGAAGCACTACTTCCTGGTGGCGAAGGAAGTCGGCGTGCTGACGCGCGTATTGTGCGCCAAGCTCGAAGCCGATGACGCCAAGCGCGCGCCGCGCGGGCTGCAGCGTCTGCTTGGCGGCAATGCGCGCAAAACGGCGCCCGATTTTCCAGGCTTCGTCATCGACGGCGGCCGCCTCAACATCGAGCAACCGAGCGTGCTCGATAAACCCAGCAACATGATGCGCCTCTTCGAGATTGCGGAGCGACGCGATCTCGACGTCCACCCGGCGGCTTTGGGCGAAGTGACGCGGCGGGCGCGGCGGATCACGCCGGAATGGCGCCAGGATGAGGAAGCGCGCGCGTCGTTCCTCAATGTCGCTACATCGAAGCGCGATCCAGCGGCAGCGCTTCGGCTCATGAATGAGGCCGGCGTGCTCGGCAAGTTCGTGCCGGAGTTCGGCCGCATCGTCGCGCAGATGCAGTTCAATATGTACCACCATTATACGGTGGATGAGCACACGCTGCAGGCTGTCGGTGCAATGTCGGAGATCGAGCACGGCCGCCACAAGGATCAGCACCCGCTGGCGACGGAGATTTTCTCCAAGATCATCAACCGCCGCGCGCTCTATCTTGCGATGCTGTTGCACGACACCGGCAAGGGTGATGGCGATCAACAGATCGAAGGCGAAAAATCCGCCCGCGCCGCGTGCTTGCGGTTGGGCTTGCCGCAAGAGGAAGTTGATCTCGTCGGCTGGCTGGTGCGCCACCATCTGGTGATGAGCGATTTCGCGCAGAAGCGCGACATTGGAGATCCGCGCACGGTCTCGCAATTCGCCGAGATCGTCGGCAACGTCGAGCGCCTGCGCCTGCTGCTGGTGCTGACGGTTTCTGACATTCGCGCTGTCGGCCCGACCGTGTGGAACGACTGGAAGGGTCAGCTGCTGCGCGATTTGTATCGGCTGACGGAAGCGGCGCTGCATGGCGGGCGCTCCGATGAGCAGGGCGTGCGCGAGCATCTCGCTGAACTGGCCGCCGGCGCGAAGGCGGATTTGTTGCAGCATGTGCGCGTCGACGACGCGCTGGCCGCTTGGCTCGACGCCGTCGAAGACGGCTATTGGCTTAATCACGATTCCGAAGCGCTGGCCTGGCACGCGACCGAAGTGATGAACGCGCGCAGCAGCCGCGCCATCCCGCATGTCGCCACCCGCATTCGCGCAAAGCAAGGCGTCACCGAAGTGCTGGTCTATGCCGGCGACCGGCCTGGTCTCTTTGCGAGCCTCGCCGCCGCGATTTCCGCTAGCGGCGCAGATATTGCCGACGCGCGCGTCCACACCACCAAGGACGGCGCGGCGTTTGACGTGTTCTCGATTCAGACCACCGATCACAAACCGTTCGGCATGCGCGACTCGGCTTTGCTGGAAGGCCTCATCGCGCGCCTCAATCGCGCCGCGCTCACCGATCATGCTTTGCCAACGCCGCAACCAGCGTCGCGCCGCAATGCCGCGTTCGCGATCGAGCCATGGGTGCGCATCGACAATGATCTCACGCCCCACGCCACCGTCGTCGAAGCGTCCGGCCGCGACCGGCTCGGGCTCTTGGCGGAGCTGGCGCATGTCTGCGCGGAGGCGAAAGTCTCAATCGCCAGTGCTCACATCGACACCTATGGCGAGCGCGCGTCCGACGTCTTTTACGTGCAGGACGAAAGCGGGGGCCAAATCAAAGAGCCGCGCCGCATCGCCGGATTGCGCGCCGAGCTTGAAGCGGTGTTGCGCGCCGCCGAGCCTGCAGCACCCGCCGATCCCGCCCGAAAAGCCTTGGCTGTGGCGCGTGCGTCGACGGCGCGCTAGGCAGATGCATCACCTTGTGAGTCGCCCGCCCGCATGAGCCTTGCCCGCAACACCGCCGTCATCGGCGGGCTGACCCTGATCTCGCGCGTCCTGGGCTTTGCCCGCGACTTGCTGCTCGCCGCAGCGCTCGGCGCGGGGCCGATCGCGGATGCGTTCTACGCTGCGCTACGGTTTCCGAACCTGTTTCGCCGCTTGTTCGCGGAAGGCGCCTTCAGCCAAGCGTTCGTGCCGGTCTATTCGAAGACCTTGGCTGAGCAGGGTGAGAAGGCGGCGGACACGCTGGCGAGTGAAGCGCTTGCCGTACTGGTGTTGGCGACGAGCATCATCACCGCGATTGCGATCCTTTGTATGCCGTGGATCAACATGGTTTTGTTCGCGGGCTATCGCGACAATCCGGAGATCTTCAATCTCGCTACGGTGCTGACGCAGATCACCATGCCGTACCTCGTGGCGATCAGCGCGGCGACTTTGTTTTCCGGCGCGCTCAACGCGCGCGGCCGCTTCTTCGCCGCCGCCGCCGCGCCGACATTGCTGAACATCTGCCTTCTGGTCGCGGTTTGGTTCTATCGCGATGATCCGGTCGCCGCGGGTTATGCGGCGGCGATCGCGGTCAGTGTTTCGGGTGCACTGCAAGCGATTTGGGTCGCACTCGGTGCGCGGCGCTCCGGCGTAAAGACGCGCCCGTCGGCACCGAAACTGACGCCAAATGTGGTGCGCTTGCTGACACTCGCGGCGCCAGCGGCGATCGCGGGCGGCGCGCTGCAGATCAACGTGATGATTAGCCAGATCCTGGCTTCGCTTGAAGAGGGCGCGATCTCGCTGCTGAATTTCGCGGATCGCTTGTATCAGCTGCCGCTCGGATTGATCGGTGTCGCGGTGGGCGTGGCGATGCTGCCGCGCCTATCGCGTTTGGTTGCCGCTGGCGATCAAACCGGCGCCCGGGGTGCGCTGGATGAGGCGGTCAATCTCTCCATGGCGTTCACGCTGCCATCGGCGGCGGCGATGATGGCGGCGCCGGTGTTTTTGCTCGACGGCCTGTTCACGCGCGGCGCGTTCACGGAAACGGACGCCGCCAATGCGGCGCTGGCGCTCTTTCACTATGGTTGGGGCGTTCCGGCTTTCGTGCTGGCAAAGATTTACGCGCCCGGCTTCTTCGCGCGCGAGGACACGAAAGCGCCGATGCGGTTTGCGCTCATCTCAATGGCGCTGAACATCGTTTTGGGCGCCGCGTTCTTTTTCGCGCTGCGCGCCTCAGGCGTCGCGGGTTTCCCGGGGCTCGCCATCGCGACCAGCGTCGCCGCTTGGGCAAATGTGATTTTGATGATCGGCGCACTCTCACGGCGCGGCGATTATGCGCCGTCGAAGCAGGCCATGAGCCGGCTCATCCGCATCGCGCTGGTGTCGGCGCTGCTCGGCGTTGCGCTCTTTACGTTCCAGAGCAATCGCGAAGCGGTGTTGGAGGTGCTTGGCAATAAGGAGATCGCGGTCGCCGTGCTGATCTTCGGCGGCGGCGTCTCCTATTTCATCGTCCTTTTTCTGGTGCGCGCCGTCACTATCGGCGAAGTCCGCGCAGCCTTCCGGCGCGAGCGCGGGGCGCCAGCCGGGGGAGGCGGCTTGCCGCCGGGCTTGGACGGCTGATAGAAGCCGCGCCATGAACACGAGACCGAACCTTTGGCGATGGCGGGCCTGACCTGACGCCGCACTCGCGCCGCTTAGGCGCGCCCGTTCTCATGTTCCGGAGTTTCCCATGACCGATGCCCCCCAATACAAGGGCCCGCAGCGCGTATTCTCAGGCATGCAGCCGACCAACGGCCTGCACCTCGGCAATTATCTAGGCGCGCTGCAAAAGTTCGTGCGCCTGCAAGATCAATACGAGTGCATCTATTGCATCGTCGATCTGCATGCGATCACCACCGGCCCCGACCCGAAGGAGCTGGCCAATCGCTCACGCGAAGTCGCCGCCGCATACGTCGCCGCCGGCGTCGATCCCAAGCGCTCGACCATCTTCATTCAATCCGCCGTGCGCGAGCATTCCGAGCTTGCCTGGGTGTTCAACTGCGTCGCCCGCATGGGCTGGTTGGAGCGCATGACGCAGTTCAAGGACAAGGCCGGCTCGCACGCCGAGCGATCGTCCGTCGGCTTGTTCGCCTATCCCGTCCTGCAAGCCGCCGACATTCTGCTCTACAAAGCCACGCACGTGCCGGTGGGCGAAGATCAGAAGCAGCATCTGGAGCTCTCGCGCGACATCGCTGCAAAATTCAACAACGACTATGACGCCCCGAACTTTTTCCCGCTGCCCGAGCCTTTGATCCAGGGCCCCGGTGCGCGGATCATGAGCTTGCGCGAGGGCGCGAAGAAAATGTCGAAGTCCGATCCCTCCGACATGACGCGCATCAACATGACCGACGACGCTGACGCCATCCTGCAAAAGATCAAAAAGGCGACGACGGATTCGCTGCCGGTGCCGGTGTCCAAGGAAGGGCTCGCGGGAAGGGCGGAGGTCGAAAACCTCGTCGGCATTTTCGCGGCCGTCACCGAGCGCAGCGTCGAGGACATCCTCACCGAGTTCGGCGGCAAAGGCTTCGGCGTGTTTAAGCCGGCTTTGGCGGAAGCGCTCTCATCGAAGCTCGCGCCGATCGCCGCCGAGATGCGCCGTCTCAACGCCGATCCGGCCGCGCTCGATGCAATTCTGAAAGACGGCGCGGACAAGGCCCGCGCCGTGGCGCAACCGATCATGGCCGAGGTCCGCGACGTTGTCGGCTTTTGGCGCGCGGGCTAGTGTCCGCCCATGAGTGACGAGCGCTTCGCCTGCCTGGTCATCGCCGATGAGAGCGAAGAGTTCCCGGACGCGTTGATCTATGCCGGTCTGATCTGCCGCAACACCGGTTGGCGGCTGATCATTCTGCGCGTGATCGAGCCGTCCGATCCCGCGCCGTGGGCCTCGATAACAGACGAAATGCGCCGCCAAGCGCAGGACGCGGCGGAATCGCTCACCCAGCGGTTCGCCGCTGAGGTGTGGGCTGAGTGCGGCGTCACGGCCGAGCCCGTTCTGCGCGAGGGCGACCTGAAGCCGGAACTGCGCAAACTCCTGGATCAGGATCATTCGATCAAACTGGTGGTGCTCGCCGCCGCGCATGGGCCGGGTGGGCCTGGGCCTCTGGTGACGCAACTGGGCAAGAGCACGGGTCTCGGCCCGCGGCCGGTGCCCGTGCTGGTGGTGCCGGGCGCGCTGACGCGCGAAGAAATCCGCAAGCTGGCGCTACCTGTAGCGATCGTCGCGACCAAGGACGATGAGCCGCCCGCCGCTTGACCCCTCCAGCCCTAAGGGCCACCTGAAACCCATGTTCATCCAGACAGAATCCACCCCCAATCCGCGGACGCTGAAGTTCCTGCCTGGCCGCGACGTGCTGGGGCAGGGCAGCCGCGAATATGCCGACGCGGACGGCGCCGGCACTTCGCCATTGGCGCAAGCCTTGTTCGCGATCGACGGCGTTGAGCGCGTCTATCTCGGCGGTGACTTCATCACCATCACCAAGAGCGAAAGCCTCGAGTGGCCGCACCTGAAGCCGCACGTGCTGGCGGCGATCATGGACCACTTCACCGCTGGCCGGCCGGTCTTGCTCGACGCCAACGCGCCGGCGGATGAAACCGATGAAGCCGACATCGTCTATGAAGGCGACGCCGCCGGGATCGTGAAAGAGCTGAAAGAGATCATCGAGGCGCGCGTTCGCCCGGCTGTGGCGCGCGATGGCGGCGACATCACTTTCCACTCCTGGGATCACGAAGAAGGCATCGTGCGCCTCAACATGCGCGGCGCCTGCGCCGGCTGCCCGTCCTCCACCCTGACGCTGAAGCAGGGCATCGAAAACATGCTCCGCCACTACGTCCCCGAAGTGAACGCGGTGGAGCAGGTGGTGTGATCGAAGCCGCGACGGCGGAGCAGGCGGAGCTTCTCGCTAGCCTGCACGCACGCGCATTCGATCGTCCCTGGAGCGCCGGCGAAATTTCCAAGCTTATGGAAAACGCCGCCGTGTTCGCAATTCTGTCGCGGTCGGAGCGCGAGGTTCAGGGCTTCGCTTTGGCCTGGGCGGCCGCGGGTGACGCCGAGCTGCTGACGGTTGCCGTAGTGCCCGAAGCGCGCCGCCGCGGCGTGGGCGCGGCACTGGTGACGTCTGCCGGGGTCGCCGCTTTGGTGCGGGGTGCGGCGTCCATGCATCTTGAGGTCGCCGAAGACAACGCCGCCGGACGCGCGCTCTACGCCAAGCTTGGCTACGAGGAGGCAGGCCGTCGCGCTGCCTATTATGCGGGCGAGGGCGGTTCGGTGGACGCCATCGTTATGCGCCGCACCCTGCCGCGTCCCTTAGTGTGAACCGCTCTCAAGTGGACACGGATGCAGCCGAAGTTGTATGGCTCCCCCATGGATCGGATCGAAAAACTCTGCGTCGATAAAGGTATGCGCATGACCGAGCAGCGCCGCGTGATCGCGCGCGTGATCTCGGGCAGCCACGACCACCCGGACGTCGAAGAATTGCACCGCCGCGCCGCCGCCGTCGATTCCGGCATCTCGATCGCCACCGTCTATCGCACGGTGCGGCTGTTCGAGGACGCCGGCATTCTGGAGCGGCACGATTTCCGCGACGGACGCTCGCGCTACGAAGAGGTTCCCGATCAACACCATGACCATTTGATCGACATGAAGACCGGCAAGGTGATCGAGTTCATCGAGCCTGAGATCGAGCGGCTGCAGCAAGAGATCGCGCGCAAGCTCGGCTACAAGCTGGTCGATCACCGGCTCGAGCTCTACGGCGTGCCGCTGGTGGACGACAAAGCCAAGGCGGCCAAGAAGTAGATGAGCGAAGGCCGCACGCCGAAAGGTCTCTTCATCGAGACCTATGGTTGCCAGATGAACGTCTACGATAGCGAGCGCATGCGCGACGTGCTGGCGCCGCTGGGCTATGCGCCGGTCGATAAGCCGGACGATGCCGATCTCGTCGTGCTCAACACCTGCCACATCCGCGAGAAAGCGACCGAGAAGGTCTATTCCGAAATCGGCCGCTTGCGCGCACACAAGGAGCGCCGCGCCGGGGAAGGGAAGCGCATGACGATCGCCATTGCCGGCTGCGTCGCGCAAGCCGAAGGCGAAGAGATTATTCGCCGCGCACCTGAAGTGGATCTCGTTGTCGGACCGCAAGCTTATCACAAGCTGCCCGAGCTCATCGCGCGCGCCGCGCGCAAGACTGGCGAGCGGCTGGCTGCTGATTTCACCGCGCAGGAAAAATTCGACGCGCTGCCGGCCCGCGCGGCAGGTGGCGTCACCGCGTTTCTGTCGATCCAGGAAGGCTGCGACAAGTTCTGCACATTCTGCGTCGTGCCTTACACGCGCGGCGCCGAGTATTCGCGCCCGCTTGCTGACGTCATGGCTGAAGCGCGGTCGCTTGCGGAGCAGGGCGTGCGCGAGATCACGCTGCTCGGGCAGAACGTCAACGCTTATCATGGTGACGCCTCGTTCGCGGATTTGGTGCGGGCTTTGGCGCGTATCGATGGGCTGGAGCGGCTGCGTTACATGACGTCGCATCCGGTCGAGATGACGGATGATCTGATCGGCTTGCACGGCGACGAGCCAAAGCTGATGCCGTTCCTGCATCTGCCGGTGCAGTCAGGCTCCGACCGCATCCTCAAAGCCATGAACCGCAAGCACGACGGCGCATTCTTTCGCGACATCATCGCGCGCTTGCGCCAAGTGCGACCCGACATCGCGCTGTCGACCGATTTCATCGTCGGCTTTCCGGGCGAGCGCGAGCAGGACTTCGAGGATACGATGCAGCTCGTGCACGATATCGGTTTCGCGTCTGCTTACTCGTTCAAATACTCGCCGCGCCCCGGAACGCCCGCCGCGGCGATGATGGGGCACGTGGACGAGGCGGAGCAAAACGAGCGGCTGCAGCGTCTGCAAAA
>QBMO01000008.1:18384-19163 GCA_003242075.1 Alphaproteobacteria bacterium
GCAAAAGCTTCTGTTTGAACAACAGCGCGCCTTCAATGAGAGCCAGGTTGGCGCCGTGCTGCCGGTGTTGGTGTCCGGCAACGGGCGCCGGCCTGGGCAAAAGTACGGGCGCTCACCATATCTGCAAGCTGTGCATTTCGACGACACCCAAGCGCGCGACGGCGACATTGTTCCCGTTAGAATTCTAGCGGGGACGCAGAATGCGCTTGCGGGCGCGCGCGTTGCGTTGACGCCGGAGGTCGCGTGAGCAATTCCACCTCTGGCGAGCAGACGCGCACGATCACGTTGTCTGAAGCCGGTGTCGCGCAGGCCGTGTTCGGCCCGCTGCATCGCCATCTCGCGCACATCCAAGAAGCCTTCCGCGATCAAAACGCGCCGCGCGGCGCGCCGGCCTATAGCGTGACGCTCGACGCTCAAGGCGATCGCGTCATCGTGCGCGCGCGCTCCGCCGCCGAGCTTGAGCGCGTACAACGCATCATCGACGCACTCGCTGAACATGCGCGCCGCAAAGGCAAAGTGCGCGAAGGCGAAGTGCTGGCCGCGATCGCGTTCTCTGAAGGCGCAGGCGAAAGCACTGCGCCGATGACGCTGCCGCAGCTCGGCGGTCTGACACTGCGCACGCCGCGTCAAGTCCATTATGTCGAGGCGCTGCGCGACGAAAACATCGATCTTATTTTCGGCGTCGGCCCCGCCGGCACCGGCAAGACGTTCCTCGCCGTCGCCGCCGCGGTCGAGGCGCTGAAGCAAGAGCGCTACGATCGCATCATCGTAACGCGCCC
>QBMO01000008.1:19173-36375 GCA_003242075.1 Alphaproteobacteria bacterium
GAAGCGGGCGAGAAGCTTGGTTATCTGCCTGGCGATCTCGCGGAGAAGGTCGATCCGTACTTGCAGCCGATCTGGGACGCGTTTCGCAGCCAGATGAACGAGAACGATTTGAAGGCACGCCGCGAGCGCCGCCAGATCGAAGTGGCGCCCCTTGCTTTCATGCGCGGACGCACGCTCTCGAACGCCTTCGTGATTGTCGATGAAGCTCAGAACGCCACCGTGCTGCAAATGAAGATGGTGCTGACGCGCTTAGGCGAAGGCTCGCGCATGGTCGTCACCGGCGACCCGACGCAAGTCGATCTCTTGCGCAGCGATCAATCCGGCCTTGCACACGCGATCTCCATTCTGGAGGACGTGCCCGCCGTCGAAGTCATCCGCTTCGCGGCGCAGGACATCGTGCGTCACAGGCTCGTCGCACACATCGTCGAGGCTTATCACCGTGACGAGGGTGCGCGCGGTGGCTGAGCGGACGCTGGAAGTGGACGTTCTGGCGAACGGGCCACTGTGGCGCGGACACGAGGATTTGCTGACGCGCGTGCTGGCCGCCGCTGCGGCGGAGGAGGGCGCTTCTGGCAGCGTATCGCTGCTATTGGGTGACGACGTTTCAGTGGCCGCGCTCAATGCCCAGTTTCGCGGCAAACAGGGCCCAACCAACGTATTGTCGTTCCCGCCGGCGCCCGGAACGGCGGAACCTGGCTTCCTCGGCGACATCGCGCTCGCGGCGGAAACCATTGTCGAGCAAGCGAATTTTCAAGGTAAACGGTTCGAACACCACGCTGCGCATCTGGTGGTGCACGGCTTTTTGCATCTTTTGGGCTATGATCACGAAAAGTCGGCCGATGCGGAGAAGATGGAGGCGCGCGAGCGCGCGATTCTCCAGTCTTTGGGGATCGAAGATCCTTACGCCTGAAGCCGCCCACGGAGTACGACGCGCAAATTATGGTTGAGACTTTAGACGACGGCGAACCCTCGCGAAGGCGGGCGGGCCTGGTTCACAAGCTGACGCGCATCTTTACGCGCGGAAAACCAGGGTCCGCCGCTGCTGTCGAAGAAGCGCTGCGCGAGCGCGAAGCAAACGGCGAATCGATCGAAGGCGCGCATAAGGACATGATCCTGCGCGCCGCGCGCTTCGACCGCCTGCGTGTGGCCGACGTGATGCGCGCACGCGCCGAGATCGTCGCCGTTGAAGCGTCCGCGCCTTTGGGCGAAGCGGCGCGGATATTCTCTGAGAGCCAACATTCGCGACTGCCGATTTACGGCGAGACGCTCGATGATCCGCAAGGCTTCGTTCACGTGCGCGACGTGCTCGCTTTGCTGGCGCCCACGGCGGAAGGGGAGTCGCTGGCAAAGTTCAGCGACCGCTCACTGCCGCGTATTCGCCGTGACATTCTTTACGTTCCGCAGTCGATGACGCTGGCGACGCTGTTCTTGAAGATGCAGCAAAGCCGCATCCACTTGGCGCTGGTCGTCGATGAATATGGCGGAACCGACGGGCTGGTCTCGATGGAAGATCTGGTCGAGCAGATTGTCGGCGACATCGATGACGAGCACGACGTTGAGTCCACCATGGTGCTCGAGCGACCCGGCAGCGCTTTTGAGGCTGACGGTCGCGCGCCGATCGACGAGCTTGAAGCCAAGCTCGGCGTTAGCCTCGCTCTACCGGATCACGAAGACGAGTTCGACACCGCCGCAGGCCTCGCAGTGGCGCTCGCTGGCCGTCTGCCGCAACGCGGTGAAATCTTGCACCATCCGGCCGGTTTCGATCTTGAAGTGGTTGACGCCGATCCAAGGCGGGTGAAGCGCGTGCGCTTTAAGCCGACAGCCGAGGCGGCGAAGCCAGTGGAACTCAAGGCGTCCAGCCGCTGACTGTTGACGCGGGCCGCGTTGCGCGCTCCATACCGCCTCCATCGCCGAGGCGGAGCGAATCTTGAACGATCTGGCGTCCGGCGCGGAGCACTCGCGCATTCACACGTGGTTTGCGGCGCTGAAGCCGTGGCCACGCCGCGGCGTTGCGCTGCTGGCCGGCGCGCTGGCGACGCTTGGGCACGCGCCGTTTCAGCTGGTGCTGGTCTATGCTGCGGCGATCGTCGCGCTTGTTTGGTTGCTCGATGCGGCTGCAACGCGGGAACGCAGAATTTCGGCTGCGTTCGGCGTCGGCTGGTGGTTCGGGCTCGGCCACTTCACCACCGGTCTCTATTGGATTTCGTCGGCGTTCCTAGTCGACTCCGCATCGTTCGGGCCGCTTTGGGGCATTCCCGCGACGCTCGCGCTGGCAGGCGGCTTGGCGATTTTCTGGGGTCTTGGCTGCGCCTTGGCGGCGCTCTTCTGGACGACGGATCTGCGCCGCATTCCAGCGTTTGCGCTCGCAATCTTTGTCACCGAATGGCTGCGCGGCAATATTCTGACCGGCTTTCCCTGGCTGTTGCCCGGTTACGTGTGGACGCCGGGCGAACCAGTGTCGCAGCTCGCCGCCATCTTTGGCATTTACGGCCTCTCGCTCATCACGCTCGTCATCGCCGCCACGCCGGCTGCGATAGCCGATCGGCGCGCCTCGACCGGCATGCGTTTCGCGCCGCTGATCGCGGCGGGGCTGGTGCTGGGACTGACGTGGGGGTGGGGCGCACAGCGGATCGCGCGGGCGCCGATCGATGCGCCTGGCGCGCAGCCAATCGTGCGCGTCGCCGATTCCGGCCTCAGCCAGCGCGACAAGTGGTGCGAGTACGAAACCTATGCCGAGCGCGCGGCCTGCTACCCGCGCCAAGAGGCGCGCGTGCTGCAGCGTTATCTCGAGGTCAGCGGCGCGGCGGAGGAGAGCAACGCCTCGATTCTGATCTGGCCTGAAGGGGCGGTGCCGACGCTCAACTTCTTTCAGCTCAATAATCAAGCGTTCCTCGATGCGCTCGGCGCGGGGCTGGGTGATCGCGCGCTTGTCACGGGCCTGACGCGCTGCGAGCCCGGTCCGGAGTGTGACGCCTTCATGCGCGGCGAAGCGTCGGTGACGAATGTGCGGCTCTACAATTCCGCCGCAGTGATCGATGGCGTCAGCGGCGTGCCGCGCGTGGCGCAAACTTACGACAAGCACCATCTCGTGCCGTTCGGCGAATACATCCCGTTCTGGAACTTGATCAGCGGCTTCAACATCGCGCCGCTGCAACGCATCGGCGCGGGCTTCACGCCGGGGGCGTCGCCGACGCGACTGATTGTCCCGGAAGCGCCGCCGGCAATCGTGCTCATTTGTTACGAGGCGATCTTTCCCGGCATGGTCCCGCGCGGCGCCGAGCGCCCCGGCTGGATCATCAACGTCACGAACGATGCCTGGTTTGGCGACGGATCTGGGCCGCACCAACATTTCGTCATGGCGCGCTATCGCGCGATCGAGGAAGGCTTGCCGCTTGTGCGCGCTGCGTCAGGCGGATTTTCCGGCATTATAGACGCGCATGGGCGCGTCGTGAGGTCGGTGCAAAGTGAAAGCGAAGGCGCCGCTACGGAAGCCCAATTGCCCTCGGCGCTCCAAGAAACCGCATACGCCCGATTGGGTATATGGTTGCTGCTCGCGTTAGTATTCGTCATTACACTTCTCAGACTTGCACCGGCGCCAAGTGCAGTGAGAGACTCAAACCTATGAACGATGAGCGTGCAGCGAACGCGATAGACAGGAAACTCGGCCAGAGGGTCCGGACGCGGCGCCTCGAAATCGGCATGAGCCAAGAAAAGCTCGCCGAATTACTTGGCGTGACCTTTCAGCAGGTTCAGAAATACGAGAAGGGCGTCAACCGGATCGCCGCCAGCCGACTCCACAGCATCTCGACGTCATTGGACATGCCGATCGCCAAATTCTTTGAGGGCATGGGCGGCAAACTCGAGGCGAGCGGCGTGGCCGAATCGGAACGAGACTATATCGATGACGCCCTCGCCACACCTGAGGGGTCTCAACTGATGGCTCTGTTTGCATCGATCAAAAGCCGAAAAGTTCGCCGTCAGGTCGTCGAATTGGTGCGCGCCTTGACCGAAGACGCCCCGGAAGGGAAGCGCGGCTAGCCGCCGCCGGCCCGCGAATTGCGGAATCTGACGCATGTCCCTAAGAGGGGCCGCTTCATTCTGAGGGCCGGAGAAACCGCGTGGCGAGAAGCTCTTACGTATTCACCAGCGAGAGCGTGTCCGAAGGGCACCCTGACAAGGTGGCCGACCGCATCTCCGATACGGTCGTAGACGCCTTCATCGCCGCCGATCCCGAAGCCCGCGTCGCCTGCGAGACTATGGTGACGACCAACCGCATCATTCTGGCCGGCGAAGTCCGCGCCGGAAAGCCGGGTCAGGACAAGGCCGCCAACAAGGCCTTCACCAAAGACATCATCGCGTCGCTGCAGCCGAAGGTGCGCGAAGCGGTGAAGGACATCGGCTACGCGCAAAAAGGCTTCCATTGGGAGAAGGCCAAGTACGCCTGCTACCTGCACGGCCAATCGGCGCACATCGCTCAGGGCGTCGACGCCAAAGGCTCCAAGGACGAAGGCGCCGGCGATCAAGGCATAATGTTCGGCTATGCTTGCCAGGAAACGCCGGAGCTGATGCCGGCGACGCTGCAATACTCGCACAACATTCTAAAGCGCCTGGCCGAAGTGCGTCACTCCGGCGAGCGCCCTGAACTCGAGCCGGATGCGAAGAGCCAAGTCACGCTGCGCTACGAGAATGGCAAGCCGGTTGAAGTCGTCGCTATCGTCGTCAGCCACCAGCACACTAAGAAGCTGGGCGAGTCGTCCTACTCACAAAAGCGCTTTGCCGAATTGGTGCGGCCGCACGCGGAATCGGTGTTCCCGGCCGGTTTGATCACCAAGAAAACCAAGTGGCACATCAACCCGACCGGCAAGTTCGAAATCGGCGGCCCTGATGGCGATACTGGTCTGACTGGCCGCAAGATCATCGTCGACACCTATGGCGGCGCGAGCCCGCACGGCGGTGGCGCGTTCTCCGGCAAGGACCCGACGAAGGTTGACCGGTCGGCCGCCTATGCATGCCGTTATCTCGCGAAGAACGTCGTCGCCGCGGGCCTTGCCGAGCGCTGCACGATCCAGATCAGCTACGCCATTGGCGTTGCTTCTCCGACGAGCTTCTATGTCGATCTCCACGGCGCCGACACGATCGATCCGGCGATCCTGGAAGCGAAGCTGCCTCAGATGATGGATGGCTGCACGCCGCGCGCCATTCGCACGCATTTGAAGCTCAACAACCCGATCTATGCACGCACCGCCGCCTACGGCCACTTCGGCCGCCAGCCAGACAATCAGGGCGGCTTCAGCTGGGAACGCACCGATCTGGTGGAGGAACTGCGCCGCCTCGCATAAGTTGGCGGTGCATGTCTTCATCTCTCGGCCTCACGCCTGATGTCGTTCGCTATCTGGCGGACGTCAATCCGCCGGAGCATCCCGCTTTGGCGCGGTGCCGCGCCGAGACGCAAGCCTTGCCGTCGGCCGGCATGCAGATCAGCGCTGAGCAGGGCGCGTTCATGCAGTCGCTTGCGCGCATCATCCGCGCCAAGCGCACGTTCGAGGTTGGCGTGTTCACCGGCTATTCAGCGCTGGCCACCGCGCTCACTCTGAAAGACATGCACCCGATCGGCGCCCACATTCTTGCCTGCGATATCTCCGACGAGTGGACCACGAAGGCGCGGGCCTATTGGCGCGACGCCGATGTCGATGACATCATCGAACTCAAACTCGCGCCGGCGACGGAGACGCTAAATCAACGCATCCAAGCGGGGCAGGGCGGCTCGTACGACATGGGCTTCATCGACGCCGACAAGACCGGTTATGACGCTTACTACGAACGCGGCCTGCAGCTCTTGCGACCCGGCGGCGTCATGCTGTTCGACAATGTGCTTTGGTCCGGCAAAGTCGCCGATCCTGCCGACACCAGCGAAGATACAACCGCGCTCCGCGCCTTGGCCCATAAGGCAAAAGCTGACGCCCGTGTGCACGCGGTGATGTCGGCGATCGGCGACGGGCTGCTGATCTGTGTGAAGCGCTAAGCGCGATTGGCTGCCGGCTGCGGCGGCGCGGATTGGCCGGCGCCGCCGAAGTCCGCGCGCATCGCTGCGAGGATGAAGATCAGCGACAGGCCGCCAAACAAGAGGTGTGAACTGGCTACATTCCAGAACGGCCCGAACGCGCCTTGCTCCATCTGTTGGCTGACGAACACAACCGGTGTTGAAAGCACGAAACTGACAATGAGCGGGATGCGCAACTTGGCGAAAGCCGCCGTCGTCTTCAGCCGGGTGTACGCGTAGGCGAACGCGGGGAGCATCCAGACGTAATAGTGCGCCCAGGTGGTCGTCGTAATGAGGCACGCCAGGATGAAGAGGATGTAGATCTCCGCTTCCATATCGTCGCGGGTCGGCGATGTGATGCGGCCCGAGCGCCAGATCGCAAAAGCAATGGCCGCCAGCAGCACAAGTTTTGCCGTCAGCGCAATGTTTTCTTGCTCCGGCGTGAGCTCGACGATCGTCCACAGTCCGACCGCTTCTTGGAAGGGCATGCCGATTCGCGCCACGAACGCCGTGATGGTCTCGACGCTATGCGCCGCAATGACCGGCGCGTGCAGGAACGGCTCGATCGATTTTTCGTACCAGGTAACGTGCAGATCGAACCCGAAGATCAGTACGGATAGCGCCGTCACGCCGATAGCGGTCGCCAGTCCGCCGGCGACAACCCGCCATTGCCCGCGCAGAGCAAAATATCCGGCGACAAGAGCCAGCGACGGCTTCAGGAAAACGGCGAACGCGATCAGCACGCCAGCTGCGACGCCGCGCTTCAAGCGCAACGCAACAAGCATCAGCAGCAAGAGCAGCAGTACGAAGACCGAGGTGTTGCCCTCGCGCATGTTGTAAAGGAGCGGCCCGAACATCGCGATGGCGAGAAGCGCGAAAGTGCTTTCGCGCCGGGTGAAATTGTAGAGCCAAACAATTATGCGCCAGCACGCCAGCGCCGCGCCTATGTTGAGCGCGGTCACGCCGGCCATTGCGATCTTGAGATGAACGAGACCGAAGGGCGCAAACAGGTAGCTGAAGATAGGCATGTTGACGAAGAGCACTCGGCCATTGCCGTGCGCGTAGAGCCCCTCAGCCTCGCCTGGACCGCGCCAAGCGAGTTGGCCGGCGACGTAGTAGGCGACGCGGAAATCGCCGAAAATCCAAACTGGAAAGGTAACCAGGAAAAGCAGTAGTGCTGCGACTGCGCTGAAGCCGCCGATCAAGCCCCAGTATGCGCGCGGCGCAAGATTTGCGCGCTCGGCGTAATAGACCAGCCAGAGGCCTATCAGCGCCAATGCGACATGGCCGCCATTAACCAGCAAAGTATGCATCGCCCCGCTCCCGAGCCTGCTTCAAGCATAGGCCGGCGCTCTGTGGCAAACGAAGCCGCCAAGGACGCGACCGTCTCCACCAGAGATCACTGGGCGAGGGCGTAAAGGGATGCGGAGCGGACCCCGGCGATCCGCTCTTGATCTGCGTCCGGCGTTGACGCATCCGGGAAGGCGGGACGGCGCATCTTGGCCAGGTGGGAGTTGTTTCTATGATCGGATCACTGCGGCGCGCGTTCGCGGCTGTCGCCCTTGTCGTCACGCTAGCGACGCCGGCTTTCGCTCAGGACGCGCCGACGGCGCCGACAACGCCGGAAGGCTGGCGCGATCTCGCGCTGAGCGATCTCGCGGCTGCGCGCGACGTCCTTACCGCGCAAACGCCGATCCCGTTTGACCGTGACAACCCGACTTACCCGGCATGGCTGGCGGAGGGCTACGGCCAAGCAGAGGCGCGCGCCCGCGATGCGCGCGATGCGGCAGGGCATTTCTACGCGCTCGCGCTCTATTTGAACGGCTTCAATGACCCGCACATCGACGTGAACCCGGTGGCGAATTTGTCGACCGCGCAATGGCCCGGCTTCATCGCCGCGTCGCGCAACGGCGGTGCGCTGGTGGTCATGCGTGATGAAAACGACGCCGATGCGCCGCCGATCGGCGCGCAAATATTAAGCTGCGAAGGCCGCACGTTGGCGTCGCTCGCGGAGGAGCGGCTTTATCCGTTCGTGCTCAACGGGCGCTTAGCGCTTGATCGCCGTCGCGGCGTTACCAGACTTTTCCTCGAGCGCAGCATCCCTGGCGCGCCCGCGCCCAGTGTTTGTCGCATTGCAGTCGATGGCGCCGAGCGCGACATTACTTTGCGCTGGCGTGCTTTACCCGATCCGCCGGAATCCTATTGGGCCGCCTATCAAGACGCATCCGCGGGCGCCGCTGCATCATGGGGCGTGAGCGAACCGACGCCGGGCGTGACCTGGATCGGCATTCCGACATTTTCATCCGGCAGTGAGACTGCACCGCAACTCGAACAGCTGATCCGCGACATCAATGCGCGCGGCGACGCCATGCGCAACGGCCGCGCTATTGTGATCGACGTGCGCGGCAATGGCGGCGGCAATTCCGCTTGGGCCGATCGCATTGCCATCGCGATTTTCGGCGAAGCGCCGGTGCAGCGCGCCAATCGCGTATCCTCCAGCAGTAGCGGCGTCGATTGGCGCGCTTCGCCTGAGAACATCGCCTATTGGCGCGAATGGTTGACGAGCGTCGCCATTCCCGAGTTCGGCGCAAATTCCGAGGCGGTCGATTTCGCCGAGGGCGCCATCCAGGGCATGGAGCGCGCGCTCGATCGCAACCCGCCGCTTTGGCGGCAAGGCTCGCCATTCGTTAGCCGCGGGGGCGGGCTGACACAACGCCGACCGCGCGGCGAAGACGCGCCGTTCCCGGCGCGCGTCTATCTTTTGTCCAACGGCACCTGCGGCTCGTCGTGCCTCAACTTCGCGGACACGGTTTTGTTCGTGCCGGGCGTACAGTTGATCGGTTCGGCCACGGCAGGGGACGGCCCTTACATGGAAGTCCGCAACGTGACGCTGCCATCGGGGCTCGCGGTGCTGACCATCCCGCAAAAGGTCTGGCGCGGCATGGGCCGTGGCGCACTCGAGGCCTACGAGCCCGATATCGCTTATGACGGCGCTTGGGATGACGCGTCCGTCCGCGCTTGGACGATGGGGCTGATCGCGGCGCAATAGCCGCGTTGCGCGGAGGCGCGGGCGGGTTTAAACCCCGCGCCTTCATTCCGCCACTCCGGAGCAGTCGCCCATGGCCCGCGCAAAGATCGCCCTTATTGGTTCAGGCATGATCGGCGGCACGCTCGCCCACATCGCGGCGCGTGAGGAATTGGGCGGTGTGATCCTGTTCGACGTCGTCGAAGGCGTGCCGCAGGGCAAAGCGCTCGATATCGCCGAAGCTTCGCCGGTGTTTGGTCGTGATAGCGCGCTTCGCGGCGCCAACGACTATGCCGGCATCGCCGGCGCCGATGTGTGCATCGTGACAGCGGGCGTGCCGCGCAAGCCCGGCATGAGCCGCGACGATCTGCTCGGCATCAATCTCAAAGTCATGAAAGCGGTGGGCGAGGGCATCAAGCAACACGCGCCGAACGCCTTCGTCATCGTCGTCACCAATCCGCTTGACGCCATGGTCTGGGCGCTGCGCCAATTCTCCGGCCTGCCGCACAACAAGGTCGTCGGCATGGCCGGCGTGCTCGACAGCGCGCGCTTCCGCTATTTCCTCGCCGAAGAATTTAAAGTCTCGGTTGAAGACGTTTCGGCTTTCGTGCTCGGCGGCCATGGCGACACCATGGTGCCGCTGGTGCGCTATTCCACCATCGCCGGCATTCCGCTGCCTGACCTCGTGAAAATGGGTTGGACCAGCCAGGAGAAGCTCGACCAAATCGTCCAGCGCACCCGCGACGGCGGCGCCGAAATCGTCGGCCTGCTGAAAACGGGTTCGGCCTTCTACGCGCCAGCCGAAAGCGCGATCCAGATGGCGAAGTCCTATCTGCGCGATAAAAAGCGCGTGCTGCCGTGCGCCGCCAACCTCAGCGGCGAGTACGGCTTGAACGACATGTATGTCGGCGTGCCGTGCATCATTGGCGCGGGCGGTGTCGAAAAGGTCATCGAGATCGCGCTAACGGTCGAAGAACGCGCCATGTTCGACCACAGTGTCAATGCGGTGAAGGGCTTGGTCGATGCATGCAAAGGCATCGATCCTAGCGTGGGCTGATGTAACCGTAGGAGCTGGGCCTGCGTACCTCCTTCGCAGGAGGATGACCGGGATGCGCTCAGCAGGTTTCATTATTGCGACTTTGGCTCTCGTCGGCGCGGCGTCGGCCCAAACGCACCAAGCCGGGCCAAGCGTCGGCGCGACGTTGCCGCCGATTTCCGCGCCTGATCAGAGCGGAGAGCATCGCGCTCTCGCTTCACTTGGCGGCGCCAACGGCACGGTTCTGCTCATCACGCGCGCCGCTGATTGGTGCCCATATTGCCAGCAGCAAATGATCGGCCTTGAAGGCGCGCGCGCCGAGATCGAGCGCCGCGGCTTCCGCATCGTCACCATCAGTACGGACACACCCGCGGAGCTGGCCGCCTTCGAGCAACGCCGTGCGATCGGCTACACCATGCTCTCTGACGAGCGCGCGGAGATCATTCGCCAACTCAACTTGCTTGATCCGACGCAAGCGCCAGGCCGGCGTCATAACGGCTTGCCGATCCCCACGATTCTGATTCTATCGCCTGAAGGCCGCGTTCTGACCAAACTTGGCGACGCCAATTATCGCGCCCGTCCCGCGCCAGAAGTGGTTCTGCAAGCGTTGGACGCGCTTCGGTAGCGGCTAACCCACCGGATCGTCGCGGTACCAGCCGGCCACGGAAATGCGTGGCCGCAACGCGAATTGAGAGATCGCGGTGACGGTGTGTAGTTTCAAGCCGTCAAAGATTGTCAGCGTATTCCAGCGCGGCAGGAAGCCTGAGCCGACATCCTGCTTGTCGCTCAAGAATAGCAGCAAGCCGCCCCAATCCGGCTGCCAGTCCTGCGAGAAGCCGAGCGTGTAGGCGGCGCGACGGTGGCCGCCCTCGTCAACGTGGCGGGTCAGATAATGGCCGCGCATATACTTGGTCGCGTGCGCATCGACTTTGGTGAGCCCGTCTTCGCCGATGATGGCGCGCCCGAGCGCGAGAAATTCAGTGCCGTTCAAAAAGTGCGTCAGCGCATGAATTGGATGGCCGGGGTCCAACCCGTTCAGAAGCGCCTGGACCATCGGATAGGCGTGATAGGTGTAGCCGATATTGCGCGCCGCCCGCTCCATGATGCCGCGTTCGAGCTGCATGCGCTCTTGCGGCGACATCTGGCGATACTGCTCCTCGGTGTAGAACAGCAGTTCGCCCTGATCGTTCTGGCAGAGCAGCCGCCACGGCGCCGCTAGAATGGCTTGTTCGACGGCTTCAGCGACCTCCGGTTCGAACACGTCATGAATCTGCACGACCTTGTCGCGTGCATAGGCGGCGGCGGCGGCTTTGATGTCGATGGCGGGGTTGAGGCGGAGCGCGACCATGGCCGGATCGTAAGTCGCCGCTGCAGTGCAAGCAATTGTCGGCGCTGTCGCAATTTTCGCGGCGTCCGTGTAAATGGGGCGTCATGAGTATCGGCCCGACATTGACCACCGCGCGCCTTATCCTCCGCCCGCCCGCGCATGAGGATTTCGACGGCTATGCTGCCATGGCGCAGGAAGAAGAGACCATGCGCTATATCGGCGGCAGGGCGCCGCGCGATGCCGCTTGGCGCGGGATGGCGTCGCTCGCTGGCTCATGGGCGTTGCTCGGCTATGGCATGTTCTCGGTGTTGCGACGCGACACCGGCGAGTGGATCGGTCGCTTGGGGCCGTGGCGTCCGGGCGGCAAAGAAGGCTCATGGCCTGGCGATGAAGTCGGCTGGGGTTTGAAGGCGAGCGCGATGGGGCAGGGCTACGCGCTCGAAGGCGCGACCGCCGCGATCGATTGGGCCTTCGATACCCTCGGCTGGGATCACGTCATCCACTGCATCGACAAGAAAAACGCGCCATCCATCGCGCTGGCTGAACGGCTCGGCTCTCGCCTCGAACGCGAAGACCATCAGCTCGCGCCGCCGTTCGAGATGCACAAGGTCGATCTCTACGGCCAGTCCAAGGCCGCGTGGAAAGCGCGCAATCGTACCTGATCGGTCGCATCGAGCTTGCATCTCGCGTGCGCGCCCGCAAGCTTAGCCAACGAATTCGGGGGACGACACATGCGGAACTTTGCCTTGGCGCTGACAGCGCTCGCCTTCGCGTCATCGGTGAGCGCGCAACAGACGCCGACACCGCCGTCGCCGGACGTAATCCTGCAACCGCCCGCCGCGCCGCCGACAGCGCCGATCAGCGCCGAGCAGCAACGCAATGTCGAGCGCCTGCAGCGCGCGGCGCTCGAGAGCGATCTAGCGTGGCAGATCGTTGAAGATTTGGTCGTTGAAGTGGGGCCGCGCCTCGCAGGCTCTGAAGCGGAAGCACGCGCGCGCGATTGGGCCGTCGCCATGTTGCGCGAGCAGCGCTTCACCAATGTGCGCATCGAGCCGTTCACGATCCCGTATTGGGATGCGCTGCGCGAAGAGGCGTCGATCATCGCGCCGTCGCGCCAGTCCATGGTCGTGGCCGCATTGGGCGGTTCGCCCTCGACGCCTGCCGGCGGGCTGGAAGCGGACGTTGTTCGCTTTAGCAATCTCGCCGCGCTTGAGGCGGCGACGGAAGCACAGCTGCGTGGGCGCATCGTGTTCATCGATGAACGCATGCTGCGCACGCAGGATGGCTCAGGCTATGGCGCTGCTGTCGCCAAGCGCAGCCGCTGTGCGCCATTGGCTCAAGCGCGCGGCGCTGTGGCGTGCCTTATCCGCTCGGTCGGCACCGATCCGCATCGCTTCGCGCACCAAGGCGGCTCATCGCGGCAAGCCGCGGGCGTTTCGCTGCCGGCCGCCGCGATCTCGCCCGCGGATGCTGATTTGCTCGCGCTGACGCTGGAGCGCGGCCCCGCGCGCGTGCGTCTCGTGATCGAAGCCGACATTCGTGACAACGCGCCGTCCGGTAATGTCATCGCTGAAATTCGCGGCCGCGAGCGGCCTGAGGAAATCGTGCTGATCGCCGCGCATTTGGATTCGTGGGATCTGGGGCAGGGCGCGATCGATGACGGCGCCGGCGTCGCCATCATCACCGCCGCCGCGCGTCTCGTCCGCGATCTGCCGCGCCGCCCGCGTCGCACCATCCGCATTCTGCTCGCGGGGGCCGAGGAGAACGGCGTGCACGGTGGTGACGAGTACGGCCGCGTTCACGCGGGCGACACGCACGTCGTCGCTGCCGAGAGCGATTTTGGCGCGGGCCGCGTCTATCGGTTCCGCTCGCGCTTTGCCGAGCCTGCACTGCCATATGCGCGCGCACTCCAGCGCGCGCTCGCGCCGCTTGGGATTTTACCAGGCGACAACGCCGCCAATGGAGGCGCCGACACGAGCGCGTTGCGTCAGCAGGGCGTACCCGTCGTCGATCTCAGCCAAGATGGCAGCGACTATTTCGACTACCACCACACCGCCGACGACACGCTCGACAAAATCGATCCCGAAGCGCTCCGCCAAAACGTCGCCGCCTGGGCGACCTTCATCTATCTCGCCGCCGAAAATGATTGGAGCTTCCGCGCCACGGAATAACTAGAACCAGCCGGCTTCGCGCAGCGGCCGCACGTTCGGCCGGCTCACGGGCGCTTCGACGCCGCCCTTCAGCACGAGCGTCACTTTATCGCCCTCGCGCCGCACGCTCTCGACCGCGTCACGCGCCACCCACCAAGAGCGATGCGTTTGCGCGCCTTCCAAGCCTTCGAGTTCGACGATGGCGTCCGACAAGCGCATCAACACCAAGTCAGCGCCTTTCGACGTGTGCAGGCGCAGATAGTGATCCTCTGCGGACACCGCATAGATCACGCCGCCTTTGATCTTCGCCGGTAGCCGCTCAAGAAAGCGCACGCTTGCGGCGGGTGCGCCGGCGGCTGGTGCATGCGTCACCACGCCAGGCGGGCCGGCAAAGGCGCGCTCGACCAGCCAACTCACAGCCGCCACCGCCGCGCTGATGGCAAGCACGAGCATGTAGAGTCTCGGCCAATACGAACGCGGTACGGGATCGCCCAGCACGAACGTTTGCACGATGACGATGGCGCTGGTGACCAAAGCGGCGACGAACACCGTCGCGATGGCGATGTTGATTTCGCGCGAGAGGCTAGGGGCAATGCGCTGGATCAGCCGCGAGAAGACGGGCCCGCCGAGCCAGCCGAGAAATACAAGCCCGGTCCAATAGGCGAAACTGCCGAGCAGCGGCAATCCCGACGTTGCGCCGAACGGATTGGTGATGGTGAGGAACGCGCCGATCAGAATCAGCGTCACGCCTTCGCGCACGATCACTTTGGTTTGAGCCGACGTCATCACTGAGGGATGAACCGGAGCGCGCCGGTTGAGTCAATCGCGGCTCGGCTCAGAACCAGCCGGCCTCACGCAGCGGCCGCACATTCGGCCGGCTCACCGGCGCCTCGGCCCCGCCGCGTAAGATGAGCGTCACCTTATCGCCTTCGCGCCGCGTGCTTTCCACCGCATCGCGCGCCACCCACCACGAGCGATGCGTCTGCGCGCCTTCAAGGCCTTCGAGTTCTACGATGGCGTCGGACAAGCGCATCAATATGAGATCGACGCCCTTGGACGTGTGCAGCCGCAAATAATGATCCTCGGCGGAGACGGCATAAATCACGGCGCCTCGTAGCTTCGGGGGCAACCGTTCCGCGAACCGCACCGGTTGCGGGGCGGCGCCCGGCGGCGGCGCATGTGTCACCGCGCCCGGTTGCGAGACCACGATCATCAGCGCCGTCATCGCAGCTGAGATGATCAACACCGGCGCAAACAGCTGCGGCAGGTTGCTCACCGGCACATTGGTGTTGAGCACCCAAGCCGCGTGACCCCAGACCAAAAGCGTCACCGGGATCGAAACGACAACCGACAACACCACGCCGACAAGCCAGACACTGGCGCCCACGCGCGGAATGCGCGCCACCAGCATGGTCAGGAAATGGCCGATCACGCTGCCGCCCAACATGATGGGCACCCAGAACAGAAGGCGCGTCACCACGTCGACGCGGTCGGTGCCGAGGGCGCCGACGAGCGCCAGGAAGACGCCGACGATCGCCGCGACCGCGAGATTGCGCAGCCAGGATCGCTGATCCGAGCCGTAACCGTCCGCCATTGGCGAAGCGCCAACCGCTCGCCCGGGCGATTGGCGCTTTGTCTCAGTGGGTTCACGTAGGTTCGGCTGCACGTGGGCTCCGTCTGCGTCAGGTCTCTAGCAATCGAAGCCGGAGAACGCACGCATGACGACGCAGCCGCAAAACCCCTGGGCCCGCAGGGTTGGCGCCAGTCTCGGGCTGGTCGTTTTGGCGGCGGCTCTGCTGCCGTTCAGCCCACAAATCATGCGCGCCGCGGAAGGCATGTCGCTGCACGCGCCGCGTTGGGAATTGTGGGGTCAGATCAGCCCGGTGCTGCAGCTCCATATTGCCGCCGCCTTGGCTGCCCTCGCCATCGGAACCGTGCTGATGCTTCGCCCCAAGGGCAGGGGATTGCACAAGGCGCTGGGCTGGACTTGGGTCGCCGCCATGAGCGTGACGGCGATCAGCTCGTTTTTCATCACCGGCCTCAACGGCGACCTGTTTTCGTTGATCCACCTCCTGAGTGGCTGGACCGTCATCGCGCTGCCGATGGCGATCTATGCGATCCGCAACCGCAACGTCGAACGGCACCGCCGCAGCATGAGCGGGCTCTTCTTCGGCGGCCTCGTCATTGCCGGGCTGTTCACCTTCATTCCCGGCCGCTTCATGTTCGAGATGTTCTTCGGCTGACAGCCGCCCGGATTTGCAGATTTGCCCGCGCGCGAAACGGGCGTAAGCAGCATGCGCTCCATGACCAACCTGCTTCGCAACGTCGCCGCGCTCATCGCCGCCGTTACGATCCTGCAACTCGCAGGCGGATTGCTTGGCGTGCGCATTCCGCTGGCGTTCACCGAAGACGGCCATTCGCGCACCGCGCTCGGTCTGGTCGCGGCATCCTACTCTGCCGGCTTCATGATGGGCGCGATGATCGCCACCATGCTGCTGGCGCGCGTCGGGCACATCCGCGTTTACGCCGCCTGCGCTGCGATCTTTTCGGTGGCGACGCTGGCGTTGCATTTCACCACAGATGTCTGGTCGTGGGGCTTGGCGCGGATGGGGGCGGGGATCGCCGTCGCACTCATGTTCGCCGCCGTCGAAAGCTGGATGAGTTACTCGATCGGCGCGCGCGTGCGCGGCGAGGTGATGAGCGTCTATATGGTGCTCACCAAGGGCGCGCTGGCGTTCGGGCCGTTCCTCGCGTTCTCCTACGCGCCGGCCTCCGCCGAGCCGTGGATGATCGCAGCAGCACTTGCGGCACTCTCCATGGTGCCGATCTGCTTCACCGCCGCTGAGCAGCCCGATCCGCCGAAGGCTCAGCCGCTCGCTTTGGTCGAACAATTCGCCACCGCGCCCGCCGCCGTCATCGGCAGCTTCGGGGCAGGGCTGGTGAATGGCGGCGTGCTGGCGCTCGCGCCGCTTTATGCGGCAGAACACTACGGCGCGGGCGCCGCCTCGGAGTTCTACTCCGCCGCGTTCGTCGGATCGCTATTGTTGCAATGGCCGGCGGGACGTCTCTCAGACCGCGTCGATCGCCGGCTTGTGATTGCCGCGCTTGCTGCGCTTGCGGCGACGGCTTCGTTCGCGCTTGCGCTCTGGAGTGGCCAACTCTCGAACTGGGGCGCAGTCTTGTTGTTCTTCTTGTGGGGCGCGGGCGCGCTGTCGTTTTACGGCATCGCCGTCGCGCACATGGCTGATCGCGCCGAGCCGGGCAAACTCGCGCAATCGGCGGCGGGCTTGCTGTTCGTTTGGGCGGCCGGTTCGGTGATCGGGCCGCTGGTGATGGGGCCGTTGGTCGATTGGTTCGATGTCCCCGGCATGTTCTGGTTCTCTGGCGCGGCGGCGACGTTCGTGTGCGCGGCAATGTTCTGGCGGCGCAACACGCGCGAACAGGCCGTCGACAAGGAAGAGTTCGCCCCGCAAATCGGCACCTCGGTCGCGGCAGGTGAGATCGTTTATGGCGACGAAGATAAGGCCCAAAGCGATGCCGCCACGATTGCGGCTGTCAACAATCCGCGCTAGCGAACCCGGAACGGGACGCGCGATCTCCCGTTCAGGCGCCTCGCCCAAGCAT
>QBMO01000008.1:36385-46942 GCA_003242075.1 Alphaproteobacteria bacterium
GTGCTGACGCTTGGGTGCGGCCATGACAACAAGTCCATCTCTATCGCTTTTATTTCGCGAATCTCTGAAAGTCGGCTGCCTCGGTTTTGGAGGGCCCGCCGGCCAGATCGCGCTGATGCACCGCGTCTTCGTCGATGAGCGCAAATGGATCGATGACGCGCGCTTTCAGCACATGCTGGCGTTCTGCATGCTGCTCCCCGGTCCCGAAGCGCAGCAACTCGCGACTTACATCGGCTGGCGTTTGCGCGGTTGGGCCGGCGCGCTGATCGCGGGCTGGATGTTCGTGTTGCCGGGCGCGTTGATCGTGCTGGGGCTGAGCTGGCTCTACGTGAACTACGGCGAAGTCCCGCTCGTCGCGGCTGCGTTCGACGGCATCAAATGCGCGGTCGTTGCTTTGGTGGCCGAAGCCTTGCTGAAAGTGGGTAAACGCGCGCTGAAGACATCAACCGCGCTCGTCATTGCCATCGTGACTTTCTTCGCCCTGGTATTCGGCGCGCCCTTTCCATTGGTCATTTTGGCCGCTGCAGCGTTTGGCCTCGTCGCACCGACATTGGTCGGCGCCAAAGCAGGGCAGGGCGCGGCGGAAAGCCAAGCGGCGCCGAAAGCGTCCGGCGCGCTGGCGCAAGCCTTTCTCTGGCTCATCCTCTGGCTCGCACCGCCCGCCATCATCGCGCTCACGCTTGGCACGGACCACGTGCTCTTCCAGATCGCGCTACTCTTCTCGATCCTCGCCTGCGTCACCTTCGGCGGCGCTTATGCTTTGCTCGCGTACCTCACTACCGAAGCCGCCGCGCGCGGTTGGCTGACGCCGGAGCAAATGATCGACGGCCTCGGTCTCGCCGAAACCACGCCCGGCCCGCTTATTCTCGTCAACGAGTTCGTCGGCTTTCTCGCCGGCTGGTCGAGCGGCGGCCTGATGTTCGCGTTTGCGGGCGCGGCGATCGCGCTTTGGTGCACGTTTGCGCCGAGCTTCGTGTGGATTTTCGCCGGCGCGCCATTCGCCGAAAAATTGCAACGCAATCCGCGCGCGGCTGGTGCGCTCGCCGCCATCACTGCCGCCGTACTTGGCGTCATCGCCAAGCTCGCGCTCTTCTTCGCCGCTCACGCGCTCTTCGCCCGCCAGATCACCTTTGGCCCCACCGCACTGCCGGACATCGCCTCGGCCTATTGGTGGATGGTGGCGCTTGCCGTGGCGGCGGGCGTCGCGCTGATCCGATTCAAGGCAAATTTGCTGCTGGTCTTGGCGGTTTGCGCGCTCGCGGGCTTGGCGGCGCGGGCGGCTGGCCTGTAAGACGGCCCTCTGATTTGAGGGCCTCATGAACATCCACGAATACCAAGGCAAAGCTGTCCTGAAGAGCTTCGGCGTCCCGGTGCCGCGCGGCTACCCCGCGTTCACGGCTGAAGAAGCTGTCGACGCCGCCGCCAAGCTTGGCGGCACGGTTTGGGCGGTGAAGAGCCAGATCCACGCTGGCGGCCGTGGCAAGGGCAAATTCAAGGAAGCCGAAGCGGGCGAGAAGGGCGGCGTGCGCATCGCCTTCAAGCCGGAAGATGTGGGCCTCTTCGCGCAACAAATGCTCGGCCACACTTTGGTGACGCTGCAGACCGGCGAAGCCGGCCGCGTCGTCAATCGCATCTACATCGAAGAAGGCATGAAGATCGCCAAGGAGTTTTATCTCTCCGCTTTGGTCGATCGCGAGTCCGGCAAGGTGGCGTTCGTCGCTTCGGAAGCCGGCGGCATGAACATCGAAGAAGTCGCGCACGACACGCCGGAAAAAATCACTACCGTCGTCATCCACCCGCTGACCGGCCCGACCAGCGCCGACACCGCCAAGGTCGCTGCAGCCCTCGGCATTAGCGGCGATCTCGCCGTCCAGTGCGCCGAAATCTGCGCGAAAATCTACGACGCGTTCGTGAAGAGCGACATGTCGATGCTCGAAGTGAATCCGTTGATCGTCACGGAAGATCAAAAGCTCGTCTGCGCCGACGCAAAAGTGAGCTTCGACACCAATGCCGGTTTCCGTCATCCGGAATGGGCTGAGCTACGCGATCTCGGCGAAGAAGACGAAAAAGAGATCGAAGCCTCGAAATACGATCTCGCTTACATCGCGCTCGATGGCGATATCGGCTGCATGGTCAACGGCGCCGGCCTCGCCATGGCGACGATGGACATCATCAAACTCTTCGGCGCCGAGCCCGCGAACTTCCTCGATGTTGGCGGCGGCGCGTCCAAGGAGAAGGTGACGGCGGCGTTCAAGATCATCACCGCCGACCCGAAAGTGAAAGGCATCCTCGTCAACATTTTCGGCGGCATCATGAAGTGCGACGTCATCGCCGAAGGCGTAATCGGCGCCGTGAAAGAAGTGGGCCTCAGCGTCCCGCTCGTCGTCCGCCTCGAAGGCACCAACGTCGAACTCGGCAAAAAGATCATCAACGAAAGCGGCCTGAACGTGATCAGCGCGGATGATTTGGAAGATGCGGCGCGGAAGATCGTGAAGGCTGTTAAGGGGTGATGCCACCTCTCGCAATTCAATCCTAGCATGGCAATTCTCGCGTTCTACGCTTTAGCGTTTTTCGGCTTCTGGCTCTTCGCCGTGATCGCCCCTTGGCTTGTCGGCCGCTGGTTTTCGCCGCGTGTGGGGAAGGCCGCTGCGCTCTTGGCGTTTGTCGGCATCGGGGCGCTGTGGGCGTTTGCGTTGATCGCCGGAGTTTTCGAGAGTGAGTCGATGCCCTCGGGGCTGGGGTCATCAATTCTGTTGGTCATGATCGCAGTGTCGTTGACAGTCCTGCTCTCCGGCGGGCTCTATTTGCGGCGGCGTCGATAGGAGAAAGACATCATGATCGGCTACGTCACACTCGGCACAAACGATCTCGAACGCGGCGCTGCGTTCTACGACAAGCTCTCCGCAGCTCTCGGCGTATCGCGCATGATGGAGAACGAGAACTTCATCGCTTGGGGCGCGCCTGGAGGCGGCGCCGGCATCGGCCTCACCAAGCCGTTCGACGGCAATCCGGCCTCCGTCGGCAACGGCGTCATGGTCGCTCTTGAATGCAAGGACCCGGCGCAGGTCGACGAAATCTACAACCTCGCCATCTCGCTCGGCGCCAAATGCGAAGGCCCGGCCGGCGAGCGCTGGCCAGGCTTCTACGCCGGCTATTTCCGCGATCCCGACGGCAACAAGCTCAACGCCTTCTGGATGGGGCAGGGCTAGGCCGGCGTGGCGCTCGCCATGATCGCTTCGATCTCTTGCGCGTAAGCGCCGTAATAGTGCTCGTTCGGCGCAAGGAAGAGCAGCACGTGCAGCTTATCGTCCGCGCGGGCGACGAGGCCCGAGCCTGCAATCTCTAGACCCGGCTGCGTACGCGCCGTCAGATCGAACCGCACGCCTTGCGAGCCGGCAAAGCTTTGCGGGCGCAGGTTGGTGGACTCCGGATCCTGATAACCCCACGCGGCGGTGCTATCGATGACGAACTCGACCACTTCAGTGTCGCCCATATCGGCGCGATAGCGCGGGCGAGGGGTGTCGCGATCGGCAAGGAATGCGAGCGCGCCGCCTGGCGCGATCGCGGCGGCGAACAATTGGTTGAGCGCCGGGCCATCACGCGTGAGCAAGCGCACGCCCTCTTCCTGCCGGACGAGCGGCGTCACGTCGGACCAAGCCTGCGTGACCTGGATCGAATAGGCGCCCGCTACGCGATACGCGCCGGGTTGCACGAGCTTCGCGGCCACGCAGCCGCTCAGAAGTGCGCCGCTGGCGCCTGCGGCGACGAGGCCGCGTCGAGTGATATTCATTGTCCCCCTCCCGATAATTGTGCAACGCGTGCTTCCACCAAAGCGCGGTCGCCAGCGTTGGGTGCGCGCTCCAGATAGGCGCTGAAGTACGCGACGGCTTCTTCATTGCGGCTGTCTCGCGCCGCGTATTCGCCGAGTTCTCGCCACGCCGCGGCCGGAGCGTCCGGATGCGTGATGGCGTTGGCGTAGTGCTGGACGGCGCGCTCGCGGTCGCCTTCGCCGCGGCGGATGCGATTGATCTCGCCGCGATAATATTCAACGACGCCGACGTCCTCGCCATGGGCGGCAAGGCGATCTAGGACGATCGCCGTTTGTCCATAATCTCGCCGGCGAAGATCAGCGCGCAACCAATCGTCCAGGAATGGGCGGATCGCGGCGCGATAACGCTCCCGGTGCGTTTCGCCGCCGCTTGCACTTTGCGCGCGCTCCTGCAGTGCCTCGACGCGATCGGCGGAGAGCGGGTGGGTGCGGAAGATGCTGGCGCGTGTTTCCATGCGCCGCACATCGGGATTGTCTGATGCTTGCGTCTCCGCGATCAAGTGCGTCCAAAGCGTATGACCGGCCTGTGTGTCGTAGCCGGCGACGCGCGCGTGTTCGAATCCCAGCATATCGGCTTCACTTTCGTTCTCACGCGAGAAGCCGAAGAAAGAAGCAATCGTCCCGAGATAGACGATATCGCCAACGACGCCGACGCCCGCGGCTGACGCGAGGAGAGAAAATACCATCGCGGCATTGGCGCGCCCGCGCATGATCCGCTGCTGCTCAAGCGAATGCTGTTCGGCATAGTGGACGGTCTCGTGCCCCAGCACGAACGCCAGTTGCGCCTCGTCTTCAGCGCGCAGCAACAAACCCGACCACACTTCCATGTAGCCGTTCGGCGCCATGGATGCGTTGAAGTACGGCCGGTTCATCACATAGAGGCGAATGTCGCCGCAGTAGGTCGCTGCGACGCGGCAGGCGACATCGCGCAGATAGGCGTTGAGCGCAGGATCGCGTTCCAGCTGACCAGACGCGCGCGCATCCATTTCGGCCCGATCTGACATGCCCCACAAGCCGCCTTCGTCACTGCTGACGTCCGGTCGCGCGCGCGACGGCGCGGGAGGGGGTGGAGGAGGGGTTGGTTCCGTGGGGGCGAGCGCTTCGGTCTCCTGGGCTTGCGTTACGGCGTCTGCTGGCGTGTCAGAGGCGACGTCTTGTGCAGCCGCGCTCGCGGCGAGCACGAGCGCCATCGCTGTTGCTGTCAGCAAAGACTTCACAGCGGCGCGTCACGCATCAGTGTGGTGATCAACGCTTGCGCGCCTTCCGGATCGCGCATGTCTTGGTTCGGCGCTGCAATTGCGACGTTGAACCAGATCACTTGCCCGGTGCGGAGATCGACGATCGAGGCGTACGCAACTTGATTGCCGAGCGGGACGCCCACGCCGAGGATGGCGAGACCAACCGCTGCCGCCACGCGCCCAGCGCTCGCGTAAGTGCCGTTTGCGCCCACAAACAGGGCATAATCGGCATTGTGAGCCTCGCCCAGCGAGCGGACGCCTTCGCCAAGCGTCCACTCAAACCGGTCGCGCTGCGTCGGTAGGGCCGCGCGCATCATGAGCGAACCGCCCACGGCGTCGTGCAAACGGATGATCTGGCCGACGCGGCCTTCCATCGCGGTGCTCGGATCAAGAGCGCTGGGCGCATGGCCCTCGCCTTGAACATAGCCAGCGATGCTGGCGGCGAGATTGTCGCGCCCAGAAAGGGACCATTCCTCGCGCGGCTCAGGCAGGCCGGCCGCCGTCAGGATGGCGAGCTGGACGTTCGGCGTCATAACCACGACACGCGAGTTCTCCGGCGGACGTTGAAAGTCCCCGGAATACGTTTGTGGCGAAGACGTCGCGCACGCGGCAAGGCACACCAGCGCAGCCAGCGCAAAGAACTGTTTCAGCATGTTTCCCCCCACAACGCAGGCGCGGCTGATCGCAACCTAGGCGTGGGCCGAAATTGGCCTTGGCTTTGGAACTTCGTCAAGGGTTTGCAAGCCATGCGGCCTGGGTTACGACGCGTCCGAATTCCAGCTTTCCAGGGTCAGGGGACCGGTTTGTCCATTCTCGTCAACGCTTCGACGCGCGTCATTTGCCAGGGTTTTACCGGCAAGAACGGCACCTTCCATTCCGAGCAGGCCATCGCCTATGGCACCAAGATGACGGGCGGCGTCTCGCCGGGGAAGGGCGGTCAAACGCATCTCGGCTTGCCGGTGTTCAACACCGTCGCTGAAGCGAAGGACAAAGCCGGCGCCGACGCGACCGTGATCTACGTGCCGCCGCCAGGTGCTGCCGCCGCCATCGAAGAAGCGATCGACGCTGAAATCCCGCTCATCATCTGCATCACCGAAGGCATTCCGGTGCTCGATATGGTGCGCGTGAAGGCGAAGCTCGAAACCTCGAAGTCGCGCCTGATCGGTCCGAACTGCCCGGGCGTGTTGACGCCGAACGAATGTAAAATCGGCATCATGCCGGGCCAGATCTTCTCGAAGGGCAAGATCGGCGTGCTCTCGCGCTCCGGCACGCTGACCTACGAAGCTGTGTTCCAAACGACGAACGAGGGACTTGGCCAGACCACGGCTGTCGGCATTGGCGGCGATCCGGTGAAGGGCACCGAGTTCATCGACATGCTCGAACTCTTCCTCGCCGACGTCGAGACCCAAGCCATTATCATGATCGGCGAAATCGGCGGCAGCGCTGAAGAAGACGCCGCGCAGTTCCTGGCCGATGAAAAGAAGAAGGGCCGCTGGAAACCGACGGTCGGCTTCATCGCCGGCCGCACCGCGCCTCCAGGCCGCCGCATGGGCCACGCCGGCGCCATCATCGCCGGCGGCAAGGGCGACGCTGAGTCCAAGATCGCCGCCATGGAAGCCGCCGGCATCGCTGTCGCGCCGCACCCCGCCGCGCTCGGGCGGACGATGAGTGAGCTGCTGAAGGGCTGAGCGTTCCGCAGCCGATAACAGCCCTGCGCCAATGCAGCCCTTCAATCCTTAGGCGACGCACTTTAGAAGGGGCGCCGTTCCGGGTCCGTGCCTATATTTTCCAAGCGGATTCCCGTGATTTCCGAGAGGTCAGTGGTCCATGGCGGACGGCGCGCGCAGCTTGCCCAATGTAGCCCTGCTGGAGACCAGCTTTCTCTACGGCGCCAATGCGACGTTCGTTGAGGAGATGCACGAGCGCTTTCTCGACGATCCAGCTTCGGTCGATCAGTCCTGGCGCACCTTCTTTCAACAGCTGCGCGATGATCCCGAAGCAGTGCGCCAAGCGGTGCGCGGTCCGTCCTGGTATCGCCCCGAACTGGCGCAGCCGCAGACGACCGAGACCACCAAGCTCATGGACGGCAATTGGGGCGGCCTGAGCGAGCGCATCGAGCGCAAGGTCGCCGCGCGTTTGCCGGGCGCATCGACGCAAGATGTTCAACTCGCCGCGCGCGATAGCGTTCGTGCTTTGATGATGATCCGCGCCTATCGCACGCGCGGCCATCTCGCCGCCAATCTCGATCCGCTCAGCATCGAAGCGCGGCCGCCAGCGCCGGAGCTCGATCCCGCAAGCCACGGCTTTGGCCCCAACGATCTCGATCGGCCTATCTTCATTGACGGCGTGCTCGGTCTGCAGACCGCCACCGTCAACGAGATGCTGGCGATCCTGAAGCGGACCTATTGCGGCACCTTTGCTGTCGAGTTCATGCACATCACCGACCCAGCCGAGAAGAGCTGGCTGCAGGAGCGCATCGAAGGTCCGGACAAGACCATCGCGTTCACGTCGGAAGGCAAGCGCTCAATTCTGAAGAAGCTGCTCGAAGGCGAGAGCTTCGAAAAGTTCGTGCACAAGCGCCATCCAGGCACCAAGCGCTTCGGCCTCGATGGCGGCGAAGCCATGCTTCCCGCGCTCGAACAAATCATCAAGCGCGGCGGCGCGCTCGGCGTGCGCGAAATCATTCTTGGCATGGCGCACCGCGGCCGCCTGAATGTCCTCGCCGCCGTGATGGGCAAGCCGTACCAAGCGATTTTCCATGAGTTTCAGGGCGGTTCGGCGACGCCGGATGACGTGCTGGGCTCGGGCGATGTGAAGTATCACTTGGGCGCCTCGAGCGATCGCAGCTTTGACGGCAACAACGTTCACCTCTCTCTCACGGCAAATCCGTCTCACCTTGAAATCGTAAACCCCGTCGTGCTCGGCAAAGCGCGCGCCAAGCAAGCCAAACGCGCGACGTGGACGGAAGAAGGCGAAGCGCTGCACGAATTGCGCGCTCGCGTGATGCCGCTGCTGATCCATGGCGACGCCGCGTTCGCGGGGCAGGGCGTGGTGGCTGAGTGCTTCGCGCTGTCCGGTCTGCGCGGTTATCGCACCGGCGGCACGATGCACTTCATCATCAACAACCAGATCGGCTTCACGACAGCGCCGCACTATTCGCGCTCGTCGCCTTATCCGTCCGACGTTGCGCTCATGGTGCAGGCGCCGATCTTCCACGTGAACGGCGACGATCCGGAAGCTGTCGTGTTCGCCGCAAAGGTCGGCACGGAATATCGCCAGCTCTTCGGCAAAGACGTCGTCATCGACATGTTCTGCTATCGTCGCTACGGCCACAACGAGGGCGACGATCCGACGATGACGCAGCCGATCATGTATCGGAAGGTCAAGGATCAGCAGACGACGCTGCAAATCTACAGCGAACGCCTCATCAAGGAAGGCCTCGTCACCCAGGCCGAGCTTGACGAATGGCAGAACGAGTTCAACGCCTTCCTCGATGTCGAGTTCGATGCCGGCAAGGCGTTTCGCGTCAATAAAGCCGACTGGCTCGATGGCGATTGGTCCGGCTTTCAGTTGCCGACGGATGACGAACGCCGCGGCAAAACTGAAGCGCCGCTTGCAAAGCTGCGCGACATCGGCCGCCGCATCACTGAAATCCCGCGCGACTTCGACATGCACAAGACGGTGCAACGCGTCGTCGAAGCGCGCCGCAAGGCGATCGATGAGGGCGCCGGTATCGATTGGGCGCTGGCTGAGCACTTGGCGTTCGCGACGTTGCTCGATGAAGGTTTCAACGTGCGTCTGAGCGGTCAGGATTCCTGCCGCGGCACGTTCAGCCAGCGTCACTCGCACTTCGTCGATCAGACCAACGAGAACCGCTACACGCCGCTCAATCATATTCGCGCCGGTCAGGCGCACTACGAAGTGATCGACTCGCTGTTGTCGGAAGAAGCAGTGCTCGGCTTCGAATATGGTTACACGCTGGCCGATCCGAAAACGCTGACGCTTTGGGAAGCGCAGTTCGGCGACTTCGTGAACGGCGCGCAGGTGGTGATCGATCAGTTCATCTCGTCGGGCGAACGCAAATGGCTGCGCATGTCCGGCCTGGTGATGCTCCTGCCGCACGGCTACGAAGGGCAGGGGCCGGAGCATAGCTCGGCGCGCCTAGAGCGCTTCTTGCAGCAATGCGCCGAAGACAACATGCAAGTGGTCAATTGCACGACGCCGGCGAACTACTTCCACGCGCTGCGCCGTCAACAACACCGTGACTTCCGCAAGCCATTGATCGTGTTCACGCCGAAATCGCTGCTGCGTCACAAGAAGTGCGTCTCGACGCTGGAAGAGATGGCCGAAGGCTCGTCTTTCCACCGTGTGCTCTGGGATGATGCTCAGCTCAACAACGGCAACACCACGACGAAACTCAAAGGCGATAGCGAAATCCGCCGCGTCGTCGTGTGCTCGGGCAAGGTCTATTATGACTTGCTCGACGAGCGCGAGAAGCGCGGTCTCGATGACATTTATCTGCTGCGGCTCGAACAATTCTATCCGTGGCCGATGAAGTCGATCATGCACGAACTGGCGCGCTTTCCGAATGCTGAACTCGTCTGGTGTCAAGAAGAGCCCAAGAATATGGGCGGCTGGAGCTTCGTCGATCCGTGGATCGAACTGACGCTTGAGAAGATGAACGTGACGGCCAAACGTGCGCGCTATGCGGGGCGCCCAGCCAGTGCATCGACCGCCGCGGGGCAGATGTCGCGACACTTGAAGGAACTCGAAGCGCTGCTTGAGAGCGCGCTCGGATGAGCAAGGTCAGCGCCTCCTGCCATTGCGGCGCCGTCCGCTTCGAGGTTGAAGAGCCCGAATGGGTGATGGATTGCAACTGCTCGAAGTGCCGCCTCTATGGCGGCCTGTGGGCTTATTATCCGCAACGCGATGTCAGCTTCGCTGGAAAGCCTGACACATTCACCTACATGTGGGGTGACCACATGTTGGAGTTTCATCATTGCCGCACTTGCGGATGCGCCACCCACATGACCCACGTCGGAACTGACGACGCGGAGAAGATCGCCGTTAATGCGCGCCTGATCCGGGGGCTCGATCCGAAACGCACGCGGCTCGTACAGAAGAACAATGGCAATGACGGCGTGTTTTGGACAAAAACCGAGTCACCCGTATTGCCCAGTCATGACGCGCCACCAGCAACGAAGTGAATTGAGATGACCGATATTGTAGTGCCGACCTTGGGCGAGAGCGTCAGCGAAGCGACCGTCGCCAAGTGGATGAAGAAGGCCGGCGACACTGTTCGCAAGGACGAGACGTTGGTTGAGCTTGAGACGGATAAAGTCTCGGTCGAAGTCTCCGCGCCGGAAGCTGGCGTGTTGAGCGAGATCGTCGCTGCTGAAGGCGTGACGGTGACGATCGGCGCCATTCTCGGCCGCATGGGCGGAGCAGGGGCCCAGCCCGCCGCCGCTGCGCCAAAGGCCGAAGCTGCGC
>QBMO01000008.1:46952-48896 GCA_003242075.1 Alphaproteobacteria bacterium
GCTGCGCCCGCGCCGAAAGCCGAAGCGCCGAAGCCCGCGCCACAACCGGCCGCCAGCAATGGCGCCGCCAAGCAAGCGCCGCCATCGGTGCAGCGCATCGCGTCTGAAAGCGGCGTCGATGTTTCCGGCATGACCGGCTCCGGCAAGGATGGCCGCCTGACCAAATCCGATGCGCTCGCCATCATCGAAGGCCGCAGCGCTCAACCAACGCAAACGCCTGCAGCGCCAGCGCCTGCGCAACCACTTGTCGCCCGCGCTGTCGGCGATCGCGAAGAGCGCGTGCCGATGACGCGTTTGCGCAAAACCGTCGCGCGCCGTTTGAAGGAAGCGCAGAACACCGCCGCGATGTTGACGACGTTCAATGAGGCCGACATGTCGGCCATCATGGCGGCGCGCAACAAGTACAAGGACACGTTCGAGCGCAAGCACGGCGTGAAGCTCGGCTTCATGTCCTTCTTCGTGAAGGCGTGTATCGCGGCGCTGAAGGAAATCCCGAACGTCAACGCCGAGATCGATGGCGACGACATCATCTACAAGAATTTCTACGACATCGGCATCGCCGTCGGCACCGATCGCGGCTTGGTCGTGCCGGTGGTGCACGAAGCCGATCTCAAATCGATGGCCGAGATCGAAAAGGAAATTGGCGAACTCGGCCTGAAGGCCCGCGACGGGCATTTGAAGCTCGAAGAGCTGCAGGGCGCGACGTTCACGATCTCCAATGGCGGCGTTTATGGTTCGCTCATGTCCACGCCGATCCTCAATGCGCCGCAATCCGGCATACTCGGTATGCACAAAATCCAGGAGCGCCCAGTCGTGGTCGACAAACAAGTTGTCGTCCGTCCGATGATGTATCTGGCGCTCTCCTACGATCACCGCATCGTTGACGGCAAAGAAGCCGTCACGTTCCTCGTGCGCGTGAAGGAAGGCCTGGAAGATCCCGAGCGTATGCTGCTCGATCTCTAAGCCGCGCGCGCCGCCGATTGGCGCCGATAGAGCATTTCGAGATCGTGATCTTCTTGATCGAGCGTCGCTTGGCGCTTTGCTTCGATCGCATTTGCGTCGCGCATATCGCGCGCGAGCGCTTCAAAAAACGAGCCGATAGGAACGAGACCTTGGCGGCGACCCAGCTTCGTCACTTGCATTGGGCAATCTCCTGATTACCCGCCCGCAGAATCCAATGCGTGAAACACGAACCTGTTCGCGTTTCGCGCGCGCATCGGTGTGGATAACTATTTCTCTTTGTGGAGCACGGTGAGCGCGAGGCCAATAAGCGCGACGGCTGCTTGCACGCCGCCGCCCGTGTCAAATGCCGCGCCTTCCGCGTAAGTCGCCAGCGGCACGATCAGCAATCCTGCCGCAAAGCCCCAAGCGCCACTGAGCAGGCGCAAGCCGCCCGACATGCGGCGCAGCGTGCGAAAGCCGCCGAGCGCCAGCAGCACGGCAGCGCCGATAAAGGCCCATGCCGCGACCCCGGTCGCGAACTGGAAATAGGCGTTTACGGCAAACAGCGCCGCCATCGCCACAGCCAGCCAGCCGCTGACCTGTCCCATCCACATCATCGGCTTCATTCTCGCCTCCCATTCCCCTGACAGAAGAGTCTGGAATCAAATCGTTTTCTAGCCCCCATTGGCGTTGTGCAACGAGTGCGTATAGTTTCCCACCGGTCGCTCGGGGGAGCGGCGGGCAGGGGACCCCTATGACGTTCATTCTGCGTTGGCCATCCATTCTGGTGTTGCTGGCCTTGGTGCTGCTCTGCGTCCTGGGCGCGGTGGCGGCTGCTGGCGTGCTGACGGGCGTTACTGCGCCGGCTGTCGGCGTGGATACGCTTGATGCCGAGATCGCGGCGGCGCAAGGCGCGGCTGAAACGCGGGCGGTGGACGCGACCTGGATCGATGTCGGCCTGCTCGCGGGCGCCGCACTCTTCTTTTTGATCTCGGCTGTGCG
>QBMO01000090.1:0-6092 GCA_003242075.1 Alphaproteobacteria bacterium
ACCGCTCGCATCGAGAAAGCCGCCAACAACACCGACTGGCACGACATATTTCAGATGCGGCGGTTCTTCGCGCGGCCCGCGCATCGCCCGCGTCAACATGAAGAGCCCAAGCACGCCGAGATAAGCGACAACCACGGCCTTGATGAATGTCGGATCGAAACCCGTCAGCAGATAAGCGCCGAGCACGCCGCCGACGACGCCTGCTGGCGCCAGGCGCCAGAACAATTTCCAATCGACGTTACGGTGAACCAAGTGTGAAGCGCCGGACGCGCCGGTGGTGAAGCACTCGGCCGCATGGATGGTCGCCGACACTTGCGCCGGCGGCACGCCGAACGCCAACAGCACACTCGACGAAATGACGCCGTAAGCCATGCCCACCGCGCCATCGATCAATTGTGCCAAGAAGCCGACCAGTAAAAACAGGCCGAACGTCGTCGCGAGAACAGGCCAGGACTCGCCGTAGATTTCCATGCGCCCTCAATGCCTTGCGGCGGCAACCTAACCCCTGGCAAGCCAATGCGGCTAGAGCGCGGCAGTTCCCCTGTGCTCAGGCGCCCAAAATATCAGCGTCGCGCAGTTCGCGAGCGATCCACGAAACCCACGCCTTAACAGACGGATAAGGGCCAAGATCGAATCCGCCCTTGGGCGCATTGCGGGTGTAGGCGTAGAGCGCGATATCGGCGAGCGTAAGCGCCTCGCCGACCAAATATTGCGTGGCCGTAAGCTGAAGCTCCAGCCGCGCGAGCGCCGCGTGACCTTTGGTCAGCAAGTTTGGATCGAGCTGATCCTCTGGCGTCTTCATAAAATGAAGCCGGGCGATGCGCACCGCAATCGCCGGCTCGTGACTGTACTGCTCCCAGAACAACCACTCGAACATCTTGGCGCGATCATACGCATCGCGCGGGATGAGGTCGGTGCCTTCCGCCAAGTGCAGCATGATCGCGTTCGATTGCGCGAGCAGGCGCCCGTCGCTCAGCACCGCCACCGGCACTTGGCCGGCAGGGTTCAGCGCCAAGAAGTCCGGCGTGCGAGTTTGGCCCGCGAACGTGTCGATCTCCACCCACTCGAACGGCAGCCCCAGTCGCTGCGCCACCCAACGCGGCTTCAAGCAATTGCCGCTATTGGAGCTGCCGTAGAGTTTCATCGTCACCGGCCGGACGCTTCGCGCGCGGCGCGGAATTCCGCATTCGCGCGCCATTGCGGCCAGCTATCGCTATCGGCGAGGCCGCGCCCGACATCGTACAACAATTCCAAATCCTGAATGCCGCCGGAGACGTCCCAGGCGTCCGTCACTTCGTCAGACGGCTTATGATAGTCGTTGGCGACATAAGCAGCGTTCAGCGCCTGACCCCGCTCGCGTCCGCCTTGCAGCATGTCGATGCCGTTCGAGGTGTAGAGCACTGGAATGCCCAGCTGCGCGAAATGCAAATGGTCGGAGCGATAGAAGTAACCCGCCTCCGGCGATGAGTCCGGCTCGACCCTACGGCCACGCGCTTCAGCCGCGCGCACGATCAGATCGTCCATCTCGCTCTTGCCGAAGCCGACGACCTCAATGTCGCGCGTCGGCCCCATGTGATTGATGCCATCCATGTTGATCGCGGCAACCGTGTTGCGCGGCTCGAAGACGGGGTGTTGCTGATAGTAGAGCGCGCCGAGCAGGCCTTGCTCTTCCGCCGTCAACGCGATGAACGCCACCGAACGCTCAGCGCGACCAGCCGCAGAGTAGCGACGCGCCAGTTCGATCAGTGCGGCCGTTCCCGTCGCATTGTCGAGCGCGCCGTTGCAAATGTCGTCGCCATCGATTGGCGAGCAACGGCCCAAATGATCCCAGTGCGCTGAATAGAGGATCGTCTCGTCCGGACGCGTCGTCCCAGGCAACACGCCAACCACGTTCGACGTCCGCGTGGTCTCAAGGCGGGTTTGCAGCGCGATCGAACCTGTCAGCGATCCCAACCGCACAGGACGGAAGCCTTGCGTTTGCGCACGTTGTCGCAACTGGTCGAAATCCAGCCCCGCGCGCGTGAACGTGTCGCGCGCCAGGCCTTCCTGCATCCAGCCTTCGAAGCCCGCGCGTGACGCGCCGCGATCAGCGCGCACGATGTCAAAGCGCGGCCCGCTCACCCGGCTGCCAATCACGGCCCACGGATAGGAAGCGGGCGCCGTTTGGTGCACGATGATGGCGCCCGCTGCGCCTTGACGTCCGGCTTCCTCGAATTTGTAGGTCCAGCGCCCGTAATACGTCATAGCGCGGCCACCGAAACCGCGATCATCGCCAGTGTCGAAGTCAGGATCGTTGACGAGAATGACGGCGATCCTGCCGCGCATGTCGATGCCTTCGTAATCGTTCCAACCCGCCTCCGGCGCCACGATGCCGTAACCCACGAACACCAATTCCGCGTTGGAGATATCGACGTTCTCTTCCAAACGCCGCGTCCACGCTGTGAAGTCTTGTCCGTATACATACGGCCGCGCGCCATCGGCGCCCGCGATCGTCAGCACTGGTTCGTTGAGCAGGGTCGCAGCACTCAACTCGGCCTCTTGCCGCCACGAGCGTTGCCCGTTCGGCAAACGCACGCCCGGCTCAAGACCAGCAGCGGCGAACATGCGCTCGAGATATTCGACGGTCAGCCTTTCGCCATTGCCGCCCGGCGCGCGGCCCTCGAACTCATCCGATGCAAGCGTGCGCACGTGCGCGAGATAGGACTCAGCTGACAGAGGCGGTCCAGCGAAAGCGGAGTTATCGACGGTCGGCGTGGCCGACGTGGCGCACGCGCCAACAGCGATCACAGCAGCGGCGAGCAAATGGCGTAAGATCATGGCGTTCCCCAGTTTTCGCCACTTATACGGTGTCACGCGCTGGGGTCCATGGGTCGCACGCGTCGCTGATCGCAAACGAACTAGCCGGAGACGCCGAGCTTCTTTTGCAGATCAGTCGAAGACGTCGTGTAGAGGAACACCAGCCGCTCGCCCGGCCGCGCGATTCTAAACGCCGCTTGCGCCATCAACGCACCCTCATGGAACCCGCAGAGAATGAGCTTCAGCTTGCCCGGATAAGTGTTGATGTCGCCGATGGCGAAAATCCCGGGCTCGCTGGTTTCGAACTTCTCCGTGTCGACCGGGATCAGATTCTCGTTGAGGTTCAGTCCGAAATTGGCGATCGGCCCAAGTTTCATCGTCAGGCCATAGAATGCAAGCAGCTCGTTGCACGGCAGTTCGTAGGCGCCCTTTTCCTTTGTCGAGCACCCGATCGCCGTCAGCTGCCCATTGGCGCCGACGAGGCTCTTCAACTCAGCGATCTCCAACCGCACTTTGCCTTCCGCCACCAGTGCACGCATCTTCGCCACCGAGTGCGGCGCAGCGCGGAAGTCATCGCGGCGATGGATGAGCGTCACCGACTTCGCGATCGGTTGCAGGTTCAGCACCCAATCGAGCGCGCTATCGCCGCCGCCAGCGATCACCAAGTCACGGTCACGGAAGCGATCCATCCGCCGCACGGCATAGTGCAGCGACTTGCCCTCGAATTGTTCGAGCCCTTCGATCTTCGGCTTGCGCGGCACGAACGAGCCGCCGCCCGCCGCGATCGCCAACACCGGCGCCGTGATCGTGGTGCCCAGTTCGGTCTTTAACCTGAAACGGCCGTCCGGCAGGCGCTCCAGCTCTTCGGCCATCTGCGCCAGGTGAAACGTCGGCGCGAAGGGCGCGATCTGCTCCATCAGCCGGTCGGTCAACTCCTGGCCTGTCACCACCGGCAGCGCTGGAATGTCGTAAATCGGCTTCTCGGGATAAAGCTCGGCGCACTGGCCACCCGGCCGGTCGAGCACGTCCACCAGATGCGCCTTCAGGTCGAGCAGCCCCAGCTCGAACACCGCGAACAACCCCACCGGCCCCGCGCCAATAATAATGACGTCGGTTTCGTAGGCGCCGCCTGCCGGCGCGGATTCTGTTCTGGTGGTCATTGAGCTTGGCCTCTTAGAGCCTGCTTAACCTCAAGGCCCCGGCCCGTCAGCCCCGCCGATGGTCGCTAGGGCTTCATGAATAACCTGGCGGAGACGCAGGGATTCGAACCCTGGGTACCCGGTTAGAGTACAACGCCTTAGCAAGGCGCCGCCTTAAGCCACTCGGCCACGTCTCCGGCAGGGCCCTCGCTTAGCCTTACCGAGGCAACCCCCGCAAGGGCGCATTCTCTCGGGACCGCACTGGTTAACTGGCGCGGGCTTTGCGCGAGCCCGCCTCAAGAACTTAGTGCGAGGGGCGAATTTTCCATGTCGAAGCCTGCATTGCAGCTCGTCGGCGCCGAATTGGAGCAGGCGGCGCCGGTCCCAGCGGCCCCTTCCTCCACAATCCACGCTGAAGCCCAGGCCATGGCGGCCCTCGCCGGCCAGTTCGGCCTCTTCGGCCTTTTGGTAAACGGTGACGACGAGCGCCTTTGGACGCCATCCGCCGAAGAGCCCTACCTGGTCGAAGCCGATGCCGAAATCACCCCGGCAAACGACGCGCGCGCCGCTTTCGCGTTTCCAAAGACCGGCACGCGCGGCGTCCATATCGATCCGACCGCCCCAATCCGTCTGATCCAGGCGATCGACTGGCTTGCGGTCGTGGTGACGGCGCAATTGGCCGCGCTTTGGGGCGCGGGCTTCGGCATCGCCGACCTTTCGATCAGCGCGGCCCTTGGTTTCCTGCTGACCGCTGGAGGACTGAAGGTTGGCCTTTGGTTGACCGAAGCCTACCGCGTCAGCCCGGCCCGCATCAAAGCCGAGCGCGGCATTGGCGGCTTGGCGTTGGGCGTCATCCTTGCGCTCGGCGCAAGCGCCCTGCTGGCGCCCGACGCCCGCTCCGCCGCGGCACTCTGCGCCATCATCCCAGTGACGGCGATCATCCTTGCCGGCATTCACGCAGCGCTCGCGGTCTGGATCCGCGCCGCGCACCGCGCGGGCATGTTCTCGGAAACCATCGTTCTCGTCGGCGCCACCGAGGCCGCCGAGCGCATGGCCAAGCGCGCCGCCAAGACCGGCGAAGCGCGCGTGCTCGCCATTGTCGATGACCGGCTCTCGCGCTCGCCCTACCGCATCGGCGACACGCCGGTCGGCGGCAACATCGATGCGCTCCTGGCCTGGGAGGATCTCCCGCACGTCGATCGCATCGTCATCACCGTGACGCAAAAAGCGGAGGGCCGCGTCAAGCACATCATCGAGCGCCTGCGCGTCGCGCCGAACCGCGTCGATCTGCTGCTCGACTACGAAACGCTAAACGTTCGTGGCGCCCGCGTCGATCGCCTCACCGGCCACGCCGTCGCCTGCGTCTCCGGTCGTCCGCGCAACCACCGCCGCGCCATGGTCAAGCGCGCGCAAGATGTGATCATCGGCGCTGGTCTCGCCATCGTGTTTGCGCTGCCCATGCTGCTGATCGCCGCCGCGATCAAGCTCGATAGCAAAGGCCCCGCGCTCTACCGCCAGCGCCGCCACGGCTTCAACAATCGCATCATCACCGTGCTCAAATTCCGCACCATGCGCCATGCGCCCGACGCGCCGTTGAGCCAAGTCGTCGTCAACGATCCGCGCGTCACCCGCCTCGGCGCGTTGCTGCGCCGCACCAGCCTCGACGAACTGCCCCAGCTTTATAACGTGCTGCGCGGTGAGATGAGCCTGGTCGGCCCACGTCCGCACGCCGTCGGCATGAAGGCGGCCGAGCGCGATCTGCAAAACATCGTCGCCGAATACGCGCACCGCCATCGCGTGAAGCCCGGCATCACTGGTTGGGCGCAGATCAATGGCTCGCGCGGCCCGGTTGAAACTCCTGCTGCGGTGCGTCGTCGCCTTAAGCTCGATCTCGAATACGTCTCACGCGCCTCGCTCTGGCTCGATCTGCAAATTCTCGTGCGCAGCGCGCCGGTGCTTCTGGGCGACGATAAGGCGACGCGGTGAAGCTGACGCGCGCCCTCAGCCTCGCGCCATTGCAGATCGCCCAAGCGCTCGTCGGGCTTGGCGCGATCGCCGCATTTACGCGCCTGATGAGCCCCGAGGAATTCGGTCGCTATGCGCTGGCGCTCTCGGCTTCCATGCTGGCGCACACGCTGCTCTTCACCTGGGCTGAAG
>QBMO01000090.1:6102-7548 GCA_003242075.1 Alphaproteobacteria bacterium
GGCTGAAGCAGCCGCTTTCCGCTTCTTCTCCGCCGCCCGCGCCGAAAAACGCCTCGCCGACCACTTCGCCACCCTGATCGCGCTTGCTTTTGCACTTGGCGCCATCGTCCTCGTCGCGACCGGCGCCTTGCTAGCTTTCGTCGGCGTCCGCGAAGACGTGGCCGCACTTTCTGCGTTTGCCGCCGGCGCCGCTGTCTTCCGCTTCCTCACCCGCATCACCCGCGAGAGCGAGCGCGCCGCCTTCGACATCGGCCGCTACGCCGCGCTCGAGACGGCCTATCTCGCCGTCGGCTTTGCAGCGAGCGTTGCGCTGCTGACGCGCTTCGACCTCGGCGCCGCCGCGCCGTTCGCGGGCCTGCTGCTCGCCGGCGCCATCATCGCGCTGATCGACGCGCCGCGCCTCATCGCCCGCGCCAAAGGCGGCGCGCCATCACTCAACCGCGCCACCACTTATGCGTCTTACGGCGCACCGCTGGCGCTAGCGCTCGCGCTCGATCTCGGCGTCCAAACCATCGCCCGCTTCATCCTCGCGCACCAAGCCGGCGTCGCCGAACTCGGCGCCTACGCCGCCGCCTTCGGCCTCGCGCGACCGCTCGATCTCGTCTTCATCGGCACAGGCGCCGCCTTTGCACCGCTCCTGCTCGCAGCATTCGAAGATCGCGGCACAGAAGCCGCACGCGAAGTTGCTGCAAAGGCCTTCACGCTGCTTGCCGCACTCGCTCTGCCCGCCGCAGTTGGCCTGGCGCTCGTCAGCCAACCGCTCGCGGCTCTGCTCGTCGGCGAAGCCCTGAGCGCCACTGCCGCCGCCGCGATGCCGTGGCTCGCGCTCGGCGGCGTCTTTGCCGGCTTCAATCTCTACTATTTGTCGGAGGCGTTCCAACTCACGCGCCGCACCGGCCAGCGTGCGCTCCTTATGATCGCGCCGGGCGTCGTCCAGATCGCACTCACGCTGATGCTCGCCGCGCCAATGGGCGCGGCAGGGGCAGCCATCGCCGGCGCTACAGGCGCAGTCTGCGGCAGCATTCTGCTCGGCGCGTTCGGGCGCCGGCTTTTCGCGCTTCCATTCCCTCTCGGCCAACTCGCGCGCATCGCTACTGCGACCGCGATGATGGCCGCCGCTGTCCTCTGCTTGCCTCCAATAACCGGCATAGCCGCGCTCATCGCGAAAGCGAGCCTCGGGGCGCTCACTTACGGCGCGGCGTGCATCGCACTCGACGTCTTCGGCATGCGCGCGCGCCTCACCCACCTCATCGCCAAACGCGCACCGCGTGCACAGGAGCCGTCCCATGTCGCGTGAGCGAATCATCACGTTCGGCCCGCCAATCGCAGCGCCGCAGCTTAGCGTTCTGACGCCGTTTCATCGCGACGACCCGTCAGCGATGCTCGCGCGCATGGCCAACGCGCCCGCGGGCGTGGAATTCGTTTTGCTGGACGATGGCTCCGCGG
>QBMO01000090.1:7608-9541 GCA_003242075.1 Alphaproteobacteria bacterium
AGCGAGCGCACTGAACGCACCCGTCCGCATCATCGTGCGCGAGCGCAATGAGGGCCGCGCCGCCGCGCGTAACCGCCTGATCGCCGAAGCGCGCGGCCAGTACGTGCTTTTCCTCGACGCCGACATGCTGCCGGATCGTCCGACCTTCCTGCTGCACTGGCTCGCGGTTACGCGCTGCCAGCAGCCGGACGTCGCATTCGGCGGCCTATCCCTCCGCCACGCTCAACGCACGCGCGACACGGCGCTTCATCACAACCTCTTCGCCGCCTCCGACTGCCGCAGCTTGGAAGAACGCGAGCTTGCGCCGGCGCAATCGACAGCATCCGCAAACCTGCTCGTCCGCCGCGCCTTCCTCGACGCGCACCCGTTCGACGCCGGCTTCACAGGCTGGGGCTTCGAAGACACCGATTGGGCGCTCACAGCCGCGCGCGACACGGAAATTCTGCACGTCGACAATCCGGCCACCCACGCTGGGCTCGACACTGCCGCAACGCTGCTGCGCAAAAGCGCCGAAGCAGGGCCAAACTTTGCACGACTCGCCGCCAAGCATCCGCGCGCCGCCAAGCGCTTTGCCGCCCATGGCGCTGCCCGCGCACTGCAGCTTACGCCGCTGCGTCCGCAGCTGGCGGAAGCGTGTGCCTGGCTCGCGCGCGATCCGCTGGGCGCAGCGCCCATGCCACTTCGTCGCGCCGCGCTCAAACTCTATCGCGCCGCTCACTACGCCGAGCACCTCGCATGAGTGTCTTTGCTTACACGCCGCCGCGCGATGCGCTGAGCAAGGTCCGCCGTCGCGCCACACAATGGCGCGCCGCGCGTCCAGCTACGCTCAAATTCGAACAACCGCTGCTCTCAATCTGCTTCGACGACTTCCCGGTTAGCGCGGGTGAAGCCGGGGCGCGCATCCTCGAAGCGCACGGCGCGCGCGGCACGTTCTACGCCGCCGCCGGCATGGCCGACACGGACGGCCCCTGCGGCCGCAACTTCAACCAGCGCGACATCACCCGCCTGCTCGACGCCGGCCACGAGATCGGCTGCCACACGTTCGAGCACGCAGATTGCGCGCGGCGGCCGACGTTCGAGTCGTTGCGAAGCTTCGCCAAGAACCGCGACACGCTCAACGAAATGGGCGCGCGCGAGCCGGCGCGCAGCTTGGCCTACCCCTATGGTGAAACGACCTACGCGTTGAAGAAAGGCCTGCCACCGCGCTTCTATAGCGCACGCGGCGTGCTGCCGGGCGTCAATGTAGGGCGCGTCGATCTCACCCAGCTGCGCGCGCACGCGCTGTTCGGTTACAAATGGCAAACGCGCGTGAACGGCGCCCTGAAACGCGCCGCCAAGCGCAAAGGCTGGCTGATCGCCTTCACGCACGACATTGCCGACGCGCCCTCGCCATGGGGCACACGCAGTCAAGACCTCGACGCGCTGTTGAAGCAAGCTCACGCGCTTGGTTTCACCGTGCTGCCTGTCACCGCTGCTCTCGAACGGAGGCTGCCATGATCGTATCCGTCATCATCCCGACTTTCCGCCGCCCAGCGTCGTTCCTGCGCGCCGCGCGCAGCGTTGCGGGGCAGATCGGGGTCACGCAATTCGAGATCGTGGCGATCGACAACTCGCCGGAAGGTTCAGCGCTCTCTGTTTTCCAACAATTTGCGGAAGAAACCGCGATCCCGTTCCGATGGGCGCACGAGCCTAAGCCAGGCGTCGCACACGCCCGCAACGCCGCACTCAAGCTCGCGAGCGGAAAGCTGGTCGCTTGGCTCGACGACGACGAGGAAGCGCCGCCGCACTGGCTCGCAGCGTTGATCGCTGTGCGCCAGCAAACCGGCGCGCAAAGCGTGTTCGGTCCGGTGCGCGCCCGCGCACAATCCGACGACGACCACATGAGCTTCTACGAAACGCTGTACTCGCGCCAGGGTCCGGCCGCCAGCGGCGC
>QBMO01000090.1:9551-12008 GCA_003242075.1 Alphaproteobacteria bacterium
AGCCCGCGCGCATACGGTATCGGCAACTCGTTGCAGCCGCGCGCCATGTTCGAGGAAGAGGCGCCCTTCGACGTCCGCGCCAATCAAACCGGCGGCGAAGACGACAAGCTGTTCGCCTCATGGGCCGAAGCGGGCGCGTCGTTCGCTTGGGCCGCCGACGCTTGGGTGATCGAACATCTCGGCCCCGAGCGCACGCGCTTTGCGCATGGACTGAAGCGCGCGTTCGCCTACGGCCAAGGACCCTGTGAACTTGCCTGGGCCGCGCACAACTACGTCGCACTCGCGCGCCACATGGCGATCGGCGCTGCGCAGACCGTCACCTACGCCGCCGCCAGCGCGATTGTGATTGCCGGCTCGACGCCGCGCGCGCTCATGTTGCTGGACCGCGCCGCGCGCGGCGCCGGCAAAGTGTTCTGGTTCATGGAACAGCGCTTCTACGGCGAAGCGCTCGCGCGTCAGCCGGCCTGACGCAACAGCCGGTCGATCGCCATCACTGGGGCGCTCGCGCCAGCATAGACGAGACCCATCACATTGGCGCCCGCCGCCGTCAGCGCATCTTTCGCAGCCGTCGCCGCTGGTGCATCGCCCTGCTCACCGCCGACGACCAACACCACGCCATCCATGTTGCGTGCGACGCGCAGCGCAATCTGACTGCGATCGAGCGACGGCGCATCCACCACCGCCATCGCACCGCTCAGCCGCACAGCATCCCAATAATGCGGCGCCGAAGACACCACGACACGCCCGCCTTGCGGCAACGCTTTCGCGTCAAACACGCCGGCAAACACACGCGTCCCGGCGACTTGGTGATACCAAAACGCAGGTTTGGTCTCTTGCATCAGCACGCCATGCGCGCCGCGCACGCTGTAAAACGTCTGCCCAGCAATGCGGCCGTCCTGGCGCGGGCCCAGCCGCGTGCCGCCTGCAAGCGTCCGCGCCAGCGCGTTGCGCTTCAGGTCGAGATCGATCGCATAGATCGCGCGCGCACCCGCGGCTTGCGTCACCGCATGCGCCAGCGTCGTCACGCCGGTTCCGCGCCGACCGGAGACGAACATAATCGCGCGGCCCTCGCCACGACCCGGCTGCATCGCCAGCGCATCGAGAATGCCCTCGACGGAGAAATTCGGCTTGCTCATGCGCCGCCCTCCACGACCACGAGCTCAGGCTTGCCCTTTGCTGGCTTCGGCGGTTTCACTGGTTTCGGCGGCTTCGGTTGCGCTTGGCGCGGCATCACCGCCAACACCGGCGTGTTCAACGCGCGCGCCGCACTTGACGGCGTCGGGAATGAGCGCCGCAGCAACCCGCGAGACAAGCCGGCCGCCACCGCCACGATAAACGCGATCAGCAGCGTCACGATCATGATCGGCCAGCGCAAACTCTTGCCTTGCGTCGGCACGGCGGCGCGCTCGAGCGGGCTGATGTTGTCGGTGGCGCGCCCCAGCATCTGACTGCGCGTACGCGCATCCTCGGCCCGCGTGGCGATCGCGGTGGCATTGGTTTCGACAATGCTGCGTTCGCGCAGCAGGGCGCGGAAACGTGGTTCAAGCACCTGCATCGCGCGGAGACGCGCGCGCACTTCGTCGCGTTGCTGCGTCAGCGCCGTCTCGCGGCCACGTTGCGCACGCGCTTCAGCCTCCACCGCATAAAGCTGCGTTGCAACATCCTGGCGCACCGGGTTCGGCCCGCGACGCGTAATGCTCGGCGGATCGCCGCCGGCTAGAAATTGCTGAAGCTGCGAAATCCGCCGATCGACTTCGCGGACCGGCATCGCATCCTCTTGATAGCGCGACAGCAAGCGTTCGCGCTCCATCTGCGCATCGACCAGTTCACGCCGCGCGTCGCTTTCCGAATAAAGCTCGATCTGCTCCGGCTCAGACTCGTAACGCGCCCTCAGCGCGCCGCCTCGGGCTTCGGCTTCGCGCCTCCGCGCTTGCGCATCCAACAATTGTGTTTCTATGTCGCCCGCCCGCGCCGCCAGCGCCGCCAGTTCGCTCTCGAAGTCGCCGATCTGGTTCTCGGTCAAAAACGCCGACAGCGCAGCGCTTGCGGTTGCGGCGCGCGTACTGGCGTCTGTCGTTTCCTCGGTCAGCGCTTCGAACTCACCGCCGACGAGCACATCGCGTCGATGCTCGAGATAGCCATCCACCAGCGCATTCAGCGCCAGCGCGGCGACCTCTGGATTGCGGTGTTCGAACGAAAGCCCAATCGAAGGCGTCTGTGGCGCGGTCTCGACAGTCAGATGCTCTGCAAACGCGCGCTCAGCCGCCGCCAATTTTCGCGCATCCGATTCCGGCGCTCGCGCGATATCGGGATAGAGCGTCATCAAGCCCACGGCGTCGATCGCGCTGCGCACCACCGCGCCTGAGCCGATCATCCGCATTTCGGCGTTCACGACCGCTTGCATATCCGGCGTCGCGCCAGCGCCGGCGCCGCCAGCGGCGGTCGGCTGATAGACAT
>QBMO01000091.1:0-342 GCA_003242075.1 Alphaproteobacteria bacterium
AACCACAGCGCCGTCCGCCACCGCCGCCGGAGCGCTCTTACGATCGCGCCGATCTGCGCGAACCGCCGCGCCGCGAAGGCGGAGCGCTGCGGGCGTTTATCCTCGTCGCCCTGCTCGGCGGCGCAGCGCTTGCCGGCGGGCTCTATTTTGGCGGCGGCATGCAAGATGTCGGCGGCTCGCAAGAAGAGCAGCTCGCAGCGCCGAGCGATCCCAACGCCGATGCGCCGATGAGCGCCGAGCCGGATGGCGCGCCCGATCCGCTCTCGCTCGACGAAGCGATCGATCCCACGCCGCGTCGTCCCGAAGTCGCGACACGCGAACCGGCGGCGCGCGAACCAACAC
>QBMO01000091.1:352-11687 GCA_003242075.1 Alphaproteobacteria bacterium
GCGGTCCGGTTTCGCTATCGCCTGGCGCCTCAGCGCCATCGACCGTGCCAAGCGTAAGCCCAGTGCCGCTCAATCCGGCGCCGACCACGACCGCACCTGTGTCAACGCGGCCGCCAACGCCAGCGCGTGCTGCAACAGTATCGTGGGCCCAACGTCCGTCCGCGCGCCGGATCAGCGATCTCTATCCTGATCGGGCGCTGCGCGATGGGTTGGGCGGGCGTGTTGAGCTGAGCTGTTCCGTGTTGGCCAACCTTTCTGTCAGCTGCAGCGTCGCCAGTGAATCGCCAGCGGGGCTGGGCTTCGGTCGGGCTGCGCTGGCCGCCTCGTCGTCCTATCGCGCCAACCCGACCCGCAGCGATGGATCGAGCGCTGTTGGATCGCCGGCTCGTCTCGTCGTGCAGTTCCAGGCGCCGGCTGAATGATCGTCACACTGCTGAAGGGCAAGTTGCATCGCGCGCGCGTGACGCAATGCGACTTGCACTATGAAGGCTCGATCTCGATCGATGCGGACTTGATGGAGCGCGCAAACATCTTGCCGCATGAGCAAGTCGATGTGCTGAACATCAACAATGGCGCACGCTTTACGACCTACGCCATCGAAGCACCGCGCGGCTCCAAAACCTTCGGCATTAACGGCGCGGCTGCACGGCTGGCGCAACTCGGCGACCCGATCATCGTCATCGCCTATTGCCAAATGCCCGCCGAAGAAGCCCGCAACTACGCGCCCAGCGTCGTGCTGCTGGACGAGAGGAACGAGATTCTGAGGGACTAGAGATGAGGGACTAGGGACGAGCGCCTTCTAGTCCCTCGTCCCCAATCCCTCGTCCCTATCAGTGAGTCAGACGCAGCGAGCCGATGCCGGTGCCGATCGCGTCGAAGGCTTGCGACAGTTCAGCGGCATTGTTGGCGTTGAAGAAGTGGTCGTCGCCAGACGCGCAATCACGCATCAGGTCTTCATTGCCGTTCCGGAAGCGCACGACATAGATCTCGATGCCCGCATCCTTGATCGCTTCGCAAAGAGCGCGCTGACGATCATCGACGTAGTCGACGTACTCGTTCGACGAGTCGATATTTCGACGGACAATGCCAGGCGGCAGGATGCCGTGCAGGACCCCGAACAAGAGTTGAGTGAGCGCATTTCCGCTCGCGTAATCACGCCAAAAGCCCATGTAGTTGTAGGCCGAATAATCGGTCGCCATCACTGCATCGGTGCCGACATTGGTGTTTTCACCGTCGGACATCAGCACGATCACTTTGCGCACGTTATCGCGCTGCGCGTTGAAGGCTTCGCCTTCCGTGAACGGCGCCGTCGGCGAAAGCACGCGCCAGCCCCAAGCCAGGCCTTCAGCCTGATTGGTGCCGCCGCCCATCCAATCGCGCATCGCGGCGATATTGGTTTGGATGACGCCCTCATTCGACGTCAGCGGCACGATCGGTGTCGGGCAACCGCGGTTTGGGCCGCGCGTATCCGCCGGAGTGATGTCGAGTGAGGCTGAAGAGCCGCGATACTTGAAGACGTTGAAGAAGCGCGCTTCGCGCAGTTGTTGGGCGGTGACCGTATTGTCGTCGTCCGAGCTCATCGTCACCGTGAAGATGTTGGCGTTCGCGGCGGCGCCCGCGGCATTGACGTTATTAGCACGCGCGTAGCGCAAGTCGCCGGGCGTGTCGTCGATATAAGAATTGTTGTTGTTGCGATAATTCACTGCGCTCGATGTGTTGGAGTTGCCCTGCCCGGCAGTGCCGCCGGTATCGAGCCAGAAAAATGGCACGAACAGCGTGCGCGGATCGCCGATCGTTGGCGCGGCGTCGTTGATGTCGAACGGCTCCGGGCGCGCTTCGACGCAGCCTTTCCAGGTCTCGTTCGAGATCAGGTTGAAGAGCGTGAAATAGTTGATGCCGTCCGACGGTGTGAAAGCGTAGCAGCGGTTTCCACTCCGCCGCCACTCGACGCGGTACGGGCCCGGATAGCCCTCATTCGTGCCGGTGGACGTATTGTCGAAGTAAGGAAGCGTGCTCAGCGCGCTGCAATCGGAGCCGGTAAACTGTGCGCTCGACGAGGTCGTATTGCGCGCAACACGACCGATCATGCGATCTTCGAGCAGTTCGCCGTTCATCGGCGCAACGCCGGTCGTGTCCATCCACGCCATTTGCGTGGCGCCATTGCCAATGTTCACTTGCGCGACGAACGGCACCAGCGCGACTTGCACGGTGTCGCCATCGAGTGAAAGCAAGTCAGAGGCGAGCTGCGACGCAGCACTGCGCAGTGCGTTCATGTCGTTGGCCATCGAACCGGTATTGTCGAGCACAAGCGCGACTTCGATCGGCGGGCTGGCGTTGGCCTCGGCCACGGCTTCAACCGCGATGTCCCAGTCTTCGGGGCGGATGATGCGGGCCAAGCTGAGCGGCATCGGCATGGTGGCGGACACTTGGTGGCCGCCTGTTTGAAGCTGGACGACGTTGAAGGTGACGTTGGCCGGCGCGGCGCCTCCCATTTCGGCGTCGAAGAAAGCGCGCGCAGCGGCGGTGCGCTCTGCGATCGGACGATTGGAGCTGCGCTCAGCCACAAGGGCCGCGCCGTCCGCGGCGTTTTGCATTTGATTGCGAAGCGCCTGAGCGCGGGTGAAGTCGACCGTGATCCCGATGAGGCCAACAAGGACAGCGCCCATCAGCGCCCACATCATGGCGACGTTGCCGCCTTGATCGCGCTGGAAGCTTCGCTTCCCGAGCCTGTTCATCCACGTTCGGGTAACCATTTTCCGCCTCAAAATCGGACCCTTAGAGCCGACCACCCTTACGGGAAGGCGCTTAATTTCCGATTGGAGAACCTGGTAAACGCGCCGATTTGGCTTGCGCGGCGGGAACTTTTGCTATTATGATGATATCACTTTGATGGCATGAGAGGGTATGTCATGACCGCAGCAGCGCTAAATCGCACACAAGAACGCAAAGCCAGCACCTCCGGCGGAGGGCTGATGCTGTTGCTGACCCTCCTCGTCTTGGGGCTGATGATCTGGAGCGTCATCGAACTCATTCGCGAGGAAAACGCCCTCCACGGCATCGCCGTTCTGGTCCTGTCGCTCGTCTTCACCGCCCAGCTGATCGGCTTCTACTCGCTGCAGCCCAATGAGGCGGCCGCGATCACGCTGTTCGGCAACTATAAAGGCACCGACCGCACGCCCGGCCTGCGCTGGGTGCTGCCTTGGTATACGCGCAAGAAGATCAGCCTGCGCGTGCGCAACGTCACCGGCGAAAAGCTCAAGGTGAACGACAAGCGCGGCAACCCGATCGAGATCGCCGCCGTCGTCGTGTGGCGCGTTACCGATACCGGCCAAGCGTTGTTCGACGTCGATGATTATCAGACCTTCGTCGACATCCAGATCGAAACCGCCGTGCGCGAGATCGCCTCGCACTTCTCCTACGATCACGCCGAGCACGAAGAGCCGACATTGCGCGGCGATGCCGACCAGGTCTCGGCGCTGCTGCGCGAGAAGCTGCAGGAGCGCGTCGTGGTCGCGGGCGTCGTGGTCGACGAAACCAAACTCAGCCACCTCGCCTACGCACCCGAAATCGCCAGCGCCATGCTGCGCCGCCAACAAGCGGAAGCCGTTCTCGCGGCGCGACGTTTCATCGTGCAAGGCGCGGTCGAGATGGTCGAGCATGCTCTGCAACAGCTCTCCGAGCGCGACGTGGTGCAACTCGACGACGAACGCCGGGCGACCATGGTGTCGAACCTGCTGGTTGTGCTTTGCGGCGACCGCGACGCGCAGCCGGTCGTCAATGCAGGCTCACTCTATCAGTAAGGTCCGATGCCAACTGACCGCAAAGCCTTCGCGCTCAGGCTCGATCCTGCATTGCACGACGCGGTCGCGCGTCTGGCGAACGCTGAATTGCGCAGCGTGAATGCAGAGATCGAATTCCTGCTGCGCGAAGCGCTGCGCGCCAGGGGCGTGAAAATCGAAGCACGATCGAATGACGACAATCAAAACGGGGGTGCGTGATGTCTACCGCAACAAAGTCGGCAATCTTCCTGGTCATTTCTTTCGCCGTGACTTGGGCGATCGTCGCTGGCGGCTGGGCCGCGGGGCTGCATGAGAACCTGCAAATCGGCGTTTATGTGCTGGCGCTTTCAATGTTCGGTCCGTCGATCGCCGCCGTCATCTGCGCCTTTGCATTCGAGAAAGGCCGCCGGAGCGCGGCGCTCGGTTTGCGCTTCAAGCCCAATTGGTGGTGGCTGCTGGCCTGGCTCGTCCCGGTCTTGCTCTCAGCCGGAGCGGTGGCGCTCACCATTGCGCTGTCTCAGCACAATTACGCCGATCCTGGCGCCGGCTTGATCGCCGCTACACAGGCGTTTTCGCCAGAAGCCGCCGATCAATTGCGCAACATGCCGTATCTCACCGTCATCGTTCTGGTGCAGTCGCTTGTCTTGGGCGCGCTGGTCAACACCGTGATCTTGACCTTCAGCGAGGAGCTCGGCTGGCGCGGCTATCTCTACGACCTGTGGCGCGGCGCGGGTTTCTGGCGCTACTCGCTGGCGACCGGCGCGATCTGGGGCGTTTGGCACGCGCCGATGATCTATCTCTTCGGCCACAACTATCCCGACGATCGCCTGCTCGGCGTTGGCCTCTTCACTGTGTTCTGCATCCTGTTGTCGCCGATCATGACGCTCATTCGCGATCGCGGAAAGTCGGTCTGGGCCGCGGGCATCTTCCACGGCACCTTCAACGCGCTGGGCGGATTGACGGTGTTGATGGTTGGCGGCGCGCCGTTCCCGTGGAACGGCATCGTCGGCATCGGCGGCTTCGCGGCGGTGGCGCTCGGGCTCTTGGTGGTTGTGTTGCTTCAGCCGCACAAAACGGCCCCCACTGAGGCGCTGTCTCCGGCTTGAGCGCCGAGACGTGCGCGTCTTGCTGACGGTCTGGGCGACGGCTAAGACCGCGCGCTATTGAGGAGCGAGCGGGTGGATTTCGCGTGGTGGCCGCACAAAGCCAGTGAAACCGTCGCGAGCTATCGCCTCCGCTGCGCCCAGATCATCGCTGAACTGAGCCGCCGCGGCGTGTCATGCGGGCTTTATGCGCCGGGCGTTGCACCGAAAGTGCTGGTGCTGTCGAAGCGATACGATGCAGCGAGCGTGAGCACGGCGCGGGCGCTGCGCGATGAACACGGCACACGCATCGTGCTCGATCTTTGCGACAACCACTTCTCGTTCGCTGGCCAGGACCCTGAATGGCAAGCGCGCGCCGAGACGCTGAAGCGCGCCGTCGCCGCCGCTGACTTGGTGACGGCGTCGACGGAAACGCTGGCCAAGGTGATCCGCGACGCGTGTCCTGATGTGCGCGGCGTTACTGTTATCGGCGACGCCGCTGAGCAGCCATACGAACCGGACTTGAGCGACAAGTTCGGCGACATCGGCGCCGAACTCAATCTCGCCCTGCTCCGGCAAAAGCTCGACAGCAAACGCCGGCGCTTGGTTTGGTTCGGCAATCACGGCTCGGACTATGCCAGCGGCGGCATGCTCGATTTGCAGCGCATTTACCTGATGCTGGAAGCGCTCGACGCCGAGACGCCCGCCCAGCTCACGATCATCAGCAACAGCGCGGAGAAGTATCGGCAGACTGTCAAAGACTGGCGCATCCCCACGCACTATCTGCGCTGGCGGCGGACGACATTCTCGCGCGCCATGCGCCTGCACGCACTTTGCCTCATTCCCATCGGCGACAATCCGTTTACGCGCTGCAAGACCAACAATCGCGTGGCGACGGCGTTGCTGCACGATCTGCCGGTCGTGGCGGATTCGATTCCGGCGTACGAAGCGTTCGCGGACGCGATCGTACTCAACGATTGGGAGCGCGGTTTGCGGCTGATGCTGAGTGATACAACCGAGGCGACGCGGCGTGTCGCGCGCGGCAAAGCCATACTGGCGGCCGATTGGACGCTGCCGACGATCGCCGATCGCTGGCTAACGACACTGGAAGCGCTAGCGCGCTAGCCTTTACGGGCGAAGATGTGGAAGCGGTCGAACGCGCCCTTGGCCGCTTCGCGGCGCACGGTTTGCGCTGTCTCGATCGGCAGCCAAACATCGGCTTCGCTGACGGGCGTCGCCTCCACGCCGTCAGCACGCGCTTTGCTCAACACAGCGTCGCGCAACACAGGCTCGCCCACGACCTCGATGTCCGTAAAGCCCGTCTCTCGCAGCAGCGTCTCAGCCACTTGCGGGCTAAACAGCATAACGTGGCGCGGGCTATCGAGGCTGTACCAATGGGCGCCATAAGCGCGCGCCGAATAGCCGTCGGGATTGGGCACGGCGATATCTAGCACGCCGTCTGGCTTCATCACGCGCCGCACCTGCGCCAGCACCGCGCGCGGATGGTACACATGCTCCAGCACGTGGTTCATCACCACGAGATCAAAGCTGTTATCGCCCACTTGCGCCCAACCCGCATCGGACGCCTCAAAAGCTTCGTGTCCACGCTCACGCAAGCGCTCGAACAGCGAGGCGTTGAAATCCATGCCCACCGTGCGCACGCCAAAGCGCGCCTTCAGCCCATCGAGCAAGCGCCCGCCGCCACAGCCAAAATCGAGCACGCTGGCGCCCGGCGCCGTCAGTTTCGCAGCGCGGCGCTGATCGACGGCGCGCGCGGCGTCCTTCTCGCCGGAAATCCGCTCGCCGATACGGGTCGCGAGTTTGCGGAAGACGCGCCCCGGGTGCTTCTTTTTCTTGCCGCGCCGATATGGACTGTAATCGCCCTCGTAGAAGAAGCCGGCTGTCGCCTCGGTCGGGCGCTCTTGCTGGAACAAAAGATCGCACGCGCGGCAGCGGGCGTAGCGGAAAACGTGCTCGGCGCGGCGCATCCAGAAGTCGGGCGCGGCCGCCCACGGCGCCAAATCCGTGCTGCCGCACAGCGGACAAGCGTCGAGAACTTCCGTCGCAAACGGCGCTGTTTCAGTGGCGGCCATGGATGCGTCTCCTAGAGCCCGCCTCCAACAGCGGCAAGTCCGCCCAGGCGCCCACTCTGCCCAGCCCAGCCCTTGCGTGTGGGGCCCGCGGGCCGTAAGCACGCGCGATCCGATGAATGGATCGATTCTTGGCCGCGTGAACGCGGGCGGAGACGCATGCCGAAACGTACAGATATCAACTCGATCCTGATCATTGGGGCCGGGCCGATCATTATCGGTCAGGCGTGCGAGTTCGACTATTCGGGCGTGCAGGCGGTGAAGGCGCTGAAGGCCGAGGGCTACCGCGTCATCCTGGTCAACTCGAACCCAGCCACGATCATGACCGATCCTGATCTGGCCGACGCGACCTATATCGAACCGATCACGCCGGAGATGGTCGAAAAAATCATCGCGCTCGAAAAGCCCGATGCACTGCTGCCGACCATGGGCGGACAAACGGCGCTCAATTGCGCGCTGACTTTGGACCGCACCGGCGTGCTGAAGAAATACGGCGTCGAGATGATCGGCGCCAATGCTGAGGTGATCGAGAAGGCCGAGCACCGGATGAAATTTCGCGATGCGATGGATAAAATAGGATTAGAAAGCCCACGCTCGCGACTCTGCAACACGATGGACGATGCGCTAGCCGCACTCGACCACGTGCAACTTCCCTCTATCATCCGCCCGTCGCTCACTCTGGGCGGTCTGGGCGGCGGCGTCGCCTACAATCTCGAAGAGTTCAAGGAGATCGTCGAACGCGGGCTAGCCGCCTCGCCGATCACCGAAGTGCTCGTCGAGGAATCGATCATCGGCTGGAAAGAGTTCGAGATGGAAGTCGTCCGCGACAAGGCGGACAACTGCATCATCATCTGCTCGATCGAAAACATCGATCCGATGGGCGTCCATACCGGCGATAGCATCACGGTGGCGCCAGCGCTGACGCTGACCGACCGCGAATATCAGATCATGCGCAATGCCAGCATTGCGGTGCTGCGCGAGATCGGAGTCGAGACCGGCGGCTCGAACGTGCAATTCGCCGTGAACCCGCGCGACGGGCGCATGGTCGTCATTGAGATGAACCCGCGCGTATCGAGGAGTTCGGCTTTGGCCTCGAAAGCGACGGGCTTCCCGATCGCCAAGGTCGCGGCCAAGTGCGCGATCGGCTACACGCTTGACGAAATCGCCAACGACATCACTGGCGGCGCGATGCCGGCGAGCTTCGAGCCGACGATCGATTACGTCGTCGTGAAAATTCCGCGCTTCGCCTTCGAACGCTTTCAAGGCGCCGACACCACGCTCACCACCTCGATGAAAAGCGTCGGCGAAGCCATGGCTGTGGGGCGGACATTCAAGGAGTCGCTGCAGAAGGCGCTGCGCTCGCTCGACACCGGCTTGACCGGCTTTGACGAACTTGAAATCGAAGGCGGCGCCGACGAAGACAATGGCCGCGCCGCCGTGCGCGCGCGTTTGGTGACGCCAAAGGCGGATCGCTTGCTGGTTTGCGCCGAGGCGCTGCGGCGCGGGCTGACGGTTGAGGAAATCTGCGCGGCGTCGCATTACGATCCATGGTTCGTGCGCCAGATCGCTGAAATCATCGCAAAAGAAGCTGAAATCCGCGCCGATGGCTTACCCAAGGACGCAGTGACGTTCCGCGCGCTGAAGGCGATGGGCTTTTCCGATGCGCGTCTCGGCAAGCTCACCGGCCAGCGCGAACGCGATGTGCGCGCAGCCCGCCGCAAGCTCGGCGTACGCCCGCAATTCAAGCGCATCGACAGCTGTGCGGCAGAATTCCGCGCGACGACGCCGTATATGTATTCGACGTATGAGTTTCCGGCGTACGGCACAAACATCGCCGAGTGCGAGTCCGAACCGAGCGATCGTCAGAAGATCATCATCCTCGGCGGCGGACCGAACCGCATCGGCCAGGGCATCGAGTTCGATTATTGCTGCTGCCACGCCGCCTTCGCCTGCGCCGATCTCGGCGTCGAGTCGATCATGGTCAATTGCAACCCGGAAACCGTGTCGACGGACTACGACACCTCCGACCGCCTCTACTTCGAACCGCTGACCACGGAAGACGTGCTCGAAATTGTCGAGGCGGAAAAGTCGCGCGGCCATGTGCAAGGCTTGATCGTGCAGTTCGGCGGTCAGACGCCGCTGAAGCTGGCGCAGCCGCTGGCCGACGAAGGCGCGCCGATCCTCGGCACCAGCGTCGATGCAATCGATCTGGCGGAAGATCGCGACCGCTTCCAAGCGCTGCTGCGCAAGATCAACCTGAAGCAGCCGGACAACACCGTCGCTGGCTCTCCCGACGCCGCACGCGCCGCCGCCGGCCGCATCGGCTATCCAGTGATGCTGCGCCCGTCTTACGTGCTGGGTGGACTGGCGATGCAGATCGTCCACAATGCCGGCGAGCTGGATGAGTACATCACGCGCATCTCGCGCGCGCTCGGCGGCCCGAGCGAGCTTGCTGTTTCCGACAAACGCCCGCTCTTGGTGGACCGCTATCTGCGCGACGCGATTGAAGTCGACGTCGATGCGATCTGTGACGGCGAAGACGTATTCGTCGCTGGCGTGATGGAGCACATCGAGGAAGCCGGCGTGCACTCGGGCGATAGCGCCTGCGCGTTGCCGCCCTATTCGCTCTCGAAAGAAATCGTCGCGGAGATCGAAAAGCAAACCCGCACATTGGCGCTGGCGCTCGATGTGCGCGGGCTGATCAACATTCAGTTCGCGGTGAAGGATGGCGACATCTACATTCTCGAAGCCAACCCGCGCGCCTCGCGCACAGCGCCGTTCGTGGCCAAAGCCATCAACCGCCCGATCGCAGCCGCCGCGGCGAAAGTCATGGCCGGCGTAAAGCTCTCGGAACTGAAGCTCGACCGGCCGTCGAAGGGCCATGTCGCGGTGAAGGAAGCCGTCTTCCCGTTCGCCCGCTTCCCCGGCGTCGATCCGGTGCTTGGCCCGGAAATGCGCTCGACCGGCGAAGTCATGGGCCTCGACCAAAACTTCGAAGCCGCCTTCGCCAAGAGCCAGATCGCCTCGGGCATCAATCTGCCGGTCGAAGGCTGCGTCTTCATCTCGGTCAAAGACCTGGACAAGCCGGCCCTGCCGCCGATCGCCAAGGACATCATCGCGCTCGGCTTCAAGATCATGGCCACCGGCGGCACCGCCGACTACCTCATTGAAAATGGGGTTGAGGTGCACCGGGTGAACAAGGTGGCCGAGGGCCGTCCGCACGTGGTGGACGCCATGAAGAACGGCGAAGTGCAACTCGTCTTCAATACAACCGAAGGCGCCCAGTCCTACCGGGACAGCTATTCAATCCGCCGCACGGCGCTGACGCAAAATATCCCCTATTATACGACAGTGTCCGGCGCTCGGGCCTCGATCCAGGCCATTCGTCGCTTGAAATCCGGGGCGCCCCTAGGCGTCAGGGCGCTTCAGGCCTATGCTTGACGATTAGCCGGACCGGATACATTTTCTATTCCTAGACGGACTTAAATACACACACCCCATGGAAAAAATACCAATGACCGCCGAGGGTTATGCCGCCCTCGACGCAGAAATGAAGCGTCTCAAGACGGAAGAGCGGCCGGCGGTCATCGCCGCCATCGCGGAAGCGCGCGCCCATGGCGACCTCTCCGAGAACGCCGAATATCACGCCGCCAAGGATCGCCAGTCGTTCATCGAGGGCCGCTTGCTGGAACTCGAGGACAAGATCGCGCGCGCCCAGATCATCGACGTGTCGAAGCTCTCCGGCAAACAGATCAAATTCGGCGCGACCGTGAACCTGCTCGACGAAGATTCCGGCCAGAAATCAAAGTACAAGATCGTCGGCGAGGATGAATCCGACGTCGGCGCCGGCAAGATCTCCGTCACCTCCCCGATCGCCCGCGCGCTGATCGGCAAGGAAGAAGGCGACGTCGTCGAGGTCATGGCCCCCGGCGGCGCCAAGTCGTACGAAATCGTCAAGGTGAAGTACCTCTGACCACGGCGGCGGAGCTGGTCTGATGCGGAGCGTCGGCTACCAGCCTGCGGAAGCGCCCAACGTCTGGGCGGTCAGCGATGGGCGGGCCGGGATCGAGAACCAAGCCGTCGGCCTGGCCGAGGCGCTCTCACGCCGGACGCCGATCCGGCTCACCACGAAACGCATCGAGCTGCGCTCGCCTTGGCGATGGATGCCGCCCGGCTTCGTACCGGCGCCGCGGCTGGCGCTCACCATCGGATCAGACCCGATCGAGCCGGCGTGGCCCGACATCTTCATCGGCTGCGGCCGCGCTTCGGTGCCGTTCGCGCTCGGCATCCGCGAGTGGTCGCGCGGCAAGACGTTCGTGGTGCAGTTGCAAGATCCGCGTGTGAACCCGCGCGAGTTCGATGTCGTCATCCCGCCGATCCATGA
>QBMO01000092.1:0-1053 GCA_003242075.1 Alphaproteobacteria bacterium
CACTGATCGTATCAAAACCCGCATTGCCGGTGAAACGATTGTTGGCGTCATTGCCCGTCAGCGTATCGTGGCTCGAACCGCCAACGGCGTTCTCAATCACAGCGCCGCGGGCGATCGAGATGTTGCCGATCGCGACGCCAACGCCGCCATTGCCGGGTCCGGCACTCGAGAACGCCTCCTCGCGGAGGTCGATTTCTGTGGCGGTGGAGTAGCCTGAAAAGTCGATCGTATCGATACCGCCAGCGTCCCAGATCGCAAACACCGGACTCTGGCCGTCAAATGAGATCGTGTAGTGCTGCAGGCCGGTGTTCGAGTTGAAGCCGTAGATTGTGTCGCCAGTCCGCGTCGACATGTTGACGCCATAGAGGCGTTGGACTGCGGCGATGTCATGAAGCTGCGGGCCGGCGGCGAAATTGTTGAGGCTATGGCCAACGCCAGCTGAGCCGAAATAACTCATCACCGTGTAAGCGCGCGAATCTTGCCAGTAGACTGCGCTTTCCGGATAGGTGGTCGGCTCGCCGCTCAATGCATCGTAAGGCGCAGGGTGAGCTAAGCCGATCGCATGGCCGATTTCATGCGACAATGTGTGCGGGCCGAAAGTGCCGAAGGTCAGATCGACATTGGATGCAAGCGAGAAGTTAACCCACACATCGCCGGCCAATGCGCCCGACGATGTGTTGCCCGGATAGTAGGCGAACGCCGAGGCGCCGTCAGCGCCACTGGTGTAGTTGCCAAACAGCATGGTGGCGCTGTCGGTATAAGCATCGGGGCCGGTCGTGCCCGTGCCATTTCTGACAAAGGTGATATTGGCGACGTCGGACCAAAGTCCGAGGATCATGACCGTCGCTTCTATTTGCGCCTGATTGAACTGGACGAAGCCGTCGGTGCCGTTGGGCATCGAGGGGGCAGTCAAGCGAAAGCCGTACGTAACGACGGCGGCTTGGCCCAGTCCGGCCGACCAGCTTGCGTTTGGGCGCGTGATCTGCGCAGCGGCCTGATCCCAATCGTAGATTGGCAGCCCGTTTGATCCAAACCCGTTGGTGGGCGCGAGGA
>QBMO01000092.1:1063-6516 GCA_003242075.1 Alphaproteobacteria bacterium
CGAGGAAGCCTTGTGGGCCATCATATCGCACGCCGCCGGCGCACGCCGGACACGCGCAGGGGGTGGCAGCGTCTTCAACGACACCAGTTGCGGCGTCAGGCTGCCAGCTCAGTCCGAAAGACATCCAATTCCCCCGAGCGAAGATGGGTGCGAGCCGCGAAGTTTAAGGGCTGAGAAGCGCGAGTCCAGGCTGCGACGGAGCAATCGCTGCTTAACCCGTTGCGGGTTGGCGGCGGCCTAGGCGTTCGTCGAGATGCGCGAACACCCGCTGGCGCACGATGGCGTTATCCATGGTGCGGGCGACGGCTTCTAGGTGCGCCACGTCGGCGGAGGTGACGTAAGCGTCTTTGGCGACTGGCGTCACGCGGAAAACGTTCGCCAGCGCGGTCGGCGCGATCGCTTCGTATTCGTCGGCTAGCTGTTCTTTGAATTTCTCGCCGGGGCGGAGGCCGGTGATCTCGATATTGATCGGCTTGCCCGATTGACGAATGAGCGCGCGGCCGAGGTCCATGATGGAGACGGCGTCGCCCATCTCCATAAAGTATGCGCCTGCGCCCTGCTCATCAAGCGCCGCGACGCTGAGGATGAGACCGACGGCCTCGCGTGGCGACATGAAGAACCGCTCCATGTCGGGATGGGTGACTTCTAGGGGGCCGCCGCTTTCGATTTGGCCGGTAAATCGCGGCAGCACCGACCCTTGCGAACCGATGACATTGCCAAAGCGCACGGAGCGCAGACGAGTCTTTGCCGCATGCTCGCGCTGGAATCCGGCCAGGTGCAATTCGGCCAGCCGTTTCGTGGCGCCCATTACGCAGCTTGGCGCAGCCGCCTTGTCGGATGAGATCAGCATGAAGTGGCTCGCCCCCGCGTTTACGGCTGCGGCCAGGGTGTTGTGCGTGCCCACCAGATTGGTGAGGATACATTCAACTGGGTGCCGTTCGCCCAGATGGACGTGCTTCAACGCTGCCGAATGAAACACCACATCCGGTTCGATTTTGCGCATCCAGCTCTGGAGCCGGTCTGCGTCGCGGACGTCACACAACGCCTCGGTGACTGGAAGTCGCGGCGCTATACGCTGGACACGTTCGACAATGTCGATGAGGCCGTGATCGAACTGGTCCAGCATCGCTAAATGCGCACAACCTAGGCGCGCCAGTTCCAGCGCGAGGTCGGCGCCGATGCTTCCGGCTGCGCCAGTGATCAGGATGCGCTTGTTGGCGTAGAAGGCGCGCAATGCGCCGAGATCAAAATCGATCTCCGATCTGCCCAGCGGATGCCCCGTCATGCCGCTGTTTCCCCGCCGTTTCTTAGAACTCCAACCCTCATAACAAGCCCCATGAATAGGGGCCAGATAGGCCGCTTGTTCGATGGGGATTGTTGCCGTTGAGGCACGCAGGTCGCCTTCTACCGCCAGCTCAAATGTTCGGCCGGGACATGGCGAGCAAGACCTTGTCAGAGGCATTTCATATTAAGAATTCGCGCGGAACAACAGTATTTAACCAAGTCCTCGTGGTTAACTTCCCGACCTGATTGTTTAACCAAGATTGCCTTCTCGATCTCCGTACCTTCCGCGACGCTGGCTAAAACATACCGAAATCTATTCGGGGGGGCCGGCGTCACTGCGTACGGAGGTAATGGGAAATGCAACTGAAACTTATGAGTTCGGTTTGCGCCGTTGCTCTGGCGTTGGCGTTCGCGCCGGCGGCCTGGGCATATGGCAGCGACACCGAAAACAACGACGGCAACGCCGTCGCCACGGATGGCAGCACTGCCACCGCCGACAACAGCGAAAACGAGTTCGAAGCCGAGGAATCCTTCAACACCGACAATTCGCTGGAAGTCGAAGAATCGTTCAACACCGACAACTCCATCGAGCTCGACACGTCAGTTGAAGACTCGCTGAACAGCGAGATCGAAGAATCCTACAACGTCGAGAACGAAGAATCGTTCAACACCGACAATTCGACCAGCAACGAGTCGGAAACCGAAATCAAAGTCGAAATTGAAGAGTCCTTCAACACCGACAATTCGGTCGAGCACGAAGATTCTTACAACACCGACGCCGACGACCAATCGATGAACGAGAACTCGAACATCGCTGGCGACGACCAAGCCAACAACTCGAACCAAGCCGGCGACGACCAACAAGTCGCTGACAACAATTCGAACGCGGCTGGCGACGACCTGACGACGGTCGCCGACTCGGGCAATGGCAACTTCTCTGGCAATGGCGTCGACAACGTGAGCGACCAAGGCCAAAACGCTGGTGACGACCTCACCAACGTCGAAGTGGCTGACTCCGGCAACGGCAACTTCTCGAACAATGGCGGCAATGGCGTCGACAACGTCAGCGATCAGGGCCAAAACGCCGGTGACGACCTCACCAACGTTGAAGTCGCTGATTCGGGCAATGGCAACTTCTCGGGCAACGGCGTTGACAATGTCAGCGGCGCCTCGCTGAACGCCGGCGACGACATCGACCAAAATAACAATGCCGGCACCTATGCCGGTGACGACCTGAACCAGAACGCCGGCACTTACGCCGGTGACGACCAAGCCAACGCCGACAACGGCTCGAACATCGCCGGTGACGACCTCACCACGGTGGACGTCGCTGACTCGGGCAATGGCAACTTCTCTGGCAACGGCGTCGACAACGCTGACAACGGCTCCAACATCGCTGGTGACGACCTCACCAACGTTGAAGTCGCTGACAGCGGCAACGGCAACTTCTCTGGCAACGGCGTCGATAACGCCGACAACGGCTCGAACATCGCCGGCGACGACCAAGTCGTGGCTGACGCTTCGAACGTGGCGGGCGAAGACCAAAACCAAGCCAATAACGGTTCGGTTGTGGGCGACGATCAAGAGCTCAACCATGCCGACAACGGCTCGTTGCTTGCGGGTGACGATCTCGCTGTCGGTTCGAACGTCGCGGGCGACGACCAAAACCAAGCCAACAATGGCTCGGTTGTGGGCGACGACCAGGAACTGAACCACGCCGAAGCCGGCTCGAACATCGCGGGCGACGATCAAGCCATTGGCTCGAACGTAGCAGGCGACGACATGGCCCAAGCCAACGACAACTCGAACATCGTGGGCGACGACCAGAACAATGGCTCGAACGTTGCGGGTGATGACCTAAACCAAGGCTCGAACGTTGCGGGCGACGACCAGAACCAAAACTCGACGGTTGCTGGCGACGACCAAAACATCGCATGGGACTCGAACACGGCTGGCGACGACCAAACGGTCGCCGACAACGGTTCAGCTCTGGCGGGCGATGATCAAACCATCAACTCCGGCATCCTCGCCGGTGACGACCAACAGGTCGGCGCCGACAATGCCAACGTTGCTGGCGACGACATCGACCAATCGGTCGACAACTCGTCGGAAATCGAAGAATCGTACAACACGATCGCTTCGGGCAACGATATCGGTTCGTACAACACCGATAATTCGGTCGAGCACGAAGATAGCTACAACACCGACGTCGAAATCGAAGACTCGTACAACACCGATAACTCGTCAGAAATTGAAGAGTCGTATAACAACGTCGCTTCGAACAACACGCTGACGGACAACTCGGTTGAGCACGAAGACTCGTACAACACCGACAACTCGTCAGAAATCGAAGAGTCGTATAACAACGTCGCTTCGAACAACACGCTGACGGACAACTCGGTCGAGCACGAAGACTCGTACAACACCGATAACTCGGTCGAGAACGAAGACTCCTACAACACCGATAACTCGGTGGAGATCGAAGACTCGCTCAACACCGAAATCGAAGACTCCTACAACAGCGACGTGAGCAACTCCAACAACACCGACAATTCCTCGGTGACGATGGTGATCACCTCGATGGAACTGGACGCCTTCGTGACGCACATCCAAACGGACGCTCACGGCTTCAAAGAAGGCGAGATCGAAACCGGTGCGATTTCGATCGACAACGGTGCGCTCGCCAACTTCGGCGGCATCAATACGTCGAGCATGAACTCGGGTATTGGCTCGGCTAACCAGGCAGCCACGGCTGTCGGCGCCAACGCCAACATCACGTTCGGCAACGGCGGCGGCGGCAGCTAAGCCACCGCTTCGGGTACGGGCCGGATCGGCGGAGCAATCCGCCGGTCCGGATCCGGCTCTCACTCTAACAAACGTAGGGTCCCATGCAGACCGTGACGACACTACTGAAGGGAGCGGCTCTCGCGGGCGGTTTGGCTTTCGCCACCATCGCGTCGGCTGACGAACTCCCCTCGGCGCCAGTATCGCCCGATGACGGCATCAGCGCGCTGAGCTTGGAAGACATGGAAGCGCTCGCCGGGGGAACGGGCGTCGACATCATCACGATCACCGATCAAACGCTGACCGCGACCAACACCGGCAACACGGTGACGGGCGATGTCGTCGGCTCGGGGCAAGTCAATCTCGGGTCAGGCGCGTTCTCCGGCTATAGTGGCCTCGGCAACTTCGTGATCAACACCGGCCACAACAACAACCTGCAATCCAGCATGAGCGTAAGCGTCGTGTTGGCGCCCCAGCCAGGACCGACTTCGTGATGGCTCTTGCCTCACACTCCACCTTCGCGCCGTTCCGCCGAAAGCGGAGCGGCGTCGCACTCGTTTTCTGCGCGCTGACGGTTTGCGCGATCTCTGCGCCGGCCCAGGCCCAAGTGCGCACGCACGGCGAGGCGGGCGGGCACTATTCGGTTTCCGTGATGAGCTGGCGCGACATTCCGTTTCGGACGGTCGTGCGTCAGCAATACGATTATAGCTGCGGCTCGGCGGCGGTCGCCACCTTGTTGCGCTTTCACTACGCCACGCCGGTCGGCGAGGGCGAAGTGTTCCAGTCGATGTATGATCGCGGTGATCAAGAGCGCATTCGTAGCGTCGGCTTTTCGATGCTCGACATGCGCACTTATCTAGAGACGCGCGGCTTCGCCGCCGACGGCCTGCGGCTTTCGCTCGATCGCTTGGCGACGTTCGGCGTGCCGGCGATCGCTTTGATCACGCATAACAACTATCGCCACTTCGTCGTGGTCAAAGGCGTCAGCGCCACGCACGTGCTGGTCGGCGATCCGACCTTTGGTTTGCAGACGTATACGCGCGCCGACTTCGAAGCCGTCTGGAACGGCGTCGTGCTGGCGGTTCGGCAAACGCCGGAAGGCGTCGCGCCGCCTGCCTATAATCGTCAGGAAGAATGGCGCCCGTGGGTCACTGCGCCGCTAGGCGCCGCACAAGGCCCGGTTTCACCCGCCGAACTCATGCTCAGCACGCGCGAGCTTTATCAGATCACGCCGATGACGCCGAACTGATCATGCGTATCGCCCGCTCTCTCCGCCTCGTCCTCTTCGCCGCCGCGGCTAGCGCTGCGTTGTGCGCGCCGGCTTACGCAGACGAGCAAGGCTGGGGCGACGTTGAGGTGATGGCGGATGCCGAGATGGAAGATTT
>QBMO01000092.1:6526-8492 GCA_003242075.1 Alphaproteobacteria bacterium
GGCTTGATGATGCCAGCGGCATTGTCATCGAAGACGAAAGCGGCGTCACAGCCTTGGTTCACAACGTTACTGAAGGCGCGCTGCAGAACATCATCGTCAACACCGCAACTGGGCGTGACATCAGCCAGGAGATCGACGTTACGCTGACATTGCCGAACTTCGAGTTCATTCAGGGTGAGATTTCGCTCGAACTCTTCGGCATGCGCCTGCTCGACGATATGTCGGGCGTCGCCTTCGGCCGCGGCGGCTAGCTTTCGCGGAAGCTCCGCCATAGCGATTGATTCAGCGGCTCCAACAAATATTGCAACGCCGTGCGCTTGCGTGTCGGCACTACCACTTCCGCCGGCAGGCCGGGGCGAAGCTGCACATTCGTCTGTGAGCGCTCCACCAGGTCTTCCAGTTCGCTTTGCGCCACGCTGATGCGCACCAGGAAGTACGGGTTGCCAGTGCGCTCGTCGGTGAAGCGATCGGCGGAGACGCGCTCCACCTCGCCCTGCAGCATTGGCATCGTGCGCCCGGAGAACGCGGTGATGCGCACTTCGCTCGGCATACCGGCGTTTAAGTCGTCCGCGTCCTCAGGTCGAACATGCGCTTCGACGATAAGATCTTGTCCCTCCGGGACGATATCCATCACTGTTTCGCCCGGACGAATAACGCCGCCCACTGTGTTGGCCTGCAAGCCAACGATGACGCCGGAGACTGGTGCGCGCATCAACGTGTTCTCAAGCTCAGAGCGCACGCCGACGAGTTGCGGCGTCAGTTGCGACAAGCGCGCTTCGATATCGCGCAATTGCTCGGCCCGATCTTCCAATGCAGCGGCGATCGCTGCGCGCAGTTCGGCGCGGCGGCCATCAAGCTCGGCTTGCGCACGCTCCAGAGCCCTCACGCGCGTTAGCGGCATCAAACCACGATCCGCCAGTGAGCGGACGCCAGCGAGTTCATCCTCCAGCAGCGAATGCTGGCGATTGATCGAGGTGATTTCTTCTTGATAGCCCGCGATGCGCGCATCGACGATGCCGCCGCCCGAACGCTGCGCTCGCAGCGCCACGCGGCGCGACGCGGTCTCGCGGCGGTGGCGTTCTAAAGTCGCGTCCGCCAGAACACGATCTTCCGGCGGCAACGACGCCCACTCGGCCGGCGCTTCGATTTCCGTCGTGCCATTATTCGTCGCAAGCAGCTGCGCGCGTTGCATTTGCAGATCGAGCACCTGCGAGAGTAGCGCTTCCTTGCGGGCGAACACGTCCGGCGAGCTGAGTTCGATCAGAACCTGCCCCTGTTCGACGCGTTCGCCTTCTTCGACCACGATGCGCGAAATGGCGCCGCCGTCGCGGTGTTGCACGGTTTGCCGGCTGCCCGAGACGACGATGACGCCAGGCGCCACCACGGCAGCGTCGAGCGGTGCGAAAGCGGCCCAGCCAAGAAACAGCACGAAGAAACTGCCCATCGCCAACGCCCCAAAGCGAATTTCGCGGCGAGGATCGTCATCGAGACCGATAAGGGGGTCGGCGGCGCTGGCCATTATGATTCTCGCGCTCGGAGCGGGGCAGCGCCAGTGGCAGGGCCGCCGTCCCGCATCAACCGTCGTGCGATTTCGTCGCGCGGGCCGATCATCTCGATCCCGCCTTCGCGAAGCATCATAACGCGATCTGCAATTGCCACGATGGTCGGCCGATGCACGATCGCCAGAATTGTAGCGCCCCGCGCTTTAGCGGCGCTGAGTGCAGCGACCAGCGCCGCTTCGCCATCGACGTCGAGGTGCGCATTGGGTTCGTCGAGTACGATGAGCGCCGGATCGCCATAAAGCGCCCGCGCCAGTGCGATGCGTTGGGCTTGGCCAAGGGAGAGCCCACGGCCGCGCGGCCCGAGTTCGGTGTCGTAGGCTTTCGGAAGATGCAGGATGAGATCGTGGGCGCCAGCGGCGCGGGCGGCGGCGATGGTCCGCGCATCGGAATCCGGCGAAGCCGGG
>QBMO01000092.1:8502-11569 GCA_003242075.1 Alphaproteobacteria bacterium
GCGGATATTTTCACCGACAGTGCCGACGACCAGCGAAACGTCTTGCGGCAGATAGCCGATGTGACGTCCCAACGCGTCGGGATCCCAATCCAACAAGCTTGCGCCATCGAGGCGCACAAAGCCGATGTCCGGCGCCACGATACCCACGGCTAAACGCGCCAAAGTCGATTTGCCAGCGCCGCTATGGCCAACGACGGCCAGCATTTCGCCGGCCTCGAGCGCAAACGTCAGGCTGTGGACGGCTGGCCGTACGCTGCCTGGGAAGCGCACGCCTGCGCGCTCGAAACTCAGCGCCCCGCGCGGCGTTGGCAGAACCGTGCGCTGTGGCTGCGGCGGCGCTTTGTCGATCATTTCGACCAAGCGGCGGTAGGAAATCCGCGCCTGCACCAATTGACGCCAACCACCGACGATTTGATCCAACGGCGCCAAAGCGCGCGACGCCAATATCGATCCCGCGATGAGCGCGCCGGGCGAGATCAGCTGCTGCACCGCGAGATAGGCGCCGGCCGCCAGCACCAGCGATTGCAGCGACATGCGCCAAAAGCGTGATAGCGAGCCGTAGGCCGATTGAGTGAATGAAGCGCGCGCTTGTGAGCGTATGACCGCTTCGCGCCGCTCAAGCTGCCGCTCCGCTAGCGCCGGGCGCATACCGAGCGCGCGCGTCGTTTCCGATACTGAACGGTCCGCTTCTTGGGCCGCGTAGTAGCGCGTCGAGAGATCGATGCCCTCCGCAACAGATGGCGCCAAAGCGTGCTCATGCCGGAACGCGATCAACAGCAATACGACGCCGCCGGCCAAGGTTAGAATGCCGATGAGCGGATGAATCAGGAAACACGCGCCCACGAACACGAACGTCCATGGCGCATCGAGACACGCCATAGCGGCGGGGCTCATCATGGCTTGGCGCAAGGCGTCGAAGTCACGCGCCGCCTGCCCGCGATTGATATCATGCGGCCCTACTGGCGGGGACGATTCCAGTTCGATGATCGCTGGCGCCAGTAATCGGTTGAGCCGAAGGCCGAGACGCGCGGCAAGCCGATTGCGCGTCATGTCCAAGAGCGCCAGCACGATCAAGGCGAACGCCAGCACCAGGCCAAGCAAACCCAACGTGCTCATGCCGCCCGTGGTTAGCACCCGGTCATAAACTTGCAGCATGAACAGCGAAGGCGCGAGGTAAAGTAGGTTCAGCCCGGCGCTGAAAACGACCGCCCAAACGATGATGCTGCGGGAGGCCGCAAGCGCACCCCCCAAGCCGTGTTCGGATACCGGTCGAGACAAAAGTGGCGCCCCATTGCCGCCGCGCTGGCGAAACGACCTTCAAGTACCCGCAAAAGCCAGCCTCCGACAATGGCGGCATGGCGCCTGGAGCTGCTGTGTTCCCGTTGGGAAGCGTCGGGCCGGCCAAGTTTCCCCCATTGCGGCGCCTCAAGTCGCACTGGAGGGTCTGAAACGCTTCTGCTAAGCCCGATCAGGGAAATTTGTGGGAGACCGTGCATGCCGGGATTTGGTCGGACCTGGAATTGGGTCGATGAGGGGCGGGCGGTCTGGAGCGGCGCGCACGCGCAATTTAGTGCGGTCACGACAGCTCAGGAGTCCGCTTGCGGCTGCTTGGGCTGCGCCATGGCTTCAAAGAGCGACGCTATTTCCTTTATCGCGCCGATCGACACCGACAATACGATGGCTTGGTCTTGGGTCGGTGAGCCCAGCGGCCCTTCCAACGGCCAAGACGCACCGCAAGGCCCCCAAGAGGTCAACGAATCCGGCGGCGATGTAATTCCTGGCAGCGTCGGAACAAGTTACACGCTAGCGCTCGGCGCCACCGAAACTGGCGTCATCAACACGCCCGGCGATGACGATTGGTTCGCCGTCCAGCTCGTCGCGGGTCAGCATTACACCTTTACGCTCGTCGGAAGTGGCGGCTCTCCGCTTGTCGATCCCTATCTGCAACTGCGCGGATCGAGTGGCGAGCTGGTTCACTTCGACGATGACGGCGGATCAGGCTTGTCTTCGCTCATGCGCTTCACGCCAGCAACGTCAGGCACCTACTATGTCAACGCACGCGCTTGGGAGGATGAGGTAAGCGGCCCCAGCCTCACCGGCGGCTACACGCTGACGTTCACCGCCGGGACGCCGCAGAATCCGTTGACCTACATCGATCTGCCCTACCAGTTTCCAGGCAGCACCATTGCGGTTTGGTTTGCGGCGAGCGGCGAAGTCAATTCGGGCGACACCGCGATCCGCAACTGGACAGCGGCGGAAATGAATGCGGTGTGGAGCGTGTTCAGCACGATCTCCGCCGTCGCCAATATCAACTTCGTCGCCGCCGCTTCAAACGCTTCCGCCAATTTCGTACTTTCGATCGCTGATCTGGGCACGAACGTGCTGGGGCACTTTTTCGTCGGCGTCGGCGACGGCGCCTTCGATCCAGACGGCTTCGGCTGGTCTTCGAGCGGTATGGCGCAAGGGTCGCTGGGATATTCCACGATTACGCATGAAATTTTGCATGGCCTCGGTCTCGGACACCCACACTACGATCCGGGCGATGAAGTGTTCATGCAGGGGGTGACTGGAGCGTTCAACTCGTTCGGCACCTTCCAGCTGAACCAGGGCGTGTTCACGACCATGTCGTATAATGACGGCTGGTTCACTGGCCCGATGGGCAATGGCAGCAACGGTGTCACCGGTTCGCAAGCGGGGCCGATGGCGCTCGACATCGCGCTTCTGCAACAGCTCTATGGCGCCAACGCCACGCACAATAATGGTTCCAACACCTACACGCTTGCTGGCGCCAACGGCGCGTATCTTGCGATTTGGGACACCGGCGGCACGGACTCCATCTCCTATGCCGGCTCATCGGCGGTGACGATCGATCTACGTCCCGCGACGCTGCAAAACGGCTTCGGCGGCGGCGGCTATGTTTCTTACGTTAGTGGCATCCACGGCGGTTACACGATCGCCGCCGGCGCGGTGATCGAAAACGCCGTTGGTGGTTCGAATTGGGATACGCTAACCGGCAATGACGCCAACAATCGTTTCACCGGCAATGCGGGTTTTGATACGATCAGTG
>QBMO01000093.1 GCA_003242075.1 Alphaproteobacteria bacterium
CGTCGAACGGCTGCAAGTCTTCCGCCTTTTCACCGACGCCGACGAAATGGATAGGGATGGCGTGGCGTTGGGCCAGTGCGACCAGCACGCCGCCTTTGGCGGTGCCGTCGAGCTTGGTCATGACGAGGCCGGTGATGTCGGTCACCGCGCGGAAGCTCTCGACCTGGCTGAGCGCGTTCTGGCCGACGGTGGCGTCGAGTACGAGCAGGGTTTCGTGCGGCGCGTCTTCGTCGATCTTGCGGATCGAGCGCACGATCTTGGAGAGCTCCGCCATCAGCTCAGTTTTGTTCTGTAGCCGTCCTGCGGTGTCGATCAGGGCGACGTCGGCGTTTTCTTCCTTGGCGCGCTTTACGGTTTCGAACGCGATGCCGGCGGCGTCGGCGCCTTGATGTGAACTGACGAATGACGCGCCGGTGCGCTGCGCCCAGACTTGCAATTGCTCGATCGCTGCGGCGCGGAAGGTGTCGGCGGCGCCGATGACGACTTTGGCGTTGGCGTCGGCGAGCAGCTTAGAGAGCTTGCCAATCGTCGTCGTCTTGCCGGAGCCGTTGACGCCGATGACGAGCACGATGCGCGGCTTGGCGCCGGTTGAAAGATCGAGCGCGGCTTCGCGCGGCTTCAGGATGCGCGCAACTTCCGCCGCGAGCGCCTCGCGGGCTTCACCGTTGCCGTCTTCCTTACTGAAGCGCTGATCGGCGAGGGCGGAAGCGATTCGGGCGGCTGCACTTGCACCCATGTCGGAGGCGACGAGCGCGTCTTCCAGTTCAGCGATGCCGGCGGCGTCGAGCTTTTCTTTGGTGAAAACCGCGCCGATGCTTTCGGCCAGCTTGGACGATGATTTACGCAGGCCGTCGAACAGACCTTTTTCAGTCTGCTTCACCTGCGCCTGCTCGGCCGGGTTCTTCTTGTTGAACAGACCCCAGATCATGTCGGCTCACCGATAAGATGCGCACCGTCATGATGTGTGAAGCGTAGGCGCTGGTATGGACCGCCGGCGTCCTCGCCGGCCGGCGCCGGTGCATGCCGGCGAGACGCCGGCGGTCCATACTGGACGGTGCTGAAGTCTGACAGCCGCGCGAAGCCCTCACGCTCGACCAGCACATTTGCTTCCTTGCCCACCCAAGCATCCAGATGTCGCCGCAGCGCGCGTTCGCCAGCTTCGCGCAGGCGTGCGGCGCGTTGCTTGATCACGACGCGATCCACTTGCGGCATGCGCGCGGCGGGCGTGCCCGGACGCGGGGAGTAGGGGAAAGCGTGGACGTAGGCGAGTTGGCATTCCTCGATGAGCGAGAGTGCCTTGGCGAAGTGCGACTCTTCTTCGGTCGGGAAGCCGGCGATGAGATCGGCGCCGAGCGCGATGTCGGGCCGCGCCGTTTTGAGCCGCGCGCACAGTTCTATCGCTTGCGTGCGGGAGTGACGGCGCTTCATGCGCTTGAGGATGAGATCATCGCCGTGTTGCAACGAAAGGTGCAGATGCGGCGCGATGCGCTCGTGTTGGGTGACGAGTTCGAACAGTTGATCGTCCAGTTCCGCGGCGTCGATGGAGGAAAGCCGCAGCATCGGCAGCTCGGGCGCGAGCTTTAAGATGCGCGCGACGAGCGCGCCGAGCTGCGGCTGACCGGGCAGGTCGTGACCCCAGGAGGTGAGATCGACGCCGGTGAGCACAACTTCCGGCACGCCGTTCGCAGCGAGACGGCGCACTTGCTCCACCACTTCGCCAGCGGGCGATGAGCGCGAGTTGCCGCGTCCGTAGGGGATCACACAGAACGCGCAGCGATGATCGCAGCCGTTCTGTACTTGCACGTAGGCGCGTGTGCGTTCGTGAAAACCGTCGATCAGATGCGACGCGGTTTCGCGCACGGCCATTATGTCGGCCACGGCAACGCGCTCATGTTGTTGCGCGAAACTTGTCGCTCGCATTTTCTCGGCGTTGCCTATGACGCGGCTGACTTCGGGCATGTCCGCAAAGCTCTGCGGGTCGATCTGCGCGGCGCAGCCGGTGACGATGATTGCAGCGTCAGGGCGTTCGCGTCGGGCGCGACGGATGGCTTGACGCGCCTGTCGCACAGCTTCGCCGGTGACGGCGCAGGTGTTGAAGATGACGGCGTTGTCCAAGCCCGCTTCGCCCGCAAGTGCGCGCATGGCTTCGCTCTCATAAGCATTGAGGCGGCAGCCGAGCGTGACGATCTCGACGTCCGCTTGCGGGGGATTTGTGGGCGCGTTCATGGGACCATGGGGAGGTGCGCGCGAGGGGCCGTCACGTCAAGCGCTGGGCCTGCGCGGGGCGCGCAAAACCCATAGATCCTGGTTGAAAATGGCCGACGTCGGATGGAACGCGACGTCGGCAAAATGGGGTTCGAACAGCCGCCGCCCAGCCGCTTCATTGAAATAGGAGACGTAGGTGCGGCTGCCCTCAGGCGCACCGCCGAGGGCGACATAGGCGCCTGCGTCGAAGGCGGCGTGTTTGTCGGCCGGCAGACGCGCGGCGGCAATGGCGCCGTGGCTGGTGACGATTGCTGCGCCGTCATCGCTCAAAAGCCGCGCTAGTTCGCCGCTCCAAGTGCGGGCGTGGGTCTCCGAGAAGTGGGTGAAGATCGAAACGCCGGTGATCGCGTCGAATGAGGCTGCGGGGTAGGGCGCAGGCGGCGCGTTCTCACTGCGGCGCATGGCGACAAACGGCAAGGCGCGGGTGACGTGCGCGACGGCGCGCGGGTTCGGATCACAACCGGAGAGGCGCGCGTCAGGCGCAATCAACGCCGGCAGGTGCGCGAGCAAACGGCCTGCGCCTGCCCCCCAATCGAGGATGCGCGGGTTGGGCGGTAAGCCTGCTGCGTTGAGGTGATCGGCGCCCAAGCGGGCGATGATTGCGCCGCCGCTGTCGAACACTTCGAGATCGGCTTCGCCAATCGTCTCAAACACCAAAGCTGGATCTGGAAATGTGCGATCTGGATGGGCTGCGCGATAAGCTTCGTTGCGACGTGCGTTTCCCGCCACGGCGCGCATGGCGACCGTGCGGTCTGCGAATTGGATGAGATGAGTCGCGCGCAGGAAGCGCAGTAGCGCGCGGCGCAACGATCTTAGCTTTCGGCGCTGTCCACCGCTTCGCCGACGAAATCGTCTTCACGGGCGCCGCCGCTGCGCTCGGAGATGCGGGCCGACTTACCGCGACGATCGCGCAGGTAGTAGAGCTTGGCACGGCGGACGGCGCCGCGACGAACGACGTCGATGGATTCGACGGTCGGCGAATAGAGCGGGAAGACGCGTTCGACGCCTTCGCCGAAGCTGATCTTGCGGACAGTGAAGTTGGCGTTCAGGCCAGCGCCAGAGCGGGCGATGCAGATGCCTTCATAAGCCTGGACGCGCTCACGCTCGCCTTCCTTGATCTTGACGTTCACGCGCAGCGTGTCGCCCGGATCGAAAGACGGGACGGTCTTGCCCTTGGTGATGCGGGCGACTTCTTCTTGTTCGAGCGTCTGGATCAGGTTCATCGGCACTACCGGAGCGCACAGGCTAAAGGCCGGCGCTTCCATCTGGAAACTACGGGAAAGCGGGGCGTATAAGGGAAGCGGGCTGGCCTGTCGAGGGGTGTTAGGAAGCCGCCGTCGGGGCGCAGGCGACAAAGTTCAGGATGCGGTTTTCGGGGTCTCGGAAGCGTAGAATGCCGCGCTCTCCAGCCCGGCCGATCTGAAGTGCGAATTCGTGGCCCTCGGCATCGCGGACGCCGATAAAGCCCTCGGCTTCATCGATCACGCCGATATCGCCTAGGCCCGCTGTGAACCAGGGCATGCTCATGTCTGGGAAGAAGTAGGACACCCCCGGCTCGTCGGTCGGGATGATGAGCAGGCCGCGCAGGGTGCGGACGCGGGCGAGCGAGTCCGGCGTCAGAACCGGGGGCAGGGCCGCTTCGACTGCTTCGACCTCTTCCGCCGCTCCGCCACAGGCGGAGGCAATCTCGGCATTGGTGAGAGAGGCGATTGGCCGCCACAGCGCCGAGAGCGCTGTTGTGGCGCGCGCGGTTTCAGGGCTTGAGGCGGCCGGCGGCGTTTGCGCCAGAGCCGGCGCGGCAACGAGGCAGAGCAGAGCGATGAGGGCGGCGCGGATCATTCGCGCTTTCCGTTGCGGGTCAAATCGGGCCGTCTTTGGGCGGTGATGCGTTGGCGCTCGGCTTTGCGCCAGGCTTCGATTTTGGCGTGGTCGCCGTTGAGCAGGATTTCAGGGATGGCGCGGCCCTCCCACTCACGCGGGCGGGTGTATTGGGGATGCTCGAGCAGGCCATCGCTGAAGCTCTCTTCGACAGTGGAGGCTTCGTTGCCGAGCACGCCGGGCAGGAGGCGAACGCAAGCCTCTAGCAGCACCAGCGCGGCGGCTTCCCCACCAGCAAGCACCGCGTCTCCGACGGACACTTCCTGCATGTGGCGCGCCTCGATCACGCGCTCGTCCAAGCCTTCAAAGCGACCGCAAAAGAGGATGATGCCCGGCCCCGAGGCCCACTCGGCAGCCATGGCTTGAGTCACCGGCTTGCCGCGCGGCGAGAGGTAAATGAGCGGGCGGTCGTTGCATGGGACGGAGTCGATCGCCGCCGCCGCCACGTCGGCGCGCAACACCATGCCAGCGCCGCCGCCGGCCGGCGTGTCGTCCACGTTTTTGTGCGGGCCTTGGCCGAAATCACGTAGCTGCACAGTGTCGAGTGACCACGCGCCTTCACGCAGCGCCTTGCCAATCAGCGAGACGCCGAGCGTGCCCGGAAACGCTTCGGGGAAGAGCGTTATGATAGTCGCGGCGAACATCGTGCCATCCGTACGCGCACGATGCGTTGTGCGCTACTTGCCGTTGGCCGGCTCGGGGGGCGGCGGGTCGAGCACGACGCGCTTGCCGGCGAGGTCCACCAATGGCGCGGTTTCACGCGTGAAAGTGATGCGCACATTGGGGGCGCCGTTGGGCGGGCGATATTCGATGATGTCGCCAGCGCCGAAGTTCCACACCGCGCAGATTTCGCCGAGCACTTGTCCGTCTACCGACTCCGCTTTGCAGCCGAGCAGATCGACGATGTAAAATTCGTCTTCCGGCGGCGCGGGCAGATTGGCGCGCGGCACGAAGAGGCGCGTGCCTTTCAGCTTGTCGGCGTCTTCCTTCGATTTGATCTCGGCGGCGACGACGGCGACGCCGTCCTTCAACTCGCGCCAGCTCTTCGGCTTCAGCAAAATCTTGCCGTCTTCGCCGTAGAGCGGGCCGTAGGCGATGACGCCGTCCTTCTTCTCGGTGAAGGCGCGCAGGCGCACTTCGCCTTTGACGCCGAAGGCGCCGGCGACGGCGCCGACGAGCACCATGCCGCTCTTGCCGCCGGTCTTGGCTTTGAATGCGGGCACGGCTTGCAGTTCTCCGATCACTTCGGGTTCAGCGGCCACCGGCTTCGGTGCGGCCAGCGGCTTGGGCGCAGCGCGAACGGGCGCTGCGATCGGCGCACGCGTCACCGGTTGTGCGCGGCCGGCGGCGACTGCCAGCGGCTTTGACGGAATAGGGCCAGCGAAAGCGGCCGCCACCGGCGCAAGCTTCGGCGGCTTGGGCGGCTTCGGTGGTTTGGGCGCTTTCGGCGGCTTAGGCGGCTTCTCGGCTTTCACCTTTGCCGGCTTCGGCGCCGGTTCGGGCTTCGCGGCTTTTGGAGCGGGGGTCGGCTTGCCTTTGGCGGCGGGCTTGGCCTTCGCCTCGGCTTTAGCCTCTGGCGCGGTTTTCGAGGGCTTCGCCTTAGGATCGGGCTTCGACGCCTTCGCTTCCGGCTTTGCCTTTTCAGCTTTGGCCGGCGGCTGCGGTTTGGCGGCCGGTTTGGTTTCGGCCTTCTTGGGGACCGCCGCTTTGGCTTTCGCCTCCGGCTTTGGCGCCGCGGCGGCGGCTTTGGCCGCCTTGGCTGGCGTTGGCTTTGGCGCAGGCGCGGGCTTCGCCGCAGGCGGTGGCGCCTTCGCGGTTTTCACCGGCTTCGCCGGTGGCGCAGCCTTCTTGGCGGCCGGCGGGGCGGACTTCGGCGCCGGCTTCGCGGCGGCCTTCGTGGCGGTCTTCTTCTCAGGCACGTGCTTTCCTTACGCCTCCGGCGCGGCTTCAGCCTCGGCAGCAGGGGCCGGCGCATTGGCAGCAGCGCGCTCGGTCATTTTCTTACCGGGTTGGGCCTTGTTGGGGTTGTTCTTGGCTTGGCGCGTGAACACGCCGGCCTGGTCGAGGAACCGGGCGACGCGATCGGTCGGCAAAGCGCCTTTTTTCATCCAGTCCTGGATCCGCTCGAGCTTGAGGGTGACCCGAGCCGGGTCGTCGGACTTCAAGATAGGGTTGTAAGTGCCAACTTTCTCGATGAAACGCCCATCACGAGGGCTGCGGCTGTCGGCTACAACGATGGAGTAGAACGGACGCTTTTTGGCGCCGCCGCGGGCGAGACGGATTTTCAGGGACATTTCGGTGCTTCTCCTTTGAACTCTTAGCTTTTTTTGTTGCTGCCGGGAAGCCCCGGAAGGCCTCCCGGCAGGCCTGGAAGGCCAGATTGAGGGTTAAGGCCGGGTAGGGACTTGCCCGAACCGAGCTGTTTGAGGGCTTCGGGGGACGGCATGTCGCCTCCACCCATGCCCGGCATGCCGAAGGGCATTTTGCCCTTGCCCATGGCTTTCGCCATGTCGGCCATGTTGCGGTGCATCTTAATGAGCCGGTTAACCTCTGCGACCTCGACGCCCGAGCCCTTGGCGATGCGGGCGCGCCGCTTGCCGTTGAGCAGGTCGGGCTTGGAGCGCTCGGCTTTGGTCATTGACCGGATAATGGCGATCTGGCGATGCAGCTGCTTATCGTCGAGCGACGCATCGGAGATCTGGCTTTTGACCTTCTGGACGCCCGGCAACATGCCCATGACACCCTTCAGGCCGCCGATCTGCAGCACTTGGCCGAGCTGCTTTTCCATGTCGTCAAAGTCGAAGCGGCCCTTGGCCAGCTTCTTGGCCATTTGCTCGGCTTCGGCGCGATCGACGTTTTCGACCGCCTTTTCGACGAGGCCGACAATGTCGCCCTGGCCGAGGATGCGGCCGGCGACGCGGCGGGCGTCAAAGGGCTCCAATGCATCGGGACGTTCGCCCGCGCCGAGGAACTTGATCGGCAGGCCGGTGACGGCGCGCATCGAGAGCGCGGCGCCGCCGCGGCCGTCGCCATCGACGCGGGTGAGCACCAGGCCGGTCAGCGGCAGGCGCGCATGGAAGCGTTTGGCGGTTTCGACCGCGTCCTGACCGGTGAGGCTGTCGGCGACTAGCAGAACTTCGCCTGGCTTGGCGATCTGCGCGATCGATGCCGCCTCATCCATCATCTCGTCGTCGAGCGTGGTGCGGCCGGCGGTGTCGAGGATCAAAACGTCGTGGCCCGAGACGCGGGCGGTGGCGAGTGCGCGTTTTGCGATCTCTTGCGGCGTCTGCCCTGCGACGATTGCCAGCACGTCGACGCCGATGCTTTTGCCGAGTGTGGCCAACTGCTCCATCGCCGCCGGACGGCGGGTGTCGAGCGAGGCCATCAGCACGCGCTTTTTCTCGGTCTTCGAGAGACGCAAGGCGAGTTTGGCGGTGGTGGTGGTTTTGCCGGAGCCTTGCAGGCCCGCCATCATGATGACGTTCGGCGGCTCGCCGGCGATGCGCAGGCCCTCAGGCGCGCCGTCGCCGCCAAGCGTATCGACCAGCGCGTCATAGACGATCTTGATGACCTGTTGGCCTGGCTTGACCGCCTTGATGACGTTCTCGCCGACCGCCTCGACGCGCACTTTGGCGATGAAATCCTTCACCACCGGCAGCGCGACGTCGGCCTCCAGCAACGCCACGCGGACCTCGCGCAGAGCCGCATCGACATCGGCCTCGCTGAGCGCGCCGCGCCCAGTGAGCTTGTCGAAAACGCCGCCTAGGCGTTCTGTCAGGGCCTCAAACATCAGTTCTCCGTTGCGCCAAAAGCAGTTTTACCCCGCCGGACGATCACGTCGGGCGGGGTGCCTCGCCAGCCTCCGGACCCTCATATGGGGTCGTGTGCCGGTCAAAGCGCAGCTTAAAGCTAGCGCGTGGGCGGGTGTTTAGCTGCAGGGGCGTCCCAGGTCAAACTACGCATTGCCTCCATCGGTGACGCCACTAGGCTTATCGGTTGGGATCGGGGGTGGTTTATGGCGACCAAGGAATCGGGCGGCGGTTTGAGCATCGCCCATTTCAGTTTCATCGTATTTTGGCTTCTGTTGGGAAGCGGCCTGTATGGTGCGATTTACTACAGCTGGTACATTCGCTTGGATGACCAATTGTTGTTGTCCGCGCTTTCAGCAACTGCTTGGCCCTTCGTTTTGTTAGTTATCGGCCCGCCTTCTTTCATGTTGGTGGCGGTATATATCGATCGACTATGGGCGATCAAAAAGTCGATCGACGGCGCTCCTGAAAAAATTGAAGAAGCGTTGGCCAAGGTCGGTGAGTTCGAGGAAAACGTCTCACTTGTTGCAGATGCGGCGGCGAACAAACTCAGCCAAGCGCTCGACGTCATTCAGAACAAGACAGACGCCGTGGCGGCGAGATTTGAGGCGCAAGGTGAACGAGGTGAACACGCTGGTGCGCAGGCCGCTGCCCCGACGCTTCGCGAGGAAGTCCTGCGTCTTGTTGCGGATATCACACCGCAATTCTATTCGCTAATCGAAGAATGGAATTCTGATAAGCGCCGCAAAGATAGCAGATTGAATGTGGTGCCCGGTGGTGGAAATCGATCATTGTTGGCTAAGACATTGGGCGAGAACGGTCGCTTTTCTCGCGACCCAGAGGTCAATGCCCTCGCACAGAAATATATGACTCGCGCCTTCGATCTGGAGATGGGGACGCGCCGCTGGCCTGTTACACCCGAGCAACTGAGCGAACTCACTGATTTGCGCGCGGAGTTGGAGAAGAAAGGGTGGTTTACAGACTAAGTCGACGCGCCACGTCTTCGCCGATTGCGAGCGATGAGGTGAGGCCGGGGCTTTCTATGCCGAAGAGGCAGATCAAGTTTGCGATGCTGTCGTCGATGACGAAATCGTCTTGGCTCTCGCCGGGGCCGTGGAGCTTGGGGCGGATGCCGGCATAGTCGGTCGCGAGTACGCCGTCGGCCAGACCCGGCCAGAAGCGGCGCACGGTTTCGTAGAACGCCGCTGCGCGCACGGGATCGACGGAATAGTCTTCGCGATCCACCCATTCGAGATCGGGCCCGAAGCGGGCGACGCCGCCGAGGTCGCGGCGATAGTGTGTGCCCAAGGCGCCTGGAATGGGCGGCGGATAGATCAGGCGCTTGAACGGCGCTCTTGCGCCCTGCAGCGCGAAGTAATTGCCCTTGCCGAAGTGCAGCGCGGGAATGCGTTCAGCCGGAAAGCCGTCGATCGCGCGCGCGCACGCTTGCGCGCCGAGGCCGGCGGCGTTGATGAGGAAGCGCGTGCTCAACGTCATCGGCGCTTCGCCTCCGACGCGGACGTCATAGCCCCCGGTGTTCGGCGTTGCGCCGAGGAACGGCGCGTTCAGCGCGATCGCGCCGCCATGGGCGCCGATCTCGCCTTCGAGCGCCAGCATATAACCGTGCGCGTCCATGACGCCGCTCTCGGCGCTTTCCAGAGCTGCTACGGCGCGGAGTTCGGGCTCGAGCGCACGGGCCTCGTCGCCGCTGAGCCAGCGGATGCCTTCGACGCCATTGATCTCGGCCTGCGCGGCCAAGCGTTCGAGCGCGGGGATTTCGCTGTCTTCGGTGGCGACGATCAGCTTGCCGCATTTGTCGTAAGCGACGGCATGCGCGTGGAGGAAGGCGTAGAGCAGGCGGCGGCCCTCGACGCAGAGTTGCGCCTTCAACGATCCGCTCGCGTAGTGCAGCCCGGCGTGAATCACCTCTGAGTTGCGCGACGAGACGCCCGCGCCGATGCGCGTTTCCTTTTCGATCACCACAACGCTCAAGCCTCGGCGCGCCAAGGCGTAACCGGTGGCAAGGCCAACCGCGCCAGCGCCGACGATGAGGGCGTCGCATTCACTCATGAAAAGTTACCAAACGGCGTCGAAAACTTTGGATGAAATTGAGATTACAAACGACCAGTTAATCTAAACGAAAGCAGCTTGCCTTAGGTGTGATGCAGGGCGAGGCGAGCGTGTTCAAGTTTTCTGATCCATCGATGCTGTCGGCTGCGCGAGGGCGTGTCTCGACATTGAGATGGCGCATGGCGATCGGGGCGCTGTTCGCGTTGGGCGCGGCAAGCGTGCTCGATTCTATGGCCGCCGGTTTCAGCTGGTACCTCGTGCTCTGCCTGGCCATGGGCTTCGACACGATGCTCGGCCACTCTTATCTCGAAGCGCGCGGAGACGAAGCGCGTCGCACGGGCGGCGCGTTGTTCGTTTGGGGCTGCGTGTTCAGCATTTGCGTGTTCTCGGCCATGCCGCTCGTGCTTGCGGCGATGGGTGGCGGACCGGGGCGAGTGCTGGGCGTGCTGATGGCGGCAAGCTCGCTGGTGAGCGTGATGCTGTTCACCTTCCAGGCGCCGCGTTTCATGTTGCTTTCGGCCGCGCCCGCCGTGGTGGCGTTGCTGGCGATGCCGTTCATTCCGTTTCACGAAGCGCCGGCGAGTGCGTTGCAGGGCGCGCTCGGCGTCGGCTGCGGCGTCATTGGCTTTCTCGCCTATATCGGCCGCTCGGCGCTAAACAACACCAAGATGATCACTGGTTGGCGCGCCGCCAATCAGGCCGCCAAGGAGCGCCACCTCGAAGCCGAAGTGAAGCGCGCCGAAGCCGAAGAGGCCAACCGGGCTAAATCCGAGTTTCTTGCGGTGATGACGCATGAATTGCGCACGCCGCTGAACGCTGTCATCGGCTACGCCGAAATCATTCAAGAAGACCTCGACGCTGAGGGGCGGACGGAATTGTCGGACGATGCGGGGCGGATCACCAATTCTGCGCGGCACCTACTCGGTTTGATCGATCAGATTCTCAACCTCTCCAGTATCGACGCAGGCCAGGAAGCGCTGGCGTTGCGTGAGGTTGATGTGCGCAAGCTTCTGGAGGACGCGATTTCCAGCATGCAAGACGAGGCGCGCGTTGCCGGTAATCGCATTTCACTGCGTGTAAGCGCAGAGGCGGAGCATGCTCACACTGACGGCAACAAGCTGGCGGTTGCGGTAGCGGCCATCTTGTCGAACGCGGTGAAGTTCACATCGCAAGGGCTCATTGCGGTGACGGCCGACATCGAGCGGACGGGCGCCGACGACATGCTGATGATCGCGGTGTCGGATACCGGGGCTGGTATCGCGAAGGATCAGTTGTCAGCGATCTTCAAGCCGTTCACGCAAATCGAAACGGGCTCGACGCGCAGCAAGGGCGGGATGGGACTTGGCCTCTCGATCGCGCAGCGCATGGCGCATACGCTGGGCGGCGACGTCGGCGTAGTGAGCGAACTGGGCGCCGGTTCGACCTTCACATTACGCACGCCGCTGCGCGCCAAGGTCGCGCAACTGGTTCGCGCGGCCGCCTAATCCTGAAAGTTCTAGGGGGAGAACCCCGCCCCCTCCCCGAGGGGGCGGGGTTCTCCC
>QBMO01000094.1:0-4626 GCA_003242075.1 Alphaproteobacteria bacterium
TCGGCGGTTTTGACCAGGCGGCCGACGCCCATGTTCTTCTGCGCGGCAAAGCTCGCGTCGTCGAGGGCGATGAGCTGATCGCGCATGGCGCGCGCTTGCGGCTCGACAGTGGCTGCCGTCGCTTGCGGACCGAACATGGCGCTGAAGAAGGGCAGCGAGTCGACGATCATCAGCCGGCTGACGCGCTCAGGATGGCGGCGCGCCAGTATGAGGCCGCTCAAGCCCCCCATGGAATGGCCGATCACTGTCGCTTGGCCCGGCGTGTAGTTCTCAATGTACTGCGCCAGTTCTTCGACCAGGGGATCGAGCATCGCCTCGGTCGACGCCGGCGCCGCTTCTCCGGCGAAGCCCGCAACCTGCACCAGATGCACGCGATGCGTCTCGGCCAACGCATCGGCCTGCGCCTGCCAAACATCGCGGCTCGAGCCGAGGCCGGGGATGAAGATGACGTCCGCGCCATTTCCGGCGACTTCGACGCTGAAGCGCGACGGCGCGAACGGCTGTGCGTTGGCCCCGTTGAGCGGCAATGCCGCGGCCAGCGCCAATGCGCCGAGTGCGGAAATTAGGAAGCGTCGTGAAAAGCTAAGCACAGTTTCTCTCCATCGGCGCTTCATGCGCCGGCTTGCATTGCGTTTTTGAGGAGCGCCGTATCGTCGACGCTAGACGTCGTACCAAACCGTAATGACGTAGTGCTCTTGGCTTTTGTCAGTGAGCGCGGTGCGAGTCGCCGCAGTCGCTGTGTTGACGTGCTTCACCGCGCCTTGCGGCAGCGACGCCAAGAAATCATTCACTTCAGCCTGCATTTTGCCCGCTTCCGCGCGCCAATCTTGGGTGAACAACCGCATCTGCATCGTCGTCTCCATCATGTTTTACGCAAGTCAGCGATTGCGCATCCAGAGCACAGCCCACCAGACCAGATAACCCAAAGTCGCCGGCAGGATTGCGAGCACGAAACCTGCCGTGAAACTCATTGTCGCGACATCCGCGATGTCGTCGCCAAGCGCCGCGATGCCCGACGACATCATGGTAGGCAGCAGCGCCAGGAAGATGAGCGACGACACCATCAACCCAACCGACCCGCCCCAAAACCAAGCTTGGTAGTGCGCTTTGAGTTGCGCCTCGTCGAGCGTGCGACCCCAACCGAACGTGCTCGCCGTCATCGCGACGACGATTGCGGCGCTGAGCCAGAATAGATTTGCGTCGACGAAGACGTCAGCGAACACCGATGCGAGGTAAAGCAGCGCAAAGACGCAAGTCAGCAGTGTAAAGAGGTTCTTCCTGCGCTCTCTGAGCGAACGGCGTGGCGTGTCAGCAAGTTGAGTCATAATTCCGGCTCCTATTCGGCAGCCTGCGCCACATCGTCGGCGCTAAAGATTTGTTCGATCGACATACCGAACACGGTGGCGATTTTGAAGGCGAGCGGCAGCGAGGGATCGTATTTGCCGGTCTCGATTGCGTTCACGCTTTGCCGTGAGACGTCGAGCTTCTCGGCGAGATCCGCCTGGCTCCAATTGCGCTCGGCGCGCAGGACCTTGAGACGATTTCTCATGGTTGCCCCGTTCCGTTCTTGCCGCCGAACAGACGCCGCTTCCAGCGGCCCATCGCTTCACGGCGCTTGGCGAGAAAGCCCCAGCCGAACACGCCTGCCGCGGTCCAGAGCAGCACCTCGAGGCCAATGCCGGCGACCGTCATCGCGCCCATCACCAACGGGACGTTCGAGCGATAGAAGATGACGACGACGATTGCCGCCGCGCATGCGAGGACCGCGAAGGCCGCAGCCGCGCTCAGGATCAGCCAGCGCATCTTCGGGCGGCGGCGTTCCGGGTTTTCGGTTTCGGTGCTCATTTGTAGCGCAGCCGCACGACGCAAGCCGCCAAGCCCCAAATGCCAATGAGGGCGGGAAACACCCAGATCAGCGGCACGTGCGGGAAGTCAGCCCATTCTTCAAGGAAGCCGTACGCGAACGAGCCGAAGCCGACGATCGCGGCCGAGATCAACATCGAGTCGGTTTGGATACGGCGCTGAAATTCGTCGATGCCGTTCAAGAACGTTGCATACGCGCGCAGCATCATCAGCGCTGGAATAAGCGGCGCGAGCGCGGCCAGGATTACCAGCCATTGCGGCAAATCGAGATTGCGGATCGCATAGGCGCCAGCGAACACGATCGCTGTATAGAGTACCGACGCGATCGCGATTTCGCGCGCATAGCGGCGAGCGACGCGCTTGGCGGTTGGAGTCAATTGCTCTGCCATCACTGGCCCTTTCAAAGTTCGATTTCGATGGTGACGCCGTCGTCGCGGACGGCGAGCGTGACCGGATCGAGTGAGAGCGCGAACTCGATGGCGTGGCCGGCCTGGATGGCGCGCTCCAAGGCGCGCGGCGCTGTCGCCGTGCTGATGGCGACCACGATGGCGATCAACACCCCTACGCTCCAACCACGCCGCTTCATCCGACCCTCCATCAAGCGAGCTTGTCTGCTTGCTAAGCGTACTTGACACCCTCGGGCTGGATTGTCAAGCGACCTTTGCAAAATAGTTGGCTCGCTTGACGTTTGCGTCCCGGAAGGAATCCGCCCCATGCTGGCCCATGGCGATTTGCGGGATCGACGAGGCGGGGCGCGGACCCCTGGCGGGGCCGGTGGTGGCCGCGGCCGTGATCCTGCCGGCGAAGGGCCGTCCCAAAGGGCTCGACGATTCCAAGCAGCTGAGCGCCGAGGCGCGCGATGAACTCTATCTGGCGATCCGCAGTTGCGGGATCGTCGGCGTGGGCGTGGCCAGCGTCGAGGAGATCGACACGATCAACATCTTGCGCGCCTCGCATCTCGCCATGAAACGCGCATTTGAAGCGCTTTCCGAGCGCCCAGTGGCGGCCTTGATCGACGGCAACATGGCGCCTGACCTGCCGTGCGCGGTCGAGTGCGTCATCGATGGCGATGCGTACCTGCCGCTGATCTCGGCGGCCTCGATCATCGCCAAGGTCGAGCGCGATCGCATGATGGCCGCGCTCTGCGAACAATACCCCGGCTACGCCTTCGCCAAGCACAAGGGCTACGGCACGCCCGAGCATTTGCGGGCGCTAGCCGAGTTGGGGCCCTGCCCGATCCATCGCCGCAGCTTCAAGCCGGTGCGGCTGGCCTGCGGCCTCGCCGCTTAGGCGGTCGGCGTTTACGCCTGCTGCCCGCGCCTCTAGTTTGCGGCGATGACCACCGCCCCTAACGCCGACGCTGGCGACATCTCCGTCCGCAATGTCTGGCTCGCATGCCTGGCGCTCTATGCGATCTTCATGACGGCCGCGATCGCACTGCCGCACGAAGTGCTGTGGATGGGCACGTCGCAGCTGCCGGGCCGAGAGGACACGAATTGGGAGCTCGGGCTGGCCGAGACTTCGCAGAACATATTTCTGGCAATTGCGCTGATCATGGCTGGTTTGCTGCTGGCGCGCGCCAACACGCGATGGATGCGCATCTGGCTTGGCGTTGTGTTTCTGGGCGTGCTCTATTTGCTCGGCGAGGAGACGAGCTGGGGCCAGCACTATTTCCGCTGGGCTACCGATGGCTGGTTCGCGGAGAATAACGACCAGTTCGAGACCAACATCCATAACACCTCGCCGCTGTTCGATCAGCTGCCGCGCAATCTGCTTTATCTCGGCATGGTCGTCGGCGGCATCGCGCATCCGCTGTTGAAGCTCTTCCGCAAGGGACGTGGGCTGATCGATAATCCGTGGTGGTGGGCGCCGACGATGGCGTGCCTGCCGCCGGTGATTTTCGCTTTCATCTCGGGCGCGCCGAAGGGGCTCGACAAGATGTTGACCAATGCCGGCGTCGAAGCGTGGACCAATGGCTTCCGGCTGGAAGCGTTCATCGGGCGGGCGAGCGAGATGGAGGAGTGCTTTATGTACTTCTTTTTCGTCGTCTATCTCTGGTCGCTGGGGCGGCGGCTGAAATTCCGCAGCGCAAATCATAGTTAACGGCACGCGGACTCTTGATTCGCGGACTCCGTCAAGCGAGGATTCCCCTCTGACGGGGGACCTATGGCGCGCCACTTCAAGGATCGGATCATTGAGGGCGACTGCATCGAGGAGATGCGGAAGCTTGGCGATGGGAGCGTCGATCTCGTCTTCGCCGATCCGCCCTATTTCATGCAGCTCGGCGGCGCGCTGACGCGGCCGGATCAGTCGAACGTCGATGGCGTCGACGACGAATGGGACAAGTTCGCCGACTTTGCCGAGTACGACGCGTTCACCCGCGCCTGGCTGACCGAAGCGCGGCGCGTGCTGAAGCCGAACGGCGCGATCTGGGTGATCGGCTCCTACCACAATGTCTTTCGCCTCGGCGCTGCGATGCAGGATCTCGGCTTCTGGATTTTGAACGATATCGTTTGGCGCAAGACCAATCCGATGCCGAACTTCAAAGGCACGCGCTTCACCAATGCGCACGAGACCCTGATTTGGGCGGGGCGTTCGAAGGAAGCCAAGTACACGTTCCACTATGACGCGCTGAAAATGCTCAATGACGATCTGCAAATGCGTTCCGATTGGACGCTGCCGATCTGCACCGGCGGCGAGCGCTTGAAGGATCGCGAGGGCCGCAAGCTGCATTCGACGCAAAAGCCGGAAGCGTTGCTGCAT
>QBMO01000094.1:4636-7752 GCA_003242075.1 Alphaproteobacteria bacterium
AAGAAAATCAAACCGGCGGCGATCGAGGACTTGGCGGTGACCAAGTCCAAAAAGGAAGAGCCGCGCGTGCCGTTCGGCCAAGTGATCGAGGCGGGCTTCATCCATCCGGGCGCCTGGTTGGTTGCGCCGAATGGCAAGCGTGCGCGCGTGCGCGCCGATGGCTCGTTGGCGATGGGCGAAGCCACCGGTTCCATCCACAGGATCGGCGCGCTCGCCTCCGACGCGCCGGCCTGCAATGGGTGGACGTTCTGGAGCCTCGAAACCAAGAAAGGCCCGCACCCGATCGATCTCTTCCGCCGCGAAATTCGCCGGCAAATGGCGATGGCGCCGGGCGCTTGACGCGCATTTGATTGACGTGCGCGGCCATCGCCGCAAAACTCCGCGCCATGGCGGATAAGCAGGAACTCCAGAGCGTCGAGGCGGCGCTGGCGAAGGCCGAATTGATGGCCGCGCTTTCCGATGCGACGCGCGCGCGTTTGGCCAAGCAAGGCGTCCCCTGCACGGTCGAGTCCGGCAAGCTCCTGTTCGCCAAGGGCGACAAGGGCGATGCGCTTTACGTCTTGCTCGAAGGCGAAGTCGAAGTGCGCACCTCGACCGAGGCAGGCAAGGACGTGCGCATGGCGGCGCTGAAGCCGCCGGCCGTGATCGGCGAAATGGCGGTGCTCGACGGTGGCGTGCGCTCGGCCGACATTTGCGCCATCCGCAAATCGCGTTTCCTGCGCATCCATCGCGATCAAGCCATCGCCGCACTCGAGAGCGAACCGCAGGCGCTTTTGAAACTGATCGCCGAAATGAGCCGGCGTTTGCGCCACGCTGACGAGGCCATTGAGGACGCGCACACACTCGATCTCGGCGGCCGGCTTGCACAGCGTTTGCTCGAGGAAGCCGGCGACGGCGCGTCGGTGACGCTGACGCAAACCGAAATCGCGCGCCGCATCGGCGCCAGCCGCGAGAAGGTGAACCGCAAGCTGCACGAATGGGCCGACGAAGGCTGGATCAGCATGGGCCGCTCGGGAATCAAGCTGCTCACGCGCGACAAGCTGAAATCGCTGATCCAGGAATCGCGCGCGGGTTAGCACGCGCTTTCGCGCGTTTCATCAAAGTTGCCCCGGAGGGCGGAGACGCGGAGTTCTGCGTCAGTAGATTGTGTGCGCGGTTGGCTCCGCGCTTATGACACGGAAGCCCGCGTCTCCGTGATCTGCTTCACCGGCTCTGCACAAGGAGGTGTTTCACTCCTCTGGCGAGATCGCCGGCGGCGTGCGGGTCCGTGGTGTTCGATCCACAAATCCCCGGCGCTTCCTCCGCGCGGTTGCTACCCCGGCGGCCTCGGCGACTGCTGCGATACGCGGTGTCGAAACGCCCATTGGTTTGTTCGCTTCTTGCCGCGCCTTCCCGCTCGTCTGGGAAACATCAGCGCCTCACGCTCGATCACCTCAGCTCCGCGTTGGTCGAACAGGGATCCAACTGCCCTCACTGCGAAACTGATGGCGGGAGTATAGCGCGGGTGCGGGAGCTGTCGGATAGATTGGAGGCTATCCTCCCATTCTACTCTTCCCCCGAGAGCCGACAATGTAACGCTGGCCCCCGCCACGTTCAGCTTAGTCGCGCATATAAGGCTTTGCCTTTGCCAAGCGCTGACAAGACAGGCCCCAAAAAATCTTTTCGAATAGTATTCGGGTATAGAGCGTCCAACTGATCGCCCTCAGAGCTTGCGAGAAATTTCTCGAGCTCGTTTTTCAACAACTCTGTTTCCTTCAAATCAAGCGCGATGTACTCGCAGGCCGATGGCGTCTCTTCTCCTAAACGACGTCCGGCATGATGGAAAAATGTCAGGTAGATGTAATCGCTGTCGGCTGCTGGGATTGGCTTTGGACGGCTCCAGAAAAACTTCTTGTGAAAATAGCTGGGCAACTCCGCAGTTACCCTAGGCGATAAAAATTCTGGAGATTCTGGCGCGCTATCGATGTCCGAAGCGCACAGATCAAACAGCTCAGAGACAAAGTGATCAATGACTTTCAAATCGCCTTTCGGCCGACCCGCATATGTGAATCGTGACTCTACCACTTGCTTTCCGACGCGGACGTAACGCTCAATGACGTCCGGCTTGAAATTCAACTCGCGCATCTCATTGACGACCGCATTCACCACCTTCTCTCTCGCATGCGTTAGGGCGCGCTCAAGCTTGCCGTAATCGAAAGAGTGAAAACTCCAATTGTACGACATCGTCGGAATTAGCCTTCTGTTGTTGGGGTGGCCTGGGGCCGCAAGCAGACCGAACTCCGCACCGTAACCACCGTCACATCGCCCTGCGTCTTTCGCGCCTACGTTCTCCTTATCGGACAACGAGACGCGAACATGAAAGCTCAGCTCAAAATCAAATTTCTATCCCTGGCACTGGCCGCCGCGCTTTTCCTTCCTGCCGCGCTGGCCACGTTGAACCAGGCGCTCTGATCGTCGCGTCGAGCCAAACGCTGCGATCAACTTGAAGCAAGGACGCGAGGAAGCTCCCCCTCGCGTCCTTCGCTTTTTCAGGTGGTCGGCTTCCCCGCGTGCCAGCGCGCGAGGCTTTCGGGCGGCCACTCCTTGTTCATGTCGTAGTAGATTTCGAACGCGCGCATGCCTTCGGGCAGCGTCACCCACGGGAGCTTGCTGCGCGTGAAGATGTGCGCGTCGGGCGTGATGGCGGGCTCGTCGAGCGTGGCGACACGCAGGAAACGCAGCCAGGCGCGGCGGCCGTAATTGCTCCAGAGCGCAGTCTGGCACGATGGGCAGCGATAGATTTCGTGGCCGCGACCGCTGGGGCTTGGCATTTCAACGATCACCGGCGCGCCGCTCAGCACTTCGATGTTCGACGTTTCGATCATGCCATTGATCGCGAACGGTCCGCCGGATTGGCGCTGGCAATCGGCGCAGTGACAGCACTGCGTGAACATGGGGCGCGCGGCGATGCGATAACGCACCGCGCCGCAAGAACAGCCGCCTTCCATCATTCCCTCCCCAACACCGCCGCCTTCTTGAACACGGTCGGCAACGCGCTCGCGTCGGCCCACCAGCCTTCGCCGGTTGGCGCTGCTTCTGCTTCATACACATCGAGCGTCAGCGCGAAATGCGTGAAG
>QBMO01000094.1:7762-9102 GCA_003242075.1 Alphaproteobacteria bacterium
GTGCTCGACCTGGCCGATCTTTTTCCACGTGGCGACCGCAGGCGCATGCTTCAGCGCTTGCGCGCGTGACCATTTTTCCGCGCGCCATTCGGTGGTCGGCAGCGCGGCCATGCCGCCGAGCAAGCCTTTGTCGGGACGGCGGACGAGCCAGAGCTGATCGCCGCGCGTGATGCGGAAGACAGCGCCGTGGCGACGCGGGCGCTCGGCCTTGGCGGCGCGGCGTGGGTACGTCTCCGGCGCACCGGCAGCGCGGGCGGCGCAGGGTTCGGCCCAGGGGCAGAGATCGCACTTGGGAGATTTCGGGGTGCAGACTGTCGCGCCGAGATCCATCAGCGCTTGCGCCCAGTCGCCGGGGCGATCGGCGGTGACGAGAGCGGCGGCGCGGGCTTTGAGTTCGGGTTTGGCGGCGGGCAGCGGCGTCTCGACTGCGTAGAGCCGGGCCATCACGCGCTCGACATTGCCGTCCACGACATTGGCCGGGAGATCGTAGGCGATCGCGGCGATGGCGGCGGCGGTGTAGGCGCCTATCCCCGGAAGTGTGCGCCAGCCCTCCTCGGTTTCTGGGAAGCCTTCAGCCGCGAGCCTCTGCGCGGCGGCGTGGAGATTGCGGGCGCGGGAATAGTAGCCGAGGCCAGCCCAGGCGCTGAGCACATCATCCCGCGGGGCGGCGGCGAGGTCGGCGACGGTGGGCCAGCGCTCTAGGAATCGCATGAAATACGGGGCGACGGCGGCGACCGTCGTCTGCTGCAGCATGATCTCGGAAAGCCAGACCCGGTAAGCATCGGCAGCGCCGCCGCGCACCCGCCAGGGCAGCGTCCGGCCGGCGCGATCGTACCAGGAAAGCAATGATTTCCGGAGCTTTTCCCGAGACTTATCCCGAGTCGTGGATAACTTATCCACAGCGCGGCGGGGCTGGCGGGCAAAGGCGGGCATCGGCTCTCTTTACCCTTCCTTCATGCATTTACGATTCGCTGCCAGGTCCCATGTCCCTGCGTGACCGCTTTCGCCCGGCCTCCGCGCCGATGGCTGATCCGAGAGCGGAAACCCGCGCCGCGCAAGCGCTGGCTGCAAAGCGCGGCCGCGCTTCCATCGCCCCCGCGCCATCTGCGGGCCGCTCGGTGACGGCGGTTCTGAAGCCGTTCCTGAAGGAAGGCGGCATGGGGATCAATGAATTGAAGCGGCGCTGGCCCGAAGTGGCGGGCGATAGCTTCGCCAAGGCCACGCCGGACAAGCTGATCGCTGGCGTACTGACGCTGAAGGCCCCGGGCGCGCTCGCCCCCTTCCTGCAGCAGCAGACCCCGCTTCTGATCGAGCGGCTCAAGGTGGCCGGCGTGAAGGTC
>QBMO01000094.1:9112-11009 GCA_003242075.1 Alphaproteobacteria bacterium
TGCGAAAGGGCAATATCCGGCCGCTCCGCAAGCCGCTGACCGCGGCCGAGGAAGCCGCCCTGGCGCAGACGCTTGACCCGGTCGGCGACCCCAGCCTGAGATCGGCCCTGATGCGGCTTGGGCGCGCGGTTCGGCAGGGCTGAGGTTTCCTCCTCCGCGAAAAAACACTATGCCTCCCGGCCACATCTGGAGGTTTGCTCATGATCGCCATTCGGCGCAGGGAATTGCTTGTCGGCGCGGCAGCGCTCGGTCTGTTGGGCGTGAGCGCCTGCAATGGCGCGAGCGGCGGCGCTGGCGTCACGGCTGACGACATGGTGCTGGGCGCGGCCGACGCGCCGGTCACGGTCATCGAGTACGCCTCGACCACCTGCTCGCATTGCGCCGTCTTCCACGAAGAAGCCTGGGCGCGCCTCAAGGAAAACTACATCGACAACGGCCGCATCCGCTTCGTGCTGCGCGAATACCCGACTGCGCCTGCGCCGGTCGCGGTCGCCGGCTTCCAGCTTGCGCGCTGCGGCGGCGCCAGCGCCGAGCAATATTACACGCGCGTCGGCGAGCTCTTCCGTCAGCAAGCGGCGATCTTCGCCACCGGCACGATGGAGGGCATTCGCCAAAAGTTCGTCGAGATCGGCGGCGCAGCGGGCCTGAACGAAGAGCAAGTGATGCAGTGCATCGCCGATGAAGCCGGCGCCGAGCGCATCCGCGCGACGGTGGAAACCGCCAATAGCGAGTTCAACATCACCGGCACGCCGACCTTCATCATCAATGGCGTGAAGCTCGAAACGGCGCCGACCTATGAGAATGTCGCCGCTGCGATCGACGCGGCGCTGGCCGGTTAAAGGCGGAGAGGCGCGCAGCGACCGTGCATATCACCGAGCTGCGCCTCCACGGCTTCAAGAGCTTCGTCGATCCCGCACGCGCGCCGATCGAACGCGGGCTGACGGGCGTCGTCGGGCCGAACGGTTGCGGTAAATCCAATCTGCTGGAAGCGGTGCGTTGGGTGATGGGCGCGACCAGCGCCAAATCCATGCGCGCCGCCGACATGGACGATGTGATCTTCTCCGGCAGCGCTGGACGCCCCTCGCGCGAGCATGCGGAAGTGACGCTGTTCTTGGCGGATGCCGCGGGGCGTGCGCCGGCGCCGTTTAACAAGGAAGACTTGCTCGAAGTCACGCGCCGCATCCGGCGTGGTTTGGGCTCGACCTATCGCATCAATGGCAAGGAAGTGCGCGCCAAGGACGTGCAGCTCTTGTTTGCGGACGCAGCAACCGGCGCGAACTCGCCTGCCCTGGTGCGCCAAGGCCAGATCAGCGAACTGATCGCGGCCAAACCGCAAAACCGGCGGCGCATTCTCGAGGATGCAGCCGGTATTGCCGGCCTGCACGCGCGGCGGCACGAGGCTGACCTGAAGCTCAAGGCGGCGGAGACCAACCTCACGCGGCTCGACGAAGTGCTGGCCGAGATCGAAGCGCAGGCCGCGTCGCTGAAGAAGCAGGCGCGCCAGGCCGAACGCTATCGCGGGCTGGCGCAAACATTGCGCGAAACCGAAGCGCTGCTGCTGCACCGCCGCTGGACAGAAGCGCGCGAGCGGCAAGCCGAGGCGCAAACTGCGCTGCGCGAAGCGGAGCGCGCGACTGCGCAGGCTGCGAGCGAAGCCAGCGCTGCGGAACGTGCGGCGGAGGAAAAGCGCGAGGCTCTAGCGCCGCTGCGCGAAGAAGAAGCGATCGCGGCGGCGGTGTTGCGCCGGCTGGAGGGCGTGCGCGTGGGGCTGGAGCGCGATCTGGCGGAAGCGGTGGGCGCGATCGAGCGCTGCGATGCGGAAGCCCGCCGCGCTCGCGATGAAGCGGATCGCCTCAATGCGCTGAAGCAAGACGCGCAAACGGCGCTCGCGCAACTG
>QBMO01000094.1:11019-11549 GCA_003242075.1 Alphaproteobacteria bacterium
GCAACTGGCCGAAGAAGCCGGCGCGCTGGGGACGGATGACGCTGGCAAGGCGCAAGCGGCGCTAAAGGCGGCGCAAGCGGCGGAGCTTGCGGCGGCGAAGACGCGCGCGGAGGCCGAAGCCAAGCTCGAAGCCATCAACGCGAACTTCGCCGCACAACGCGCGCGAGCACAGGCGCTGACGGATACGGCAACCGCCGCGCGATCTCGCTTGGCGCGGGTGGACGAGCGCAAGCGTGGGCTCGACGCGCAGATCAAAGCGCTGCCAGCGAGCGCGGACGTTGAAAAACGTGCGGCCGCTGCCAAGGCCGAAGCTGAAAAAGCCCACGCTGCGAGCACCAAAGTCCGGGCTGAGCTGGCGGAATCGGAAGCGGCTTTAAAGCGCGCGCTCATAGCCCGGCTCGACATCGATCGACGCCAACACCGGCGGAAACTTCCCCGCATCCGGCGGCGCCAGCTTGTCCAGCGCCTTCACTTCCGCCTCAAGCGCATTGAGCGTGCTTTCAGCCGCGCGATGTGGGCTCCACGCCGCT
>QBMO01000095.1:0-1591 GCA_003242075.1 Alphaproteobacteria bacterium
GTGTGATGGTGGTTGGCGCCATGGCGAGCGTGCCGCCGGCAAAATCGAAATCTGCTTGCTCGATCGTCAGGCGTTGCTCGCTCAACAATTGGAAGCGCAGACGGCCGTTGCGCGCGGCGAGACCTGGGTTGAGCAGCCCGACTGTCGCGCTCTGGCCGGGGGGCGTGGTTAGGTTGAAGAGATCGTCGAAATAGATCGAACCGCGCACGTCTTGAATTATTGGCATTGTCGCGGTGGCGAAGGAGACGCCGGTCGTGCTCATCGTGCCAGCGGCGGTCAGCGCATCGTTAGTCCAGGGGACGTCGGCGACCATGGATGCGGCGCCTTGCACGTTCTCGACCATGCCGCGAGCGCGTTCGGTGATGTGGTAAGGCTGCAACGTGCCATCGAAGACGATGTTCGTTGCGAGGATGCGCGTGTTGCCGGCGCCCTCGCTGATGTCGTGGAAGGCGGTAAAGCCGGCGAGTTGTCGACGGCCGTCTGCAAGCGCGATGTCCCCGCGCGCATTGATGTCGCCGTCGCGCACAATCGCTGTCACATCGGTGAGGCGCATCGGATTGAATAAAGTGCGCTCGTTTTCCGTCGCCGGTTCGTGCGCGGTCAGCAGCGCTTCACCGGAACGGACTTGAATGATCGGCCCTTCGCCGCTGCCTTGCGGCGCGGCCTCCCATTCGCCGGTGATGGTGGAGACCGAGCCGGGCAGGGACGGATCGTTCAGCGTGCCGGATCGAAACGCGCCATCGACGCGCCACGTGCCGCCATAGATGCGGGCGTCGGCGGTTGCGCTCTGCAATGCGATGGCGAGCGTGCGCTCTTCGCCCATGTCGATCTCAAGGCTCGGTGTTTGCGCTTCGAGCAACAGCGTCATGTCGCCGGTGCGGCCGCGGAACTGGCCGACGACGTTTTGTGCGCCGAGACGCGCGGGTTGCGCTTCGGGCCCGGCCATGCGCCCATTCAGGCCGAGGCTGCGGATCGAGAAACCGCCTGAAAGGTTCTGACTAGCGTCGGCGGCGATCAGCGCGCCGTTGAGTGGGCAGAGCGCGAACGCGCCGCTGCCAAACGAAAAGCCCGCCACATCAAGGCCGCCGAGTTGCATTTGGGTGCAGCCATTGGGCGTCACGCGCCAGCCTGGTCGCCATGTCACGGCGAGATCGAGTGCGGCGACCATGTCGCGCACTTCGCCTTCGCCGATCGGGCCGGTGATGCGCGCGGGGCCGCGGAAATCGATGCGGCCGCTGCCTTCTGGCGCGATTGCGATGGCGACGATGAGTTCGTTGGTGGCGATGCTCGCATTATCGGCGCGCCAGTTGGAGAGCGTCAGCGTGCCGTCGGCTTCAAACGGCGCGCCGGGCGACCAGTCGACGGTATCGAGCAGCAGCGAAGCGGTCGGTGCGCCGCCGCCGGAGAGTTCGAGCGCGACGGCGCCATGCAGCGCCGCACCCGGCCATTGAATGACCAAAGCCGGCGCGTCGTTGCGCAGCGGCGCCAAGCGCAACACCGTGCCGCTGGCGGCGCGCGCTTCCACGGGCGCTGCAAGCCGAAGGCGCGTTGCGTTGCTATCGATGACAAGGCCGAGAGGCGCCGCGGCGTC
>QBMO01000095.1:1601-11389 GCA_003242075.1 Alphaproteobacteria bacterium
GCGCCGTGACGTCGAAGCGGTCGGCGGCGATATCGAGCGCGCTCTCAGCGGAGGAGAACGTCGGCCCGATCGGTGCGTCCGCGAGATTGGGGAAGGCGTCGCGCAATGTTTGCTGCGCGTCGTTGTCGAGCCGCGCTTGGCTCAGCACGATTTGCGCCGCGCCTTCGGCGGCGCCGCCGCCATCAAGATCGAAGCGCAAATCGCCTGAGGCGGTGGCGCGCGGCGCGAGCATGGAAAGCCCCGCATATTCTTCGCCCGCAAGCGACCAGCGCGCCGAGCCGTTGGCGGCGTCGCCTTCCAAGCGCGCGTCGAAGCGAGCGCGTTGCAGTGCATTGCCATGCGCGCGGAACGCAGCGGCGTTCAGGCGCGCTTGGCCCTGCCACATGCGCGGCGTGAGTGTGTTCTCCTGCGCGATCGCTTCGCCGCCAATGCCGCCGCTCAATTGATCCGCGTTGATGTCTTCGCTGCGCACTGACGCGATGCGCCAGGCGCCTTCCGCTTCGTAGCGCGCGAGATCGAGCGGCGCGCGCGCGGTGAAGCGAAGCTGAACCTGCTCGAAAGTCGTCCCGTTCCAGAGGATGGAGTTTGCGCTGGCGGTCAGACGCGCGGCGAGCATGTTGTCACGTGAGGCGACGATGAGATCAGCGCGGCCGCTTTCGAGCGCATGCGTTTGGCCGGCTAATGTCGTCTCGGCGATATGCGCGATGGCTTGGAAGTCGCCACCTAACGAACCGGACGAGTCAAACGTTGCGTTCAGCGTGCCGAACGGCGCGGCGATAATTGCCTCACCATCGACGATCTCAAATTCGAACGCTGGAATGGTCGGGCGGCGCCGACCAGGCGGGCCGGCGCGCAGGCGGTCCAGCGATCCGGCGCTGACCCGACCGGATGCGTCTAGGCGTAAGCGCACGCGCGGCGACTGCACGTGTACATTGGCAAGATGCGGCGTGAGGCCGGACCAGGTCCAGCGCGCGTCGATGCGGGGAACTTCTACATCGGGCTCGCTTTCGGCGCCGAAACGAAGGTCGGCCAGCGTGATGCGGCTCAAATCGAGGTTAATGACCCGGAAATCGGCTTCGGCCCCGCGCTCGGCCAAAGCCGCACCGATAAAGAAGCTGGCTATGGGAAACCGCAGAAACCATAATGCCCCGACGACGCCAGCCGTGCTCAAGCCGAGCGCCAGGATGGCGGTCGTCCAGCCGATCAGTAATCGGCGGCCCGGAGGCGGGTCATCCGTCGCCTGCGGCGCCGGTTGTTCTCGACTCGCAACGGCCTGGTTAGACCTATGTGCCATAATCCTCGGCTTGGTGCGGTTCTTGCTCAACCATTAAGCGTCTCCCGCGGGCGTCTTCGTGGCTCAAGGAATGCGCCAATTTCGGTTTCTGGTGAGATAACCAAAGGGCAAAAGCTCTTGTCCTTTGTATGTTTTCCGCTGTTGCGGACAGTTGGAGCGTGAGGTTGAGGGCAGAATTCGCTCAACGGCTCATGAAGGCTCGGAAAGGTTTAGCGGCGTTCGCCATTATGGCGGGGGCTCTGGGCCTTGGGATGGGGCTTGCCTGGAACACGGGCTTGTTCGGCGGTGGCTCAGCCGCGGCCGCGGCGCAGACCGCGCAGATCCGCGAAGAAGCCGCTCGCCGCGCTGAGCATTTGGCGTTTACAGAAGCTTACCTCGATCACGAGACGCGCGAGATGCGGGTGGCCTCGGGCGAAACGCTTGCGGGGCTCCTGGTGCGCGCCGGCGCCTCGCGCGACGAAACCAACGCCGCACTTGCATCTCTTAACGGCGTTTACGATCCGCGCCGGCTGCGACCGGGCCAGTCAGTCAGCCTGTTTTTCTCAGACGCCCGCCTGACCGGCGTAGCGTTCCGCTCGGAGCCGGGCGCCTCCGTTACCGCCAACCGCACCACTGCTGGCTTTGCGGCGCGCGAAGTGTTGATGCCGCTGACGTTCGAGAACGCGCGAATCGCCGCGCAAGTCGAGACCAGCCTCTACGCCACCGCGCTCTCGCTCGGCGCCACCGACCGCGAGATCGCGGCGCTCGCTGACGCGTTTTCCTATGACGTCGACTTCCAGCGTGATGTGCGGCCCGGCGACGATTTCGAACTCGTCTTCGAGCGCTACTATGACGACGAAGGTAACACGGTACGCACGGGCGATTTGTTGTTCGTCGCGCTTGAGACGCGTCGCGGTCAGCGCAACTTCTATTCGTTCCTGGCGCCCGGCGATGCGCGGCCGGATTGGTACGACGCCGAAGGCAAGAGCGCGCGGCGCTTTCTGATGCGCACGCCGATTAACGGCGCGCGGCTCTCTTCGGGCTTTGGCATGCGCCGCCACCCGATCCTCGGCTATTCGCGCATGCACCGCGGCACCGATTTCGCCGCGCCGATAGGCACGCCGATTCTGGCGGCTGGCGAAGGTACGGTCGTACGCGCGGGTCCGTTCAGCTCTTACGGGAACTACGTCCGCATCCGTCACGCCAACGGCTATGAAACGGCATACGCACATATGTCCCGCTTCGCGCGCGGCATCCGCGCCGGCTCACGCGTACGGCAAGGGCAGATCATCGGATATGTCGGCAATACCGGCCGCTCGACTGGTCCGCACCTCCACTATGAAGTCATGCGCCGGGGTCAGCAGATCAATCCGATCAATTTGCAGGTCGCCAACGGCCGCAATCTGACGGGCCGCGCGCTCGAACTGTTCAATATCGAGCGCCAACGCATCGACACCCTGCGCCAAGTTCGCGCCAGCGAAACGACCGAGGCCGCCCTCCACGGCGCGGCGGCGGTTGCAACGCCGTAAATTGAAGGTTGAGCGAGCGGGGAAACCGGCGCATGTTTGTGCTCAGGGATGAAGCACATGCGCGCTCTTATAGCCGACGACCACGAATTGTTTCGCAGCGGCCTTCGCCAATTGCTCGTTGACGTGCTTGATGCATCGGAAGTGCGCGAAGCCGCAACGTTCGATCATGCTATCGAGGTGCTGACCAACGAAGGCGCTGGCGATCTCATCCTCGTGGATTTGCGTATGCCGGGCATGTCCGGCGCGGAAGCTTTAGCTGCGCTGCGCGACGGATTTCCCGATTCGAAGCTCGCCGTGGTGTCTGCGTGGGAAGAGCGTGCAGAGATTATCGCGGCCCTGAGTGCAGGCGTGCACGGCTATATTCCGAAATCGCTTTCATCGAGTGAGATCGCGGCCGCCATTCGCTCCATTCTCGGGGGCCAAATTTTCGTGCCGGCAGCACTTGGCCGCCGTGAGCCGGGGGCGTACCAAGCTGCTCAGGCCGCACCCGCCGTCGGCGGCGACAAGCTCACCTTGCCGCCAGCGCGAGGTGCTGACCGAGTTGCTGAAGGGGCAAGCGAGCAAGGAGATCGCGCGCTCGCTCGACATCGCCGAAGGCACCGTGAAGATCCATCTCGCCGCGATCTACCGGGCGTTGGGCGTGCGAACGCGCGCTGAGGCGATCGCCAAACTGAAATCGGCCTAGCCAGCGAGTTCTTTGGCGACTGCTCGGATCAGTTGTTCGCGATCAACCGGCTTAATGAGCCAAGGAAATCCGGATTCTCGCAGCAGCGTCAAGGTATCGGCGGCGGTGTCACCGGTGACGACGATAGTTTTTGGCGCGGGCTCGACGGCGCGGCTGAGCCGTCGGGCGATGTCGATGCCTTGCAGTTGTCCTTCGACGCGCAAATCCATCACCAGCAAGGCTGGCTTGAATTCCGTGAGCACGGCAGCGGCCTCCGCTTCGTTTGCCGCCATGCGCACGTTGGCGCCAACATCTCGCAGCGCGCGGCTGACCGCCTCGCGGGCCAGCACCTCATCATCAACCACCAGCACTTTGAGGCCGATGATCGCCTCGATTGGCGGTGCGGCGATTGTTTGCGCGTCTACGGTTTCGGCCAGCGGCGCCGTTACGATGAATCGGGCCCCCGCACCTGGCGCAGACTCCACCCGGATCGGCATCTTCAGCAGATCGGCGATGCGTTTGACGATAGCGAGCCCCAAGCCTAGCCCGTCCGCGCGACCTTCCACGCGTACAAATTCTTCGAAGATCCGTTCGTGATCTTCCACTGCGATGCCGGGGCCGTCGTCCGCGATAACAATGTCGGCATTGCCTTGAGGGGCCACGCTTATGCGCGCTTTGCCGCCGCCATGCCTCACCGCGTTCGACACCAAGTTCTGCAATATACGATCAAGCAAGACCGGGTCGGTGCGAACGCACAGGGGCGTCGGGGCCACTTCCACCACGCTGTCTGGATATTGCGCGACGACGCGGTCAAAGGCGTCTTGCAGGCGCACGACCTCGATCGCCGGCTCGACAACGCCTGCTTGAATACGCGCGAGGTCGAGCAGCATCGCAAACATGCCGACCATGGATTGGGTAGCGCGATCCATCTTGGCGAGAATGTCGCGCGCCTCATCGCTATCGACGCGCCGCTCCAGCGCGCTGAGATAAAGTGTGAGCGCGTGCAGGGGCTGTCTCATATCGTGGCTAGCCACGGCCAGGAAGCGAGTCTTGGCGAGATCGGACGCCGCCGCTTTTGCCCGCGCGTCTTCCGCGGCCTCGGTGGCCAAGCGCCATTGGGTGCGCTCTCGATGTAAGGCGAGGCCGGCAAGCGCCGCGACGATCAGTGAGAGCAGGGCGAGAACGCCTGAAAGAAAGTCGGTGCGGTTGCGGGCCGCCGTCTCGCTCAGGTTGACCGCTTCGCTGCGGCGGAGAATGGCCTCGTGCAACGCGGCTGTGTCTCGCTCCAGCGATTCCGCCATTGCGGCGGTTAGAAGATCGTTGCGCCGACGCGGCGCGTCTTGTCTCATCGCCTCCTCAAGATTCAAGAACAGGCGTTCCGTGGTGGCGGCCAGCCGCTCAGCGGCAGCGCGGCTGCTCACTTCGAACGCACTGAGCCGTAGCGCGTCGGCGGCGCTTGAACGCGCTGCGGCGCGGGCGGCCTCGAAAGCGGCCAGACTAGCCTCGTCACGGTCGGCTACGTGCTGGGCTCCTGCCGTTCTGGCCGTATGCTGCGCACGCGTGAAGTTGAGCAAGGCGACGCGGAGCTCGCGCATCTCGACGCGGGCGATACGCGCCTCCTCGTAGCTTTCCCTGCCTGAACCGAGCACGAGCAGGAGGGCGAGTACGAGTATCGCCACGAGCCCGATGGCCGCAGTGAGAAAGTAGTCAGCACGCGCCTCTAGTCTTTGAGTCACCGGGGTCCGATCAGGCGCGTTCAAGCCATGTCACGATAGCCTCCGCACGCGCGGGCTTTTGCATCACTTCGTAGCCGTTGAGTGCGGCGGCCGCTGTTGCTCGTCCGTGGAACGAGCCGGATAGCACTAGCACGCGCGCTCGCGGTGCGGTGGAGGAAAGTCGTTTCACGACGCTGATCCCGTTCGGTCCGTCGCCCAAATGGAAATCGGTGATGATCCAATTGAGATCGCTGAGGCGCGGCGCGATCGCGGCGCTTGCCTCTACCTCAGTGTGGGCAATCACGACGTCGGCGCCCCAATCGTTCAAAATGAACGCTAGCGCCTCCGCGGAGGCGGGATTGTCCTCGATAATGAGAGCGAGGGGGCGAGCTTTCGCCATGCTCACAAACAAAACACCGCCGGGCGCCAGCATCGAAAGCCCGACACAAGGCATAGGCCGAAAGGAGTAGTCTGAAGTCTAGCTCTCGGCTCGGTTTTGACCAACGTCCTGCCTAGGTCGTCGGGCAAGACTTATGTGCAATATTCATGAGGGAATATTTTTGTCATATTTATCGTGACTGGGGAATTCTTCTTGGCGGGAGAACAATCGCGATGAAACCATTTGCTTTGCAGCAAGCAGACGATGACCACGATTTTCAGGCGTGGTCGATGCCTGACGCAAGCCGTGGCGAACCTGCGGATCGCTGCTCGCGCGACGGCGCGCTGGTGCTGAAGGAAAAGATCGAGGCCTATTGGCGCGAGCGTGGCTGCGACGTTATGATCGTCCTCCACAATGTCGGGTTTCACCCCGCCATCCGCGCCGCCCGGTTCGACGTTCGCAGCGATATGATCAACGGCATGCCGCGTCCGGCCAAAATGGCGGCGGCCGCGCCGGTTGAGGTCTTCGTCGAAGACTTCGACCTGGAAGACGACGACCTCGCTTTCGCCTAGGGCCAGCACGGCTCGCATGCGGCGGTGGCGCTCTTTGCTTTTGCGCGCACGTGGCTAGGGTCGGACCTCATGTCTGACGATATCGCCGCGCCTGCCCAGTTTGAAATCCCCGAGGGTTACGTCGCGCTCGATTGGCGGCGCGGTTTCGTGCGCCAGATCGGGCCGCTCTATCGGCGCGCTGCGGGCGATGCGTACGCGATGGGCTTCCGCGTCGAGGATCACCACACTAATGGCATGAAGAACGCTCACGGCGGCATGCTGATGTCGTTTGCCGACATGGCCTGGGGGCATGTCGTCTCGGTGGAGCGCTCCTCTTATTGGGTGACAGTCCGGCTGACGCTCGATTTCCTCGCCAGCGCCCATTTGGGCGATTGGGTCGAGGGCACGAGCGAGGTGCTGTCGCGGGAGGACGATCTCTTCGTCGTGCGCGGCCGGATCTGGACCGGGGATCGGTTGCTGATCACCGGCACCGGCGTCTTCAAGCCGATCCAGAAGCGCGATCCGCGCCCGGGCGAGCGCGCCTACGCCGCCGGCTAGCCTGTCGCGGTTCTGCGATGGACGGGGCGATGCCGACGAGGCCACACTCCGCGCATGCGCCTGACCCGCCGCTCCTTGATCGCCGCCATGCCGCTTGCCGCCGCCTGCTCGGGTGCTGCGCGAGCGCAGGTGTTGCACGTCGCGCCGGGCGGCGAAGGCGATGGCGGCTCATGGGACAATGCCGCGAGCCTGTTGGAGCTCGATGATCTAATTGGGCGGGTCGCGCCCGGTGGCGAAATTCTGCTCGCCGCCAATCGCGGCGTCTACGAACTTGAGGACGCTATTCAAGTCGCTTCCGGCGGGCGCGCTGGGCGGCGTGTGCGGGTGCGCGGCGTCAACACCTTGTCCGGCGATACGCAATGGGCGGTCATGCGCGGCGTTCGTGGTGGCGAGGAGGAGGGCGCGGATGGGTTTCGCTTGCTGCGCGGCGCGAACCATTTGCACTTCTCGCATCTCTCGTTCGAGCGCTTCGGCAATGGCTGCTTTCGCGCCGGCGGCCCGATCAGCGATCTAACGGTCGAGGATTGCACCTTCGACACTGTCTATCGCTTTTTCGAGAATACGGCGTCCGACGGAGAGCGCCAGGCGAGTGTACGATCGTTTGTTCTTCGCCGGTGCTTCGGCGGAAACGCCGAGCGCGGATTTGCGCGTATCCGCTATGCCTCGAGTAACGGATTGATCGAGGATTGCCGCGCGCGCGGGCTGCCGAACGAGGAAGGCTACATTCCAGCCGGCTGCGCTCTCGATGATGAAGCGCACACGATCACGCTCCGGCGTTGCGTGATGGAAAACTTTCAGCAATGGCGCGCTGGCGACTATTGGAACGGCGACGGTTTTTCAGACGAGTTCGACAATCACGGCATCGTCTATGAGGCGTGCGAAGCACGTGGCTCAACCGACGGCGGCTTCGATTGCAAGAGCGAGGGCGTTGTGCTGCGCGACTGCGTGGCTGAAGATAATAAGCGCAACTTCCGCATCTGGAGCGCGGAAGCGACGCTCGAACGCTGCACCAGCCGCAACCCTAACTTCCGCGGTGAAGCGGAAGAAAGCGCTAGCGCCTGCCATCTCTGGATCGGCCACGAAGAGGCGAACGTGCGCATTGACGATCTCACCATTGTGGACGCCGCCGCTGAGCCGATCGTGGAATTCGAGCACGATGACGCCCGCGTCGAGATTCGTGGCCTTGCGATCGATGCGCCACGCGAAAACTGGGGCGAGGGGCAAGATCAGGTCGAGATCGTCTCGCGTTAAGCATGTGCCAATTCGGAGCGCTTTCCGTGTGCTGCATGACGCGGCAGCGCGGGCGTAGCGCAGCGGGCGAGGCGTGTTGCGCGAGGCGAGCGATTTGGCATAACCCAGCCTGGGCGGAGAAGCCGTCCGTTAGGCAGCGCGCATCCCTCCCATGTCGGCTCCGAACACCAGTGAAGCTCGTCAAGCGCCGTCGATCTTCGTCGTCGGCGCGCGCGGCGTGCCGGACGTCGAAGGCGGGGCTGAGAAGAACGCTGAAATGCTGTTCCCGCTGGTGGCGGCGAGCGGCTATCGCGTCACGCTCGTCGGCCTCGCCGACAATATCAAGAGCGACAGCTTCAAGGGCGTTGCGCTGCTGAAGGCCCCGCGCTCGCAGATCATGAAGACAGATAAGGTGCTCTATTACATCGCCGCGCTCTTCATGGCCGCGCGCCGTAAGCCCGACATCGTCCACTTCCAAGGCCTGGGCTCTGCGATCTTCCTATGGGTCTACAAGCTGATGGGCGCAAAGACCGTCGTTCGCTACGGCTCCGCCGACTATCTGGTGGGCAAGTGGGGCGTGATCGGCAAACTCGGCTTTCTGTTGAGCGAGTTTCAGTTGCGGTTCGCCGATGCGGTGATCGCGGTGACGCCGGCGCTGGCCGAGCGGCTGCAGCGGCGCGGCATCGCGCGCAACGTGCACGTGATCGCCAACGCCGTCGACGTGCTGCCGGCGGACGGCATGGGCGCGCCGGCTGATGCTTACGTGCTGAGTGTGGGACGCGTTACCGCGCAAAAGAACGTCGCCAATTTGATGCGTGGCTTTGTGTTGCTCGCCAAGCGCATGCCGAACGCGCCGCGCCTGCTGGTCGCGGGCGGTTTGGATGAAACCGATTATGTCGCGAGTTTGGAGCCGTTGAAGACAGAGCGGATCACTTTGGCCGGCCGCTATGCGCGCAGCGCGATGGCGCCGCTCTATCGTGGTGCGGCGGTATACATCAACGCGTCGCTGCACGAAGGTAGTTCGAACGCGGTGCTGGAAGCCATTTCCGCCGGCTGCCCGATCTTGCTGAGCGACATCCCCGAGAACCGCGATTTCGGTCTGCCGGATCGTTGCTATTTCGATCCCCGGGCGCCGGAAGCTATCGCGGATGCGATTGGCGCAGCGCTCGAGAACCCGCAGGCTTATGTGGCGGACGCGAAAGCGTTTCTGACCTGGAGCCAGGTGGCGGAGCGGACATTGGCGATTTATCGCAGCGTTGCGCCTTCGCCGCCTATCGCTGCCGCCGCATTGGCGACCAGCCACTAACTACATACGCGGATTGGCGCCGAGGCGTTTGCGCACATTGCGCACTGTGCTGTTTGTGAGCGCATGCAGCGTCGGCACGAGGCCGGCCTTGTTGATGGCGTGTGAGATGAACTTCATGCGCTGACGGCGGCCGCCGACGAATGCAAGCGTGCTGGTGGCGATGCGCAGATTGTAGTGATACTCGCCGAGGAAGGCGCGGTGCTTGTCGGTGGCGTCATAACGCACCTGCAATTGCGTCGGCTCGAGCTGCTTGATCTCGTTCACCATCGACGTGCCCGATTGCGATGGCATCTGATAGTTGAACAACGGCTCTGCGATGTAGGGGATGGGGCCCAGGCCCGCAGCGCGGATCAAAAAATCCCAATCTTCGCCGTAGCGCAGCGTCTCGTCGAACTGCACGGTGTCGAACAGGGAGCGGCGGCAGATGAAGCCGCTTGGCGGGCAATAGGGATTGCCGCGCTTCAGCATGCCGAGATGGACATGATCGATGTCCCAGACCTTGAACGTAGCGTCCGGCACGCGCTCTAGGGCGACTCTGAACAAGTTCGCGATTCACGCCGCCCGCGAAGCAGCTTAACCTCGG
>QBMO01000096.1 GCA_003242075.1 Alphaproteobacteria bacterium
AAATTCAGGCAAGTTTGTTCCGCCCATAACATCGCAAGCAAATCGGCTGCGCGGACGCGCGATACGTCAGTCCAGCCGATTCTCGGCTGCGCCGCCTCAGTGCTCGTATTCATCGCCGCTCCTTGCCCCTGGGTCGCGACCGTGGGCGGAACAAACTTGCCTGAATTTGGTAAATGATCATTCACCAGCGCCGGGCAGACTGCCCTCGTCAGCGCACGCACCGTTAACGGGCGGTGCGCTAACAAAGCGTTGGAGTTTGAAGATGCGCAGCGCGTTCGCCGTACTTGCCGCCGTGACGGCCCTGAGCCTTGGCAGCTTTGCCTCCACGGCTCAAAGTCAGGAGCAACCCGCCGCGCTCACCTATTCCGATGCGGAACCGGAATATCGTTTCTTCCCGGGCGACGAGATCGAACTCATTGTCTTTTCGGCCCCGGAATTAAATCGCAACGTCACTGTTGGCCCGGATGGCCGCATCGTGCTGCCGCTGATCGGCGCCGTGCGCGCCGCTGATTTGAGCGCCGACGAATTGCGCGACGCGCTCGTCGTCGCCTACTCGACCCAGCTGCGCCATCCCGAACTCAGCGTCATGCCGCGCACCTACGGCTCGCGTCAGGTATTCGTCGGCGGCGAAGTCGCGCGCCCCGGCATCTACGAAATGCCCGCAAATATAGACGCCTTCCAGGCCGTCGCACTGGCGGGCGGTTTCCTGCCCTCCGCGCGGCGTGGCGATGTCTTGGTGCTCTCGCGCGCTCATGGCGAAACGCGCGTGACGGAAGTCGATCTATCGTCACGCGCCATGCGCGCCGGTTTCCCGGACGCGCAAGTGCTGCAACGCTACGATGTCGTTTACGTACCGCGCTCACCGATCAGCCAAGTGAATCTATTCATGCAGCAATACGTCCGCGACGCACTGCCGGTGCAGTTCAGCTTCTTTTATGACTTGAACGGCGACAGCCGCAATTAACCTGCGCTCGGCGCCCTGAAAAGCGGCGCCCCGGCCCGCCCAAGCACGGAACTTAGGCTAAGGCGCCGGCTCCAGACGCAAAACCACTGGCGCCGCCGCCCAAAAACCGCGCATCATCACGCCGATGCGTGAGTTCTTTGACGAGATGTACGGCGCCGACGGCGAGGTTCGCGCCGCTTACGCCGCCATTGCCGCATGGCTCGCCGAAACGCCGCCTGCCGTTCTGGAAACGAAACGCGAGGAGGCGGAGCGCCTCTTCCGCCGCGTCGGCATCACCTTCGCCGTCTACACCGAAGGCGGCGACACTGAGCGGCTGATCCCGTTCGACATCATCCCGCGCGTGCTCGACGCCGACGAATGGGCGTTCCTAGAGCGCGGCCTGGTCCAACGCGTCACCGCGCTCAACCGCTTCCTGGCCGATGCGTATGGCGAGCGCGAAATCGTCAAGGCCGGCAAGCTCACCGACGACTATATCGACACCCACCCCGCCTATTGCGCACAGATGCAGGGCGTCACCGTGCCGAGCGGCATCTACACGCACATCGCCGGCATCGATCTTGTCCGCACCGGGGTGAACGATTTCTACGTGCTGGAGGACAATTGCCGCACGCCGTCCGGCGTTTCCTACATGCTGGAAAACCGCGCCGTGATGATGCGGCTCTTTCCCGAACTCTTCGCGCGCGTCGGCGTCGCGCCCGTAGCGCGCTATCCGCAGGATCTCCTTGCTACGCTGCGTTCGCTCACCACACCGATCGGCGAAGAGCCCTGCGTCGTCGTGCTGACGCCCGGCCAGTTCAACAGCGCCTATTACGAACACTCCTTCCTCGCCGATGAAATGGGTGTCGAGCTTGTCGAAGGCGTCGACATCATCGTCCGCGACAAGAAGGTCTATATGCGCACCACGGACGGGCTGAAGCGCGTCCATGTCATCTATCGGCGCATCGATGACGACTTCCTCGATCCGCTCGTGTTTCGCAAAGACTCGGTGCTCGGCGCGCCGGGGCTGATGGAGGCGTACCGCGAAGGCAATGTCGCCCTTGCCAACGCGCCCGGCGCGGGGCTGGCCGACGACAAAGCCGTCTACATGCAAGTGCCCGAGATGATCCGCTTCTATCTCGGCGAAGAACCGATCCTGAAGAACGTGCCGACATGGGATTGCGCCAACGAAGGCGCGCTCGCTTACGTGCTCGATCATTTGGACGAACTGGTGGTCAAGGAAACGCGCGGCTCCGGCGGCTACGGCATGCTCGTCGGCCCGCACGCCACCAAGAAAACCCGCGACGCCTTCGCCAAAAAGCTGCGCCTCAACCCGTCAGCGTACGTCGCTCAGCCCACGCTTGCGCTCTCCACCTGCCCGACATTTGCCGGCGATGCGGCCGCGGGTCGCCATGTCGATCTGCGCCCCTTCGTGCTCTCCGGCGCCAATGGCGTGCGCATCGTGCCGGGCGGCTTGACGCGCGTGGCGCTGCAGGATGGCTCGCTCGTCGTGAATTCGAGCCAAGGCGGCGGCACCAAGGATACATGGGTGCTCCATCGCAATGGCGGTGGCCGCTAATGCTGTCGCGCGCCGCCGACGCTCTCTTCTGGCTCGCCCGCAACATGGAGCGGATGGACAATCTCGCGCGCTTGATCGAAGCGGCGCAATCCATGGCCGGCGTTTCCAGCGAAGCCGAAGAGTGGCGCTCGGCGCTTGCCGCTGCTGGCGTCGATGAACTTTACGACGAGACGTACAACGCCGTGACGCCAGACCTCGCGGCGCGCTTTCTCTCTAGCGGCGGCGCCAATCCATCCTCGATCATCAATTGTCTTGAGAACGCCCGCGTCAACGCTCGCGCTATGCGCACCGCGCTCACGCGCGACATGTGGGAGGCGGTCAATCAAGGTTGGATCGAATCACGCAAGCTCACGGAGAACAATTTCTCGCCCGCGCTGCTGGCCGAGACGCTCGACTGGGTGCGCACGCTCTCTACGCGCTTTTCCGGCGCCTACGAAACCACGATGCTGCGCAACGAGAATTATTGGTTCGTGCGCCTCGGCACATTCCTTGAGCGCGCCGACAACACGGCGCGCATTCTCGACGTGAAATACCATCTGCTGCTGCCGCAGGAATCCTCCGGCGTCGGCGGCATGCTCGACTATTATCAATGGACCAGCGTCTTGCGCGCGGTGTCGGCGGTGCGCGCCTATCAGTGGGTGTATCGAGAGGAGGTGCGGCCCTGGAACGTGGCTGAGCTGATGATCCTGCGCACCGAGATGCCGCGCTCATTACGCGCCTGTTACGACCACATCACGTATTGCCTCGACCAGCTCGCCGAAATCCACGGCGGCAAGCGCGGCGAGGCCCACCGTCTTGCCGGCGCTATCGCTGCGGAACTTCGTTTCGGCCGGATATCGGACATTTTTCAGACAGGCCTGCACGAAACGCTGACAACTTACATCGACCGGACGAAGGAACTAGGCGATCAGATTTCAAATCTGTACATGCGCTGATCCGGGGAGCAGACCAGTTCAATGACATATTGCGTTGGCCTTTGCCTGCAGGACGGCCTCGTCCTTCTTGCCGACACCCGCACCAATGCGGGGCCGGACAATATTGCAAGCTTCGGCAAATTGAGTGTCGTCGCGCCCGGCGATCGCGTCATCGCGATGATGAGCGCGGGCAATCTCGCCGTCACGCAAGCGGTGACGGCGCGCGTGATCGACGCCGTGGGCCTCGATCCCAACGAACCGATCAACACGCTGCTGACTGTGAAGTCGATGTACGAAGCAGCGGAGCTTGTCGGCGCGGCGGTGAAGCGCGTCTATCAGTCGGTCGCGCCATCCTACAACATGCAGAGCTTCATGTTCGACGCCTCGATCATCCTCGCCGGACAGATCGAAGGCGACCGCATGCGCATGTTCCACATCTACGCCGCCGGCAATTTCATCGAAGCGACGCCGGACACGCCCTTCTTCCAAATCGGCGAAACCAAGTACGGCAAGCCGATCCTCGACCGCGTCGCCCGCTACGACACGCCGCTCGACGGCGCCGTCAAACTCGCACTGATCTCAATGGACTCGACGCTGCGCTCGAACTTCTCCGTCGGCTTGCCGGCTGACTTGCTCGTCTACCGCCGCGACACCCAGCGCATCGAAGTGCAACATCGCATCGGCGAAGACGACGAATACTTCCAACAAGTCCGCACCGCATGGTCGGAAGCGTTGCGCAGAGCCTATCGCGATCTGCCTGCGCCGCCCTGGATGAGCTGAAGCAATCTCGAACTCGTGATCACGCTCTCGCGGGCGTGATTGGCCGCATCGCTGAGAGGCGCGCACCCTGATCACAACAGAGGGAGGCGGCGATGGCGGCTCTTGCACTGAATGCGCGCAGGCAAAGGCTGCCCGAGTCGGCCGAGCCGAACGTCGTGCCGTTCATCGATGTGCTGTTGGTGTTGCTGGTGATCTTCATGGTCACCGCGCCCATGCCGACGACCGATCTCAGGCTCGATTTGCCGCGCGCTGGCCCAACCACGCCTGTGCTCATTCCGCCGACCATCGTGGAGCTACGCGCCGAAGCCGGCGGCTACGGGCTATATGTCTCCGGCGCGTCGAGCACGCTGGCTCGCGTGGGTGACGACGCATTGGCGCACATCCTGGCGGCGCAGCCGGCGCTCACGCCGGAAGACGCGTTCCTAGACGCCCGCCTCCACATCCGCGCCGACATGGCCGTGCGCTATCAGGATGTCGTCAGCGTGGTGGAGAGACTGCAGGACGCGCAGTTTCAGAAAGTCACCGTCTTAGCGCAACGCGCGGACTAGTCCGCGCCCAGCGTTTAGTGGTGCTTAACCGAGAGCCACTCGCGCGCGCGGCGCTGAGCTTCGGCGACCAGGTCGCGCGTCATCATCTCGGCGAGTTCGCGGCGGCACTCTTTGGCCGATTCCGAACCGCGCGAGGCGGCCAGGTTGAACCACATGTGCGCTTGCACGAGATCGATCTCTTGGCCGGTCGAATAGATCAGACCCAGCTTGTAGAGATTGTCGCTGTCGCTTTGCTGACGAACCGCTTCGTGCGCCTCGGCAATTTCAGAATCCGTAAAAGCCATAATGGCCGCTCCCTTGTACCACTTGGGAACGTCTGGCTTTAGCCATATCCGTTCCACCCCATTGACGTGCATTTTTCGCGCCGTCGGAGTGGAGCAATAACGTGCATAACTTGCGATAAGCTTAAGCGCCGCTAGCTTTGATTTGATTTCGCGGCGTTCACCGAAGCAGAGGTTTGGCCGAACAAGTTCTTAGCCATGTCGCGCACTTGATCCTTACTCAAGTCTTGCTTTTGCCGGAGCTCGTCGCCCGCCTTCAGCGCGCGTTGAACGGCTGGGCGTTCGTAAATGCGATCGACCCAGGCCTTAAGCTTTGGGAAATCATCGAAGCTTTGGCCAAGCTTGTGCGCGATGCGCAGCCACGGCCATGACGCGATGTCGGCGATCGAATACTCGCCCGCGATGAAGTCGCTCTCCGCAAGCTGGCGTTCCGCCACGCCGCACAACCGGTTCAGTTCGTTCACATAGCGCGCGCGGCCGTATTCGATCAGCGCCGCATCATCGACGATCTTCGGCGCGTAATTGATGAAGTGGCTAGCTTGCCCAGCCATCGGCCCCAGGTTCGCCACCTGCCAGATCAGCCACTCGTCGACCTTGATCCGCGCGCGTTCATCGCTTGGATAAAATTGCCCGCTCTTGCGTCCCAGATATTGCAGGATCGCGCCCGACTCGAACACCGAGATCGGCGCGCCGCCCGGTCCATCGGGATCGACGATCGCCGGCATCCGATTATTCGGCGAGATCGCCAGAAAGCCCGGCGCGAATTGTTCGCCCTTGCCAATGTTCACAGCCTTCAATTCGTAAGGCAGCCCCATCTCTTCGAGCGCGATGGAAATCTTCCAGCCATTCGGGGTCGGCCAGAAATACAGCTCAATTGGTTTCGTCATATCAGCCCTCGTTCGCGCCAAGATGGGGCCTTACGCGCCATACCGCTAGCTGCCGCAGAGTGACACACGTTTAAGGCGAGACTTCACACCCGCGTGAGATTCCAGCCTTGTACGCATTGGCGCGTGCGGCCAAGTATTGCTCGGCGCGCGTTTGACAAACTCTGCCACACATCTGTGCAGCAGTCCCCCATTCATTCAGACACAGTTCAGTCACGCCCCGACACACTCGCAGGCGATTGAGGGACCTTCTTTTGAACGGAGCCGTTCAAGGGAAGCAGGAAGGAGACCTCGCATGAAACGCCTTGCTATGGCGGCCCTTGCCGCCGCTACCTTTGCTGCCCCGTTGGCTCTGGCCACGGAAGCTGCTGCTCAACACCGTGGTGAGCGACACGGCGATCGCGATGATCGCCGTGATGACCGTCGTGACTACCGCGACGACCGCCGTGATGACCGTCGCGACTATCGCGATGATCGCCGAGATGACCGTCGCGACTATCGCCGCGAAGCCCGCCGCGACCGTTGGGATGACCGCCGCTATAACGGCTATCATTATCAAGGCCGCTGGAATTATGGCCCGCCGCCTGCCGCCTACCGCGACCATGTCCGCTACGATTATCGTGGCTGGCGCCGTGGCGAACGTCTGCCGCGCTACTATCGCGACCGCTATGTCGTCGTGAACGACTACCATCGTTACGGCGTCCGCCGTCCGCCGCCGCGCGGCTACCACTATGTCCGTGACGACCGCGGCGAGCTTCTGCTCGTGGGCATCGCCACCGGCGTGATCTTGGGCATCATCGCCAGCCAATAACCCTCCCTGGCTGAACGACGTGTCCACTAGCGTCCCGGAGCTCCTCCCCGTCTCCGGGACGCGACACGCGTTTCGTTAACGCCCGCGAAACCAAACTGAACCACGCTTCACCCGGGCTAAGGGAGAAGCGCTGATGTATGCACTGGTTTGGTTCTGGGCGCTCGCGTCCGCATTCACCCCCACAAGCATCGCCAGCTTCTCCAGCCACGCCGTCGAAGCGCAAATCGCCACCGTGGAAGCGGTCGCGCGTCCGCTCATGACGCTTGGCTGGGTCGATGAAGACGACGCGGCGATTTTCTGAGGGGACGCCAATGCTGCTCTACATTTGGTTCGCCGTGATGATGCAGGCCTTCGTACCCGGCGGCGATCGCATCGCTTCGCTGCAGGCCGGCTCCTACGAGGCGCATCTGCGCGCGGAGATCGAAGGCCCCGCCGTCATCGGCGCCGCCGGCCACGTCGCCCGCTATACGCCACTGGCGGCGCGGGCCCGCTAAACCCGACACTTGCCAGAATGCAGACGCTTCACCACGTGCTGACTTCAGCACGAGGGACACGCATGGCGCTCAATCTACCTGCTCCAATCGCCGCATACTTCGAAGCGAAGTCGCGGCACGACATTGACGGCATGGTCGCACCGTTCGCCGAGAATGCGTGGGTGCATGACGAGCACAACGATCATCGCGGCCACGCCGCCGTTCGCGCCTGGATCGAAGATACGCAGCGCAAGTACGCCGATGTCGCGACGCCCGAAGAAGCGTCGGAGGAAGGCGGCTCGGTGATTGTCCGCGCATTGGTGTCGGGGACATTTCCCGGCAGCCCGATCCGGCTCAACCATCGTTTCACGCTTGTTGACGGCGCCATCGCCGAACTCGCAATCGGCTAGCGCCGCGCGATATAGACCCAAGCGCGCAAGCCTGACGCCAGAGCCGCCTCCACGCGCTCATAGTCCGCCACCTCGTAAGCGTCGGCGGCCGATAGCTCATCGGACGTGACGAGAAACACCGTGCCCTCGACGCGGTCGGCCTCATCACCAGAGCGCGAAACAATCGGATGAAACCGCTCGCCGCTCTTGGCCAGCACGTCCGGATCGGTGATCTCCACCATATCGCGCCGAAAGCCGACGAGCGCGTCCGGCGCCCCCTCAAGCAACCGCCCAAACGTCTCGCGCTGCACGCGCGCGAGCTGCAGCGTGCCATAGGAGAAGAGGCGTTCCATCAGAACGCTGTGGCGTTCACCGCCGCACTCGCGACCAGCCAAGTCAGCGCGCCGGCAAAGACGATGCCGACAAGGAGGATGCCCGCCCTCCAGGCCATGCGCGCATCGCGGAAAGCAGAAGCCTGCACGAACAGATCGATCGGATAGGCAGCGCAATAGGCGACATTAGCGAGCACCGCCATCACGATGAGCATCGGCGCCGACACCTGATCGAACGGCAACGCGCCCGACATCAGCGGCGGCGCGAGGATCACTGCGCTGATGATCGCCAAGACGAGATTATAGACGATCCGCGCCGGCTCCCAGAACGCCAGCGCGTCGGTGATGTGGTCGCGGTTCAGAACCTCAAACACCGAGCTTCTTCTTGAGAATGTCATTGACGACAGCCGGGTTCGCCTTGCCGCCGGTCGCTTTCATGGTCTGACCGACCCACCAGCCGAAGGCTTTCGGGTTCTTTTTCACGTCATCGACCTTATCGGGATTGGCGGCCATCAGTTCGTCGATGGTCTTTTCGATCGCGCCCGTATCGGTGACCTGCTTCAGCCCATCGCGCTCCACGATGGCGCCCGGCGCTTCGCCGGTTTCGATCATCTTGGCGAACACGTCCTTGGCGATCTTGCCATTGATGGTGCCGTCCTTGATCAGATCGAGCAGCGCGCCCAATTGCTCGGCCTTCACTGGCGAGGCGCTCAGCTCGACGCCCTTTTTGTTCAGCGCGCCAAACAGCTCTTGCGTCACCCAGTTCGCGGCAGCCTTGCCGTCGCGGCCTTTGGCGACCGTTTCGAAATACGCCGCCGCATCGCTATCGCCCGCGAGTACGCCCGCGTCATACGCTGTCAGCCCATAGTCGCTGACGAAGCGCTTCTTCTTCGCGTCCGGCAGTTCCGGCAGTGACGCTTTGATCTCGGCGATCCAGGCTTCATCCAGGACCAATGGCAGCAGATCGGGATCGGGGAAGTAGCGATAATCGTGCGCATCTTCCTTCGAGCGCATCGTCCGCGTCTCGCCCTTGTCTGGATCGAAGAGGCGCGTCTCTTGATCGATCAAGCCGCCGCCTTCCAAAATTTCGATCTGACGGCGCGACTCGTATTCGATCGCTTGCATCATGAAGCGCGTCGAGTTCACGTTCTTGATCTCGCAGCGCGTGCCCCATTCCTTGGTGCCGGCGCGGCGCACCGAGACGTTCACGTCGGCGCGCATTGAGCCTTCCTCCATGTTGCCGTCGCACGTGCCCAACGCGCGCAGAATGGCGCGCAGCTTGTTAAAGTAGGCAGCCGCTTCTTTCGCCGACCGAATATCCGGCCGCGACACGATTTCCATCAGCGCCACACCGGCGCGGTTGAGATCGACATAGGTCTCGTTCGGCGACAGATCGTGGATCGACTTGCCGGCGTCCTGCTCCAGATGCAGCCGCTCGATGCGGATCGTGATCGGCTCTTCGCCGTCCGGCTCCACCTCGATCTCCCCCTCGCCGACGATGGGCTCTTTGTATTGGCTGATCTGATAGCCTTGCGGCAGATCGGGATAGAAATAGTTCTTCCGGTCAAACCGGCTCCAGCGATGGATCTCCGCATTCAGACCAAGCCCGGTGCGGATCGCCTGCTCGACGCAAAACTTGTTGATCACCGGCAACATGCCCGGCATCGCCGCGTCCACCAGCGAGACATGCGCGTTCGGCTCGCCGCCATACGCCGCGCTCGCGCCCGAGAACAATTTGGCTTGCGAACTCACCTGCGCGTGCACTTCCAGGCCGCAAATGATTTCCCATTGACCCTTATCGCCAGAAACAAGCTGGTCGGGGCGCGCAGTTCGTACGTCGAGTGAGGTCATGAACCGGAGATAAGCGGATCGCCGCAGGCGCGCAACCGCGTGGCAGCCTGCCTCCCCACAAAGAAAAACCCCCGCTTTCGCGGGGGCAGGCCGAGGGGATTGGCCTTGAGATCGGAATTGGGTGGAGCGGAGTGTTGAAGGCGGTCAGTACACGCCTTGGCCGACGCCGCCGTCCATGATCATCGTCCCTTGGAACTGGGTCTCACGGATGGCTTCGCGGGTTTCGGTGTCGCGGATGCGGATCAGCTTGTCGCCGGGGCCGAAGCGGCGCAGCAGCGAGCGTTCGTTGCACTGGCGACGTGCGATTTGAGCGCGGCACTCAACCGCGCCGTTCTCGTACCAGAGCGCTTGGCCCGGCTCGCAATCATAAGAGCGGCCGTCCATTGTGTAGCGCATGCGCGTGCCGGCCATGCAGCGATAGAGTTCGCCGCGGTGGCTTTGCGCAACAGCACGCCCGCCAAAGGTTTGCGACGCCGGATGCGGGTTGCCGCTGGAGTCGATGCAGATTGCCTGAACGAGCAGATCGCGTTCGCGCGTCACGCTCTCCATCTCGACCGAACCTTCGGTGATCGAGAAGGCTGACGAGGTCGCGGCGGCGGAGGCGCCGGCTTCGACGATGGTGTTGGAGCGGATGATGGTGTCGCCGGTGCGCACATTGGCGATGGCGATCGCCGTCGCGCTGGCGCTGGCTGCGGCGCGCGCGCCGGCATTGACGACGACGATGTTCGGCGGCGGCACGTGCGGCGGCGGCACGACCACAGTGGGCCGCTCGCAGCATACGGGTGGCGGCGGGGGCGTGTTGCAGCCGCTCTGGCATGTCGGCGGTGGACGCCGACAACCATCAGCGCCGCACGCAGCCGCGTCCGTCGGCAGTAGGAAAAGTCCAAGGGCAGCGACGCCGAAAGCGATCGCGGCCAGAATGTACCGGGCTGGAACGGTCATTTGCCGTTTCTCCTGAATCTCGCCCGGCATGCTGCAAGCCAAGGGCCAGACATCGCCCAGCGCACGAAAGCGCCCCGGCAAAACACGCAATTCCCCAAAAAATCCAAGCGCCGCTTGGGCCCGAGGCTTGCGTGACACCGTGCGCATTCGAAGGACGCCAAGGCGCTTAAGCATTAATGCTGGGAGAAGAGACCTTTCATCCCGATACACGGGCCCTGCTCGCGTACGGACGCGCGCTGGCTGGCGCGGCGGCGGCGCCCAAGAAGGGCGGCGCCGATCAAGTGCTGGAGCGCCTCTTCGTGATCGAACGCGCGAAGGACGGACGCATGCCGATCCGAACCTTCGGCAAAGACCTCGTCGCCCTCTTCGGCCGCGACTTCAAAGAGCACGACTTCGCCCGCTTCTTCCTCGGCCCCGACCTCGCTTTGGTGAACGCGCTGATCGACGCCAGCGCCGCCGCGGGCGAGCCGGCCATCGCCCGCGTCACTGCGGTTACCAATTGCGGCAAGTTGCTTGGCGCCGAAATCCTGCTGACGCCGCTTAAAGTCGATCACGCGCTCGGCAATCGTTTCCTCGGCCTATTTCAGCCGCTGGGCGGAGAGACCTTCCTCGATGGCGCGACCATCCAGCTCCTGCGCCTCGGCTCGCTGCNCACCCCCCCGCCGCGAAAGCGCCAAAGGGCATGCGGCTTGTCGTGGTGAACGACTAACGCAGCCGGCGCACGATGGTGCGGTTGGCGAACACCAAGATCGCGCCGCCGAAGACAAAGAACGCCATCAGCAAAATGAGGTTCATGGCGATGCGCGGCAGCGACAGCACCGTCGGGTCCATGAAGAAGTACGGATAGAAGCCGTCAAACGCTCCGCGCGTCAGGCCGTACACTGCATAAGCCAACGGCCAGAGCGCCGCGAACAAAGCAAAGCGCCAGCGCAACGGCGTCCGCTGGCGCAGCAGCCAGAATAGCGCAAACAACGCTGGCGTGATGTCGTGCAGGATGAGGTCAGCAACCTTCTGCCAGCCGCGCGGATCCCAACGCGACGCCAAAAGCACATTGTAAACGATGCAGACAAACAGGATCGACGTCACCGCCATCAGTTCGATGCGCGGCGCGTTCAACCCCACATGGCTCTTCGGCAGCACCGCCGCGCGCACCATGACGAGCGTGACGAACGTGTTGGTGAGGATGGTGAAGTAGGCAAAGTAGCGCCACGTCACCCAAAGCGGTGAAGCGCCGTCGCCGGTCAGATCGACGTACATGAGCGCGTATTGGAGCGCTAATCCGAAGAGGCCGACGCCGGCCCCCAAAATGGCCGCCGCATGATCGAGGCGGACCCGGATTTTCACACTGCGCCCGCCATTTCATCTTCGGCGATCCGCGCATCCTGCGGCGGCAGCAGCGGTTTGCCGCGCAGAATGTCGGAGAGCTTTTCCGCGATCATGATCGTCGGCGCATTGGTGTTGCCGCCGATAAGCGTCGGCATCACGCTCGCATCGATGACGCGCAGACCCTCGACGCCGCGCACGCGCAACTGATCGTCCACCGGCGCTTTCGCGTCCGCGCCCATGCGCACGGTGCCGACGGGGTGATAGATCGTCTCCGCATTTTGGCGCACCCAGGCGTCGATCTCAGCGTCAGTGCGAATATGCGCACCCGGCGCAAACTCCGCCCCGCGATAAAGATCGAGCGCCTTTTGCGCTACGATATCGCGCATAATCCGCACGGAATCGCGCATGGTGCGGCGATCATTCTCCTCGGCCAGGTAGCGCGGATCGATCGCCGGCGCATCGAACGGGTTCGACGAGGCCAGCTTCACCGTGCCCCGGCTTTCAGGACGCAGCTGGCAAGCGTGAATGGTGAAAGCATCGCGGTCGGCTTTGATCCGAGCGTGGTCGCGCATTTGGGCGTTGACGACGTGGAGCTGAATGTCGGGCCGGTCGAGTTCGCCGCGCGTTTTCAGGAACGCGCCCGCGTGCAAGTGATTGGTGCGGCCGGGGCCTTGCTTGGAGAGCAAGTATTGCAGGCCGATCATCGGCTGCTTCAGGCCCTTCGTCTTCGAATACATCGAGATCGGCTTGGTCATCTCGTTGATCAGGCAGACGTCGAGGTGATCCTGCAGATTGCGGCCGACCTCCGGCAGATCGGCGACGACCTTGATGCCGTGCTTGGTAATCTCGTCCGCCGGCCCGATGCCCGACAGCATGAGCAGTTGCGGCGATTGAAACGCGCCGCCGCACACCAACACTTCACGCGCCGCCCGCACCGTCTGCACCGGCTTGCCGGGGCCCGCCGAAAACTCGACGCCCACGGCTTTGTTGTTCTCGATGACAACGCGCCCCGCATGCGCATTCGAGATCACGCGCAGGTTCGGGCGGCTCGCCAGGATCGGGCGTAGATACGCGGCTGACGCGCTCCAGCGCTCGCCATCGCGAATGGTGAGATGGTAGGGCCCTACACCTTCTTGCTGATAGCCGTTGAAATCGCGCGTGACCGGGAAGCCCGCTTGTTTGCCGGCTTGGATGAAAGCTTTGTAGATCGGGTCGCCAGGCGGTCCACGGGACACCCAGAGCGGCCCGCCTTCGGCGTTCCACGCATCGGCGCCGTCTTCATGATGCTGCGCGCGTTTGAAGTAGGGCAGCACGTCTGCGTAGCCCCAACCGGTCAGCCCGGTCTGGCGCCACTGATCGTAATCGCGCGCGTGGCCGCGAATGTAGATCATGCCGTTGATCGCCGACGATCCGCCCCAGCCGCGGCCGCGCGGTTGATACAATCTGCGGCCGTCGAGGAATTGCTGCGGGACGGTCTCGAAGCCCCAATTGGTCGCGCCCTTGGTGGCGATCAGATTGCCGACGCCCGCCGGCATCTTCACCAACAACGACTCATTCTTGCCGCCCGCTTCCAGCAGCGCGACCGTGATGTTCGGGTCTTCGGTCAGCCGGCTCGCCAGCACGCACCCGGCGCTGCCCGCGCCAACGATGACGTAATCAAACCGGCTGCCGCTCTCGATGTCCGCCACGGTCTCACTCCCATCGCCGGCTCTGACGGCCCGCGTTCCGGTTTCAGGTATCAGCCCGATGCCGCCTCGGTCGAGACTGACGCCCCGTCACCTTGCCGATTGATCTCACACCCGCCCGAAACCTTAAGCAAACGTTTACAGTGAACAGGGCATTTATGGTGTCATGAACACCGCTCCCAAGGTCGACCTCGCCGCCGCCGCCCGCCGCCTGACCGCCGCTCAAGTCGGCCTGCGCGAACGCCGCCGTTTCCGGCGCATGCGGATCGAAGTGAGCGGCCGCCTGCTCGACCCGTTCGGCCGCGAACTCGACTGCCGCACCGCCGACATCTCTCCCGGCGATGTGCGCATTGTCGCCACCCAGCTCCCGACAATCGGCGACCGCGTCGTCATTTACCTCGAAGGCATCGGCCGCGTGTCCGGCAAGGTCGCCCGCACCTGCGGCGAAGGCGAAGTCGCGGTGATCTTCGACTTCTCGGCGCACAAGCGCGAAAAGATGGCCGAGCAGCTGACACTTCTGATTAACCGCAATCTCGGCATCGAAGAGCCAGTCCGCCCGATCCTCCGCGACGGCGCCCAGCACGTGCGGCTCGAGTTCGAGACGGGCGAAGCCTACGAAGGCGAGGTCGTCGACTTCTCGCTCGCCGGCATAAGTATAAAGTCGAAACGTCCGCCGCCGCTGATCGGCATGTGGGTGCGCGTCGGCAACGTCTATGGCCGCGTCGCGCGCATCATCGAAGGCGGCTTCGCCATCGACTTCCAGACCTCCGGCATCCAGACGCCGCCGCCTCAAAGCATAGATTAACCAAAGCAATGCTCCGGCACGGCGATTGCAGCCGTCCGTTTTCGTCGGTGAGGCGAGTGCTTCACCGTCACGAAACGGAGCAATGCAGTGAACGACGCCGTCTCTTCCAAGATCGCCACCGCCTCGACCTGGTGGGTGCAGATCCGCGACAAGGCTTTCGGGCCGTACTCGCTGGAGCAAATGGCGCGCTTCCTCGCGGAAGGCCGCGTTCGCCCCTCGACCATGGTTTCCACCCAGCCCGATGGCGGCTGGACTGAAGCGCGCCGCGTCACCGAATTGCGCGGCATGCGCACGCCGCAAGCCAGCAACGACGCCGCGATCGATGGCGCCAACCTCTTCGTCCATGCCGAGATCATCTCCGGCTCGTGGATGTCATTCATGGCGGCGCTCGAATCCATGGGCGTCGTCTGCGACCTCGCGCCGGGCCTTTGGCTGGTGCGCACGAAATTTTCCGCCGGCGTTCTGCGCAACACGCTCTCGCAAACGCTCGAACGCGGCGACCGCTTCGTCGTGATCGACGCCACGCGCGATCGCCTCGCCTGGTTCAACCTCGGCCCCGAGACCGATGTCCGCATCGGCAAAGTCTGGAACGGCCCGGTGCGCGCCGAACCCGAAAACGCCTAAGCTGGCGGCTGCCCGCTGATCAGCAGCGGATAGGGGTTGAGCGGGTCGGCTTGCCACCAATTGCGCGCCGGCGTCAGCCGCTGCACCTCGAAGTGCAAATGCGGCGTCGTCGCATTGCCCGAGCTACCCACGTAACCAATGACCTGCCCCTGCCGCACCTGGTCGCCTTCAGCCAGGCCAGCGACGCGCGTGTTCAAGTGGGCGTAGTAATAGACGAAGCGCTCGCTCTGATCGAACTGATAGATGGTGACGCCGCCGCGTTCGCTGTCGAAGAATTTGACGATGCGCCCGTCAGCGACAGCACGCACGCGTGTGCCCTGCGGCGCCATGATGTCGATGCCTTGATGGCCGCGGCCTTCTGAGCGCGCGTGGCCCCACGTATCTGTCAAACCCTCGCGCGTCACGCCGTCCACCGGGATCACCAGCCGCGCGCGCAGGCGTTGCTGCGGCGGCGTGGGCTGCGAGACGCCCTCGCCAATGATCTGCGCGCCCGCTTCCGGCGCGCTGGGCGCTGCGCGCTCCAGGCGCCCAAACACAAAGCCGATCACGAGCATGGCGACCAACGCCAAAGGGCCAAACGTGATGCGCGGGCGTTTCATACTACCGCAACACCCGGCGATTGGCTGAAGTTCCCGCTACGCCCGCGCCGTGAGAGCGCCCTAGTCTCGCCCCAACACAACGCACAATGATTCACACATCGGGCGGAACAATCGGGCGAGGCGATGAATAGACGCAATCTGATCAAATTCGCGGGCAGCGCATTGCTCAACGCTGCGGTAGTCGGCGGCGGCGCGGTCGCGATCCTCCGCCCGGCCCACGCAACGCCGCCAGCGCCGCGCGCTGCTAACGACGCGCGCCTGCTCTCCTTCGTGAACACGCACACAGGCGAGACCTACGCCGGCGCCTATTGGCAAAATGGCGCCTACGTTACGGAAGAACTCGCGGCCATCAATCAGGTGATGCGCGATCATCGCTCTGGCGAAGTCCACGAGATAGACCCGCGCTTGCTCGATCAGTTGCACACGTTGCGCGGCGCAGTGAACGCGACGAGCCCGTTCCAAATCATTTCCGGCTATCGCTCAGCGGAGTCCAACGCGGGGCTCGCCGCCGCATCCAGCGGCGTCGCGACGCGCAGCTTGCACATGCAGGGCCGCGCCATCGATATCCGCGTCAGCGGTGTTGAATTGCCCCGTTTGCGCGACGCCGCCCTCGCGATGAACGCGGGCGGCGTCGGCTATTACGAGTCGTCGAACTTCATTCACATCGACACTGGCCGCGTGCGCCGCTGGTAATCAGCCGCGGCCGTCGCCTTCAGCTTCCGCCAAGCCGGCGTCCTCGCCGAAGGTCACGGTGACGCCAGCGCTGACAGCGCGCGCAAGCTCGACCGCATCCCAGTTCGTCAACCGCACGCAACCGTGCGACGCCGATTTAGAAACAAGTTGCGGCTGCGGCGCACCGTGAATGCCATACGTATCGGCGCTCAGCGCGATCCACACTGCGCCCACTGGATTATTCGGGCCAGCAGCGATCGTCAGCGCACCGTGATCACGCTCGCCAAACGTCGGCAAACGCGCCGGGTCGTAGCGATAGGTCGGGTCAAACGCGACGGCGCGCACAGTGTGCTCACCCGTGGGCGAAGGCGCTTCGGCTGAACCGACGGTGGCGGGATAATAGGCCACCAATTGGCCCGATGCATCGAACGCGCGCACGCTTGAATTGCGCGTGTCGATTTCGATCGACGCCACATCGGACGTCAGCTCGCCGCCCGCATTGGCCACAACGATTTCCGTGCCAGCCGCGCTGAAGTCCACGCCAGGGTTCAGCGTGCGCAGCAGATCTTCGTCCATGTGGAATTTTTCGGCCAGCGCTTCAGCCGCACTCGCGTAACCGACGGTCTCAAGCTCGGCCATCGCTTCCAAGCCTTGCGGCACGTCCACGAACGGGCCCGCCACATCTTCAGCCGTGATGACGTAAGACACCAAAGCCGGCACCGCGTCCGCTTGTTCGAGCCGCGTCAGCAGCGCCTCATCGGCCAAGCCATTCACCGGCAATTCGTTCGCGTGCTGATAGGCCGACACCGCTTTGCGGACATTCTCGCCATCGAAGCCATCGATCACGCCGGGCGAGAAATGCGCGCGGTCGAGCAGCACTTGGATGCGCACCAAGCCTGCGTCGAAATCGATCTCCGTGCCTGGCGTCGCCAGCGTTGGCGTCTCGCCGGCAGGGCCAGCGGCGGGCGTCACGGGCGTCGCGTCTGGCGTTTGCTCAACGAGCGTTGGCGACATGGGCCGCGTAAAGCGCGCAGCGTTGATCTGATCCATATGCGAGCGCGCGTCGGCGCTCATTTCAACGCGCTGCGGGCCGGTATCGGTCTGAGCGGGCGGGGAACACGCCGCGAGCAAAAGCAGCGGCACGGCAAAAGCGGCAAATTTCATCGGTCTGATCCCTGAGCGTCCCGTGGTGCTCAATGGACGAGACGCCGGATCGTTCCTGCGCTTGCTCAGCCGGCGCGGAATGAGAGCGGCAAGATGAGATTGCGCCCGGCCGCGGAACTTCCGTCAGACAAGCGCGTGTCCACCCGCAGCTGGCGCGATATGCTGATCGCGGCGCGCCCAAAGCCGTATCCACCCGGGCTCTCATTGGCGACGGAACAAGCGAGGCGCCCGCCGCCGCCGACGATGCAATCGAGCGTCACGTTGCCTGAGAGGCCGTTGTCGAGCGCCGAGTTCGGATAGAAGCGGGCGAAATCGCGTGCGTTCGGCGCGCGCACCCAATTCACGTCGCCCATGCTCAGCTGCCCCGAAGGCACGAACGGTGATTCCGCGACCGGCTCGCTCTCTTCACCGAGCGGATCGGGCTTCAGTTCCTCGACCAGGATCTCTTCCGGCTCGCGCTCGCGCACGATCGGCACAGGCGGCGCACCGCTGCCGGCGCTGGTGTCCTGGACACGCACGAACACGGTGCGCTCGTTCCAGCCGACCGCGTAC
>QBMO01000097.1:0-1572 GCA_003242075.1 Alphaproteobacteria bacterium
GTATCGATCAAGCACAAGTCGTGCGCGACATGGCGGCGGCGGGTTTCGTGTTGGATGCGGAGAGCCAAGTATTGCGCAATCCGGCTGACAACCGCTCGGTGCGCGTGTTCGAAGGCGACATACGCGGCCGCACCGATCAGTTCGTGCTGCGTTTCCGCCGGCCTGCGAACTAGGGGTTAGGTTCTAGGGTTGGGGATTAGGTCGTAGCGTCACCCGTTGCGCCCCTAATCCCTAACCCCTAATCCCTAATACCCATGCTCAGCCCCGAAAATCCAAACGCTTTCACCCGCTCGCCGCTTGATCGGGCGGGGCATCATCGTGCTGATGCGACATGGCTCGAAGCAGCTTTGAATGCGGAAAATGCGCGGCTTGTGCCGTTCTATCAGCATCGCCCGTTCGTGATGGAAGAGGGCGGCGCTGTCGCGCCTGGCTGGCTGAATGGCGGCGCACATAAGCATTTCGGGGCAAAGCGCACTTTGTTTCTCGGGCTCGATGCGCAACGCGCGCCGCACTTTGCTTTTGAAGTCTCAGACGAAGCGCAGTTCGCCGGTCTTGGCCGCTTTGACGATCTGCGCGCCCTCGGGCCCCGCCTCGCGCCGGACGATCTCGCTATGCTTGGTCCGGCAAAAAGTGTGTTCGAATGGCACGCGAAGAACGGCTATTGCGCCAATTGCGGCACGGAGAGTGTCATTGTCGAAGCCGGTTGGCGACGCGATTGCCCGAGCTGCCGCACCGAGCACTATCCCCGTGTCGACCCTGTCTGCATCATGGCGCCGACCTTCGGCAACAAAGTCCTGCTTGGCCGTCAAAAAGCGTGGCCGCGCGGCATGTTCTCGGCGCTCGCTGGATTTATCGAGCCGGGCGAAGCGATCGAAGAAGCCGTCGCGCGCGAGACTTTGGAGGAGGCGGGACTGGTGGTCACGCACGTGCGCATGCATTCGACACAGCCTTGGCCGTTTCCGCATTCACTGATGATCGGCGTGTTGTGCGAAGTCGAACATGATCGCGAGACCGTCGACACCAAGGAGCTCGAAAGCTGCCGCTGGTTTACGCGCGCGGAAGCGCGGCTGTTGATCGAAGGCAAGCACGGCGAGTGCTGGGCCCCGCCGCCGTATGCGATTGCACACCAGCTGCTGAAGACCTGGGCGTACGAATAGTCAGCAATCCGTACAATCTTCGCGCGCCGCGCGCTCGATCTGGATGGTGACGTGCTTGATGCCGAAGCGTTCGGCGATTTGATCCGAGAGCGCCGCCAAAAACGCATCGTCGCCGCCCTCGGGGCGGACCAGATGCGCGGTAAGCGCCGGTTTCGTCGCACCCATGGCCCAGATGTGCAGATCGTGCACGGCGGTGACGCCGGCTTGCTCCGACAAAAACTGGCGCACGGCGGGCACGTCGATGTGCGCGGGCGCTGCATCAAGCGCGAGGTCCAGAGATTCACGCAGCAAACCCCACGTGCCCCAAAGGATCAGCAGGACGACCGCGACCGAGATCGCCGGGTCGATCCAGTGGAAGCTCGTCAGCCAAATCGCGGCGCCGGCGACGATGACGGCGGCAGAGACGCCCGCGCCC
>QBMO01000097.1:1582-8930 GCA_003242075.1 Alphaproteobacteria bacterium
AGCATGTGCAGGTAAGCCCCACGTACGTTCACGTCCTCCTTGCGCCCGGCGAGGAAGAGCATAGCTGTCGCGCCATTGATGAGGACGCCGATCGCGGCCACAGCCATCACGAAAATGGGCTGCGTTGCTTCCGGTGTGAAAAAGCGCGACGTCGCTTCCCAAAGGATGCCTCCGCACGCGATCACCAGCACCAAAGCGTTCGCCAGCGCCGCCAACACGGTGGCTTTTGAGAAGCCGTACGTGCGCTGCTCTCCGGCTTGCCGCCTCGCTAGCCACGCGGCGCCGCCCGCGAGCGCCAGGCCCAGCACGTCAGAGAGGTTGTGGGCGGCGTCGGAGAGCAACGCCGTCGAGTTCGCAAAAAAGCCCGCCGCGGCTTCGATGATGACGAAGCTGAGGTTCAGCGCGATGGCGATGGTATAACGTTTGTCGGAGGGCGCGGGGTGGTGGTGCGCGTGATCATGGCCGTGATCGTGGCCCGCGTGCGCATGCCCGTGCATAGCGCTCATCTGGGCGAGAATCGCGCGATACGCAAGGGAGCGTTGACAGCGCGGCGAACACGTTTCTCATGCGCCTCCGAGGGATCATGCACACACGACGGACACTGATTGCGCTGGGCGCGGCGGGGCTTGCCTCGTCCTGCGCGGCGACGCGCGGCTTTGGCAATGGCTTGATGCGTGATCTTGGCCGCCCCGACACGCGCGCGCGGCTATCGCCGGTTTTTGTCTCCGAAGAGCGGATTATCCGTATCGACGTCGGCTTGCGTCCATTCCGGCCGAGCGGTTTTCGCGTTGCGCGCGAAGCGCTGGGAGAGAAGACGCTCGTCCACAATTACGGCCACGGCGGCGGCGGCATCACGTTGTCATGGGGCACGGCCAAAGTCGCCGTCGATCTTGGCTTCAATGCAGAGCAGCCGGACTGCGCTGTGCTCGGGTGCGGCGCGGTCGGCCTCGCCACGGCGCGGCTGTTGCAAGAGCGCGGCGCGCGCGTGCGCATCTACGCGAAAGATCTGCCGCCGAACACCACCTCTAACGTCGCCGGCGCGCAATGGTGGCCGGCTTCGGTGTTTGACCGCGATCGCGTGACGCCCGAGTTCATCGCGCAGCACTTCGAGGCCGCGCAGTTTGCGTTTCGCCGCTATCAGAGCCTAGTTGGGGACGCCTACGGCGTGAGTTGGGAGACAAACTACAGTCTTTCCCATCGCGCCGCCTCGTCGTACCCCGCCGCCGAAGATGATCCAATGCGGGCGCTCGTCGTCAACCAACACGATCTGACGCCGCTGGAACACAATTTCCCGCACCCGTTCGTGCGCCGCTTCGATACGATGATGATCGAAACGCCGCTCTATCTGCGCCGCATGGAAGCCGATGTGCGCAATGCAGGCGCGGAGATCGTGGTGCGCGATTTCGCGGATATCGTGCAGGTGCAAGCTTTGCCGGAGCGGACAATTTTCAACTGCACTGGCCTCGGCGCGGGACGACTATTCGGCGACGCCGAGATCATGCCGGTGCGCGGGCAACTCGCGATCCTGCTGCCGCAGTCGGAGGTCGACTACAACACGATCGCGCGCGAGGGCTACATGTTCGGCCGGCGCGACGGCATCGTGCTGGGTGGTACGTTCGAGCGGGGAGAGTGGTCGCTTGAGCCCGATCCCGCCGCGATTCAGCGGATCATGGACGGGCATCGCAGCATTTTCAACGCGATGGTTTAGATCGGCATGAAGATGACGCGGCCGCCGCGCGCATTGGCGAGCGTGCGCGCTAGGCGGCAATCGCTCTCTTCGGGCTGGACCGAAGCATCGACGCCATCAATCCAAGCGCGGCAATAACCCGGACGCGGCAGAGCGTTGGCGGGCACGCCGGTGAAATCGTTGCGGCCTTCGAAAGAGGCGCGTTCCACCACGCCCTCAGCCGAACGTTCCAGCACCTGGCCGCCCCAGCGCTGCGCCACCCACTCGGCATGCTCGCATTCCATCGCGGCCGGCTGCTTATCCTCGGGCAGCGCTTCATAGTGAATGCGGCACTGGCCCAGTTCGAGCCGATTAAGGACGAACTCGGTGGCGGGTTGCGGCGCCATTTGCGCGCTGGCGTTATCGGCGCGCATCGTGGCCATGCCTGCGCCGCCAAGGGCGACCAGCGCGAGCGCTGTAGTGAAACCGGAGGCCGCTAGTCTTCTCATGTATCTCAAACTCACAGCAGGCACGCCCGTTCCTGAGTGCAGGATGAATATGGGCGCCCTGTGGTATTCAGGCCGTGACTTTGGTCATGCGTGGGTTTCGCCCTAAACGAGAAGGCGCGCGCTCGCGGTGTTTTATTGCGCGCGCCAGTTGCGCTGGATCAGCAGCACCGAGATGGCGGCGACCCAGATCACGATGAGCGACATGGTCACGCGCTCGAACAGGCCCTTCAGGTGATCGGGGTTCACGTAGTAGATCGGCCCGGAGATGATCCAGAGCGCGACCACGCCCCAACAGAAGAATTTCCAGTTGCGATGCACTTCGCCCAGGCCGCCGGCCAAGAGCAGCGCCGAAAGCGGAAACAGGACCGACATCGCATAGAGCAGCATCATGTGCAGGCCGAGATCGTCGGCGGCATCGGGATCGTAGCCGTTCCAGACGGCCAGAAAGAAGATCGAGACGGCGCAGAGCGCCAATGACATCGTGCCGTAGCGATAGGCTTTTCCGCCGAGCTTCCAGTTGTGCAGCGCCCAAGCAATCGCGAGCATGCCAAACGCGAAAAGGCAGAGCCCAGCATCGACGTGAATGGAGTGCTCGCCCGCCGCCGTGCGGCTGATCGAATCCGAGATGAGCGTCATGCCGTCGCGCAGGACGACTGACGCCACATCGCCAGCGACAGCGGCAACGCACCCAATGAGCCCAATATACCCCGCCCAGGCGAAGGAGCGCGGACGATCAATTTCGTGGACGGCTAAATCGGACATCCGGTGGCAACGGTTCCCGCCGGGCAAGGTTCCCAAACCTTGACGCAAACAAAAAGCGCGGAGGTTTCCCTCCGCGCTTGAAGCGTTTCCAACCCAGTCAGCGTGCTACTGGCACGCGAGACATTCCTCGTAGTCCGTCTTGTTCGCCGAAGACGTGTGCGCCTCGATATCGGCCTTGTTGTCTTCGCCGGCGAAGCCCGCGCGCTGCACGCTCTTGGAGCGGCAATAATAGAGGCTCTTCACGCCGCGTTCCCACGCCATCCAGTGCAGCATGTGCAGATCCCACTTATCGACGTCGCCCGGGATGAACATGTTGAGCGATTGAGACTGGCAGATCAGCGGCGTGCGATCGGCGGCGAGTTCGATGACCCAGCGCTGATCGATTTCGAAGGCCGTCTTGAAGATGCTCTTCTCGTCGTCGCTCAGGAAGTCGAGGTGTTGCACCGAGCCTTCGTTCTTCAGGATCGACGACCACACGCTTTCGGTGTTCTTGCCTTTTTCCTCGAGCAATTGCTCGAGATAGGGGTTCTTCACCGCAAACGAGCCCGAGAGCGTCTTGTGCGTGTAGATGTTGGCCGGGATCGGCTCGATGCCGGCCGATGTGCCGCCGCAGATGATCGAGATCGAAGCCGTCGGCGCAATCGCGAGCTTGTGCGAGAAGCGCGCCATCACGTTGTTCTCGGCGGCATCCGGGCAAGCGCCGCGCTCTTGCGCGAGCTTCACCGAAGCCGCATCGGCGCCGCGGCGGATGTGGCGGAACAGTTTGTTGTTCCAAACCTTCGCCATCGCCGATTCCATCGACACGCCTTGCTTCTGCAGGAAGGAGTGGAAGCCCATCAGGCCTAAGCCGACGCTGCGTTCGCGCATGGCGGCGTAAACGGCGCGCTCCATTTCCGGCGGCGCGCGCTGGATGAAGTCTTCGAGCACGTTGTCCAGGAAGCGGAAGATGTCTTCCATGAACTGCTCTTCCTTCTCCCATTCGAGGAAGGTTTCGGCGTTCAGCGACGAGAGGCAGCACACGGCGGTGCGTTCGCGGCCATTATGATCCATGCCGGTGTGCAGCATGATTTCCGAGCACAGATTTGACTGGCGTACCTTGAGGCCGAGCTTCTTTTGATGGCTCGGCATCTGCTTGTTCACGGTGTCGGAGAAGATGATGTAGGGCTCGCCCGTTTGCAGGCGGAGCTCGAGGATCTTCTGCCAAAGCTTGCGCGCGTTGACGTGCTTCAGCGCTTCCTGGTTCTTCGGGCTGCGCAGCGCGAACGGCAGGTCGTCACGCACCGCGATCATGAATTCGTCGGTGAGGTTGAGCCCGTGATGCAGGTTCAGGCTCTTGCGGTTGAAATCGCCGGCGGCTTTGCGGATTTCGAGGAATTCCTCGATCTCCGGATGGTGGATGTCGAGATAGACCGCCGCCGAACCACGGCGCAGCGAACCTTGGCTGATCGCGAGCGTCAGCGAGTCCATCACGCGGATGAACGGAATAATGCCGCTGGTCTGACCGTTCTGGCCGACCTTTTCGCCGATGGAACGAACGCCGCCCCAATAGGTGCCGATGCCGCCGCCATTGGAAGCGAGCCACACGTTCTCGTTCCAGGTGTCCATGATGCCGTCGAGTGAATCGCCGACAGCATTCAGGAAGCACGAGATCGGCAGGCCGCGCTCGGCGCCGCCATTAGAAAGGACAGGCGTCGCCGGCATGAACCAGAGCTTCGACATATAATCGTAGATGCGCTGCGCATGACCGATGTCGTCGGCGAACGCGGTGGCGACGCGCGCGAACATGTCCTGATAGGACTCGCCCTGCAGCAAATAGCGATCGTTGAGCGTCGTCTTGCCGAATTCCGTCAGCAGCGCATCGCGGCTCGGATCCGTAACGACCTTCTCGACAACCTTGAGCGGACGCAGCGGTTTGGGCTTGCCGCGATGGACCTCGCCCATGCGGTGGATCCCTGCTTTTTCCGCCCGTGCCTGCATTTTCCAGCCCCCAGATTTAGCTCTGTGTTAATCCGACTCGGTTCTGACCCAAACCACACGACCTTGGGGCCCGCGTCGAACCGTACCGCTATATATAGTGATGACACCCGTTAATGCAGGGTCAATGGGAGACCGCCTCCAGCTGCAATTTTTCTCTGCGCAAGCTGTGAGCAATGGGCCGGGTTCGGACCTCCGTTAACCATCTTTATCGACCCGGACCCGCACCGGCCCCGGTCGGAATTGGGTTTTTTCGGGGCCGCCAAAATAGGGGAATTAACAGCCACCGTTTCTGAACCGATCCACCAAGGCGTTCAAACGGTGCCGATCTGCCCCTGAGTCGGTCGTTTCGGCCGAATCGACACCCACAAGGTCGGCTGATTCCACTTGATCGCCCGCCCGGCCGGGATCAGGACCTCCGGCCTTGGAGGATTGCGGGTGCGGCTTGGCGGGGTAGCGGCGGTGGCGCTGGGCGGGGCGCTGATCGGCCTCGCGCCTATTGCCGTGCGCCTTTCCGAGGTCGGCCCGCTGGCGACCAATCTGTGGCGCTTCCTGTTCGCGCTGCCGATCTTGGCGCTTTGGGCGGCCCGGAGCGCGCCGACCGCCCGGCGCGATCTCTTCTGGCTTCTGGCCGCCGGCGTCCTCTTCGGTATCGAACTCAATCTTTGGGCCATCGCTCTTACCAAGACGACCGTCGCCAACGCCACGCTGCTCGCCAACACCACGCCCGTCTTCGCTGCCGCCTTCGGCTGGTTCGTGTTCAAGGAGCGCCTGGGCGCGGGCGTGTTGCTCGGCGGCCTCTGCGCGATGATCGGCGCAGTGTTGCTGACGCTCGGCCGCGCGCAAACCGGTGTCGGCCCCGCGGATGCTGAGCAAGGCTTGATCGGCGACGGGCTCGGGCTCGCCGCGGCGGTCGGCTATGCGGGCTATCTGCTGATCGTGCGATCGCTCGGTTCGCGCGTGAGCGTCGGCGCTGTGATGTTCTGGGCCGGCGTCAGTAGTGCGGCGCTTACCTTCGTGCTGTGCTTGATCACCGGCGAGCGATTGTTTCCGCATTCCGTGGAAGGCTGGGCGCTCTTGGTCGGGCTCGGCGCTTTCGTACAAGTCGGCGGGCAGGGGCTGATTGCGTACGGCGTCGGCCGCTTGCCGATCGTAATTTCCACCGTGCTGCTCTGGACGCAGCCGCTGGCGGCGGCAGCGCTCTCATGGATGTTGTTCAGCGAAGCGCTTGGCCCCGTGGCGCTGATCGGCGCAGCGCTCGTGTTAGGCGGGCTCTATATCGTTCAACGCGCGCGTGCGCCTGCGCCGGTCCATCAATGATGTAAGCGCCGCATCCAGCGCGGCATTGGGCACGCCACGGTGTGGTCGCGCTCGCACGAGGCGAAGTTGGTCGCGTACACGATCTCGGCGCGGCCAATCAGGTTTTCCATCGGCACTGGCCCCATGCCGTCCCAACGGCTGTCGAGCGAGTTGTCGCGATTGTCGCCCATGAAGAAGAGCTGGCCTTGCGGGACCTGATAAGGGCCGAATGTATCGAAGCTGCCGGCGTCGGTTAGATTGTGGACGCTGTGGGTCACGCCATCCGGCAATGTCTCTTCGCTGCGCGCCGCATATTCGCGCCCGCGCGGATCGACTTGCCGCAATAGCATCACTGGGTCAGTTTGCGCCGCGCGCTGGCCGTTGATCCACAACGCGCCCTCGATCACCTCGATCGTATCGCCGGGTAGCCCGATCAAGCGCTTGATCATGGTCTCGCCGCTGACCGGGTGGATGAACACGACGACATCGCCGCGGCGCGGCATGTTCTCGAACAAGCGATGCGCGCCAGCCGGCAACAGCAGGCCCGCGTTAAACGGAAGGGAGTATCGGCTGTAGCCGTAGGCGAACTTCGACACGGTAACGCGGTCGCCCACCTCCAAGTGCGGGACCATGCTCTCGGACGGGATGCGATACTGCGCAAACGCCACCGTGGTGAAGGCGACATAGGCAAGGAACGCGCTGCCCAAGGTCTTCAGCCAATCGACTGACTCGGTGCGGAGAGCTTTGAAATCCATGGCCCAACGTCGGGCGGCTTGGTCTTGGGGTCAAGCGGGCGCGCATGCTAGGAGCGTGGCCATGCGACCAGCGACGCTCGCTGCCATTGCCGGCGGCATTAAAGATACATTTGGCGGCCGCCTCGGCGGCTTCGCGGCCTTGTGCTTCGTCGCGGCCGTGGCGGCGACCGCAATCGCCGCTTGGGCAGGCTTCCGCTTTCTCATTCCGCTCTTGCCTGAGGGCGAGGGCTGGACGGCCTATCTGTGGAACGCCGCAGAGTTTCTCTCCGGCGCCGGCGTCGTCATCTTCGCCATTGTGCTGTCGCCGACCGTCTCGATGATCGTGGGCTCGATGCTGTTCGACATCGCCGCCGAGCGCGTCGAGAAAGATGTCGGTCTGCCAA
>QBMO01000097.1:8940-11319 GCA_003242075.1 Alphaproteobacteria bacterium
GGCTATCTGATGGGCCGCGAATATTTCTCGCTCGCCGCCGTGCGGCGCATGCCGTTCACGGAAGCGCGGAGCCTGCGTGCGAGAAATGGCGCGAGCATCTTCCTCGTCGGCCTAGCCTGTTCGTTCATTCCGTTCGTCGCACCTCTGGTCGGTGCGAGCGCGATGACGCGGCTAGTGAAGTCCCTCGTTCCAGCCTGAAAAGAATTTTGCCGCTTGCGCTCTCATGGCGTCTGGCTTAAGAGTAACCTTATGGTTACAAAAGCCCGAGCCCGGACGGAGAGCGCCTTCGGCGCCATTGCCGACCCGACGCGGCGGGCCATCCTCGATCTGGTGCGTCAGCGCGAAATGAGTGCGGGCGATATTGCGCGGCGCTTCCCCGTCAGTCGGCCCGCCATCGCCAAGCATGTGCGCGTGCTGCGCCAAGCGGGCCTCCTGCGCGAACGGCGCGAGGCCACATCACGCTATTACCAACTCGATCCCGCAGCGCTGCAGGCCGTCGATCAGTGGCTCGGGCCATATCGCTTGTTCTGGGCCGCACGGCTCGTCGATCTGAAACGCGTCGTCGAAGACGAAGCAAAATCTAAAAAGAAGAAGGGTGACTCATGACCGCGCTCACGCACGAATTTACGTGGAAGCTGCCGGCGCGCCCCGCGCGCGTGTTCGCGGCGTTGACCGATGCCGCCGAACTCTCGCAGTGGTTCGCTGAATACGCCGAGATCGAGCCGAAACTAGGCGGCGCCTATCGCTTCTGGGGCAAGCACACCTACGGCGCCCCATCGAAAGCCGAGGCGACGCAACGCATCACCAAATTCGCGCCGAGCCAAGCCATCGCTTATTCGTGGCGCATTCATGATCGCGACAGCGAGGTCGCGTTCACGATCGAAGCCGATCCCGAGAACGCCGAAGCCTCGGTCGTCAAAGGCGTGCACAGCTTCGCCGAAGCGCCCGCGATCAACCGCGCCAAGGAAATGATCGACGATCTCTGGCGCTTCAATTGGGGCAACATATCCGCCCACATGGCCGGCGGGCAGGGCAAGCTGATGGTGGATTATGGCGCCGCCGATCCCAACGTCACGCTTTCCATCTTTATCGACGCGCCGCCGTCAGCGGTTTTCCGCACACTGATTGATCCCGAAAAAATCCAGCAATGGTTTGGTGTCGCCGCCGCCGTCGACCCGCGCGTAGGCGGTGACTGGCATTTGAAGATGGAGTTCGAGAAGGACGGGAAAAAGCAGACGGCGCCAGCGATGAAGATACTCGAGATCGTCGAGGACAAGCGCCTCTCCATCTCTTGGCCCGATTGGCGCGGCGACAAGAGCGTGCCCGACCAGCGCGTCACCTGGCAGCTTTCACCCGAGGGTGCGGGCACGCGCGTCGAACTCATCCACGACGGCTTCGTGCGCGCAGTGGATATAAGCGACTATCCGTTCGGCTGGGGCTGGTTCCTGTCGCGCATTGATGCAGTTGCGCAAGGCAAGGGGATCGAAGCGCCGCCCGCTGAGCATCAGTGCTGAGCTAGCTGGCGCGCCTGCTCGGTGGTTCGCCGGTCGCGACAACGCCGAGCAGGGCTGCGCCGCCGATCGTTTTCATCCGCGTCGTGACAGTGCCGAAGAACGGCGCGAGGCGTTGCTTCAACAGGCTGGCGATCTTCGTGCGCTGTTCAGCGGCTGGCGGCTCGTACACCTGCACGAACAGACTTTGGCGATGCATGAGCCGGCGCACGTCGCGGATTTCGACGCCGTCGCCGGTCCAGAATACGCTGACGTTCACGGCGAGGATGCGGCTGAACAGGGCTGGTTCACGGTCGGCGGCGTTGAATGCTGCTTCAAGGAAGATAGCCCGGCCTGCTTTGGTGTAAGCGGCATTGCGCGCCAGCGCTGCATTGATCGCCGCAGGCGATTTGTCGACGCCCATATAGGCGCCGCGTCCCAGCAACGGGCAGATGCGCTGCGCCGCGACGCCGCTGCCGCAGCCGATCTCCAACACGTTGCTCGATTTCTCGATCGCCAGCAGCTCGATCGCCCACTTGATCCGCGCTGGCGCGAGCGCCTTGAGGTTAGGCACGCGCCGCGACGAGCTTCACGACATCGCCCATGATGCCGGTGATCTTGAAATCTTTCGGCGTATAAACGCCAGCCACGCCCATTTGCTTCAGCGCTAGCGCATCCGCTGGCGGAATAATCCCGCCGACGACGAGCGGGACATTGTCCATGCCTTCGGCGCGCATCAGCCGCACGACTTCTTGCACGAGATCGAGATGCGAACCGGAGAGGATCGAGAGCCCCACCGCATGCGCGCGCTTCTCTTTCGCAGCGGCGACGATCTCCGCAGGTGTAAGGCGGATGCCTTCATAAATCACATTCATGCCGACTGCGCGGC
>QBMO01000098.1 GCA_003242075.1 Alphaproteobacteria bacterium
CGAGGAAACAGCAGCGTCGCTCAATTCTCAAGCCGAAGTCGCCGCCGCTTGATCCGTCAGCGCGTCACCAAGATTCGGCTATAGCTCACCGCATCGGGAATATCCCGGTGTTGGCTCGGTTCTGTAACGCCAGACTCGCGCGACACTGCTCCCGAGCGACCAACATCAGCCACGGAGCGCGTTCTAACACATGTCCTCGATCGATTTTTTAGTCGACGGCGCGCCCAATCAACGCGCGCACACTTGGCCGACATTGCCGTTTTCAGCCGAGATCTCTGGACGAGCCGAAGCGTGACGGGCCGGTCTGTCGCGCGATTCCTGAAAACCGAAGCAGGCGGCGGCACGCTGCTGGCGCTCGCGGCGCTGGCTGCGATCATCATCGCTAACTCCCCTCTTGCCGCCGCCTATTTCAATGCGTTGAAAACGCCCTTGCCCCTCGATCTTGGCGGCTGGCGGATCGACGCTACGCTGAAGGATTGGGTGAAGGATGGCCTGATGGCCGTCTTCTTTTATGTGATTGGATTGGAGCTCAAGCGCGAGCTTACAACCGGTGAACTCTCGAACCCAAAGGCGATAATTTTGCCAGTCGCCGCCGCGATCGGCGGCGCCTTGGCGCCAGTTCTGCTCTATTGGCTCGTCGCGGGATCGCTCGATCCGCGCGGTTGGCCGGTGCCTGTGGCCACCGACATCGCCTTTGCGCTCGCCGCTCTTTCAATTCTTGTGCCCAAGGTCGATCCAAGGCTCCGGCTGTTCTTGCTGACGCTTGCAGTCGTCGATGATTTATTGGCGATCGTCCTTATCGCCCTCCTGTTCAGCAGCAACTTGGCGCTGACGCCCGCCTTGGCAGCGCTCGCCCTTCTCGCTGCGACCTGGGCGCTTGGGCGCCGTTACGCACTGCCAATCTGGTTCTACCCGCTAGTGGCCTTGGTGACTTGGGCGCTGGCCAAGGAATCGGGCGTGCACACCTCAGTGATGGCGGTCGCCGCCGCCATGATCGTCCCGCCGCGCCCCGCTGCCGGAGACACCACACTCATCAGTAAGCTTGAACACGCCATTCACCCGGTCTCGGCATTTGTTGTGCTGCCGATCTTTGCGTTTTGCGCCGCGGGCGTGTCATTCGCCGGGCTTAGCTTGGCGCAAGTCACAAGCGGCGTACCGGCAGCGGTCGCGCTTGCACTTGCTTTCGGCAAGCCGATTGGCGTCACCGCTTTTGTCTTCGCCGCCTCACGTCTCTTCGGCGCGCCGCTTCCTTTTTCGCTGCGAGAGATCGTCGGCGTAGGCTGCCTGTGCGGAATCGGCTTCACCATGAGCCTTTTCATTGGCGGACTCGCTTTCGCCGGTGATGAAGCCGACGAATCCGCCGCGAGACTTGGCGTGCTGATGGGATCAACGTTGTCGCTTCTTATGGCGGGCGCTGTGTTTCGGCTAAGGGTGCGGGCCACCAAAGAGGACGGGGGAGCCTAGTGGAAGCGGCCATTCAGATTATCGCAGGCCTTGCGTTGTTAGCGCTCGGCGGCGAAGGCGTCGTGCGCGGCGCGGTCGGTATTGCACGCCGGCTTGGCCTATCAGAGCTGCTGATAGGCCTCACCTTAGTGGGCTTCGGCACCTCCACGCCCGAACTGATGACCAGTGTCGATGCAGCGCTCAGCGGCTCGCCCGGCATCGCGATCGGCAATGTGCTCGGCTCCAACATCGGCAACATCCTGCTCATTCTCGCCATTGTGGTGCTGATCCGGCCGCTTACGGTGAACCCGGCCGCGATCAGCCGCGACGGGGCGCTTGTGATCGCCGCATCGATCGCACTGACAGCGATCGCGCTTTTCTTCGGCGAACTCAGCCGCTGGATTGGCGCGCTTCTGGTCACGTCGCTTGTAGTCTACCTCCTCACCGTTTGGCGCATGGAGCGCAAAGGCGGGGCGGCGGCGATAATGCATGAAGCGGATGGTCACACACACGACCCCGTCCCGCAGAAGGTTTGGCAATCGGCCTTGTTTGCGCTCGCCGGGCTTGGCCTCTTGATCTGGGGCGCCGACCTCCTGGTTGGCGGCGCAATCGTCATGGCGCGGCTCGCCAGTGTTTCCGAGACCGTGATTGGATTGACCATCGTCGCAATCGGCACCTCACTGCCAGAACTGGTCGCCACACTTGCCGCAGCACTCAAGGGCCGCGCCGACGTGGCGTTCGGCAACATCGTCGGCTCTAACCTTTACAACATCCTCGGCATCTTGGGCGTCACCGCGCTCATCCAACCGATCGCAATTCCGAGCGACATTGGCTGGGTGGACTGGAGCGTCCTGATCGGCAGCGCATGTTTGCTGATGGCCTTCGCCGTCACTGGAAAGCGCCTCACGCGTTCGGAAGGAGCTTTACTCCTGCTGGGGTACTGCGCCTACGTCGCATTCCTGATTGCTAGGTGACCAACGATGGCCAGCTGCCATCGAAAAGCGCCGACACTGCCAACACCTTCTTTATCATCGGAGACAAAAATGAATGTAAAGCTCCTCGTTACAGCCGCCGCCATGTTCGGACTAGCCGCATGCGGTGATCTCAATGCTGATCTGGAACGCGCCAAGCAGGGCGCGGTCGAACTGGGGCAAGACGCGCTCAATGCGGGCGCCGACGTGCTCGATACCGAGAGCGCTTGCATGCTGGCTGGTCAGTCGGCCGCCTTCTGCAACTGTCTGTCGGAGCGCCTCGGGCCAGATATCACGGCCGAACATGTTACGGCGTTGACCGAATTGGTGCGCGCGAGCGTCAATGGCGAAGGCGTGCAAACAGAGGCAGAGACCGCCAACGGCATCGACGCCGAAAGCCGTGAAGCCGTGGTTCAGTGCGCCACGCGCGCGGCCATCGAAGGGGCGGTGACAGAAGGCGCAAATTGATGCGGTATCATTCCTAGGCGCAGCCACAGGGCCTGGCTCTATCAACACATGACACTGCGGAGCGTGGGCTATTCCTGCGTCACCCCTCTTTAATTTAGGCTGATCTGATGCCTACGCAAAAACCTAAACTCGTCAATCTCGATCTCGATCTGTTGCGCGCGTTCGTAGCCGTTGCCGACGCCACTAGCTTTACCCGCGCCGGCGTGAGATTGGGGCGCAGCCAATCTACGATTAGCCTCCAGATCAAACGACTGGAGGAACAGCTAAACGCTGAGCTCTTTAGCCGCGACCCGCGCAAGGTCGTACTAACCAGCCATGGCGAGGCTTTGCTCGCGCAAGCCCGTCGCCTCTTGCGTGTCAATGACGAGATCATCGGCGAGATGTTCGAGCACTCGCTTGAAGGCGAAGTCCGATTGGGCGCTCCGGAAGATTTCGCCACAACACATTTGCCGGGAATCTTGGGCGACTACGCGCGCGCTTATCCGCACGTCAGCCTCTCAGTCACTTGTGATCTGACACTGCGGCTCATGGATAAAATGGGCCAGGGCGAGCTTGATCTTGCGCTTATCAAGCGCGAACCGGTTGGGGCCGGTGGAGGCCAATCTGTTTGGCGCGAGCATCTGGTTTGGGTCGGCGCTGGTGACGACATTTTGCCGAAGGATGCGCCCGTCCCTCTTGTGGTAGCGCCATCGCCGTGTGTTTATCGCACACGCGCCAGTGCTGCGCTCGACGGCGCTGGTCGCGCTTGGCGTGTTGCCTACACCAGCCCATCCCTCGCCGGTCAAGTCGCAGCGTTGCGCGCGGGGTTAGGTGTGACTGCATTGCCAACGGAGATGGTTCCACACGAGTTGGTGACGTTCGGACCAGAGCACGGTTTCCCGCCTCTGGCAGAGGTGGAGATTGCGCTCATTCGCGCAGGCAAGGCGTTGCCGGTGGCGGCCGAGAAGCTTGCAACGTTCATACTCGTGTCACTTAACGGCGCCCGCCCGGCGTGATCGCTGTCATTGCGTGATCTCATCACCGACGAGCTTGCGAAAACGTCGGGCGGCGGCAATCTATTTCGTGTGGACCGGGCCCCTCTGGCGGCATGTGTCGCGATGTCGGTCCGCACCGCGCTCAGCTGGAGCACTCAAGCCCCTAAGCGCGAACGGGAGGAGCAAATGATCCACACGATTGGCGCCCTGCATGTCTCTATGCGCAGGAAGCACGGCGACCCCCAAGAGAAAAAGCCGGTGGAAGTTGCGATCAAAAAGCGCCGCCGCGCGCCAGAGCGAGACACGCCGCCGCGTAACGAGGCTTCAACGAGCGGTGTGCGCGCATGATGACGCTTCACACGCTAACTTCGCTCCAGCGCCGACATGCAGCTCTCGATGAAGCACTGCGCAAAGAGCGCTCGCACCCGGCGCCGAATTTCGTCAGACTGATGAGGCTTAAACGGCGCGAACTGGCGTTAAAAGACGCAATCGCGGTCTCCACCCGCAACGTCAACTAGCGCCTACACCGGCGTCCTTCGGTCTTCCCCCTCTAAAGGACGCCGGTACTGGCCTCACCGCATGGAGTTTACACATGGCGTTCATCGAACGACTTCTACTTCGCGAAGACATTGACGCGCTCGAACACGATCTCAGCAGGGCACGCGCACGGCAGGCCGACGACGACACACTTCAAATGCTTGAGCACGAAATTAGCCGTTTGAAAGCACGGTTTGCCGCGCTGCGATCAGCAAACGATTTTTCGAGAGCGGCGTAAACTTCGCACCCTCCAATCACACACCCAAAACGATCCCGCGCGCGGCGCAGCGCAACGCGTCATGCTTGCACAAGAGCGCGCTCGGCGCCCTTCGCGAAACACTGGGTTTGAGCCTAGCGCCGACGGTAGTTGCGGCCCAATGAAACCGGCCGTGCTATGAGTAATGACAATAGCTGCAATTCCGATGCGCGATGCAGCCGCGTTTAGAAGATTCAACACTTGTGCACTGTTTCGCGTAGAGCCATTTGACGGATAAGGCCCGCGCTCAGCAACCCGCCAAGTGGGACAAGCATATCGGACGACACGACCGCGTGGCATTTCACTGAAAAGCCAAAACGGAGCCGTTCGCGAAGGAGGCATTGAATGAGTGACCACTACTTGCAAACAGGATCGATCCCGGCGGGCCGCGCGGACATGGCGATCGACGCTGGCCTGCGCGCATTCATGCTTGGCATCTACAACAAGATGGCGATGGGCTTGGCGCTGACGGCCGGCTTGGCTTGGATCGTTGGCACGACGCCGGCACTGATGCAGGCGATTTTCTCGGGTCCGCAAGCATACCTCGTCATGTTTGGTCCACTCGCCATTTTGCTCATCTCTGGCTTCACCATGAAGAGCCCTTCGCCTGTAGGCGCGAACCTCGTCTATTGGAGCGTGGTCACGCTGATCGGCGTCGGAATGGGTGCTCTTGTTTTTTACTATGCACGCATCCCCGATGGCATGGTGCTCGTTGCGAAGGCCTTTTTGACCACGGCAGCGGCATTCGGCGGCCTTAGCCTCTGGGGCTACACGACCAAGCGCGACCTGACGGGTTTTGGATCATTCTTGATCATGGGCGTGATCGGCCTAATCATCGCTTCAATCGTGAACTTGTTCTTGGCGAGTTCGATATTGAGCTTCGCGATCTCGGTGATAGGCGTGCTCGTGTTCGCAGGCCTAGTCGCTTTCGACACGCAGCGCTTGAAGAACATGTACTACGAATTGGGCGGCGATCAGCGGGCGATGTCCGTTGCAACTACATTTGGCGCGCTCAGCCTCTACCTCAACTTCATCAACCTCTTCCAATTCATCCTGAGCCTGTTGTCGCCCCGCAACTAGCCCACTCACATAACACAAGAACTAAATCGTAGCGCCCGCGAGCTCGGCTTCGCGGGCGCGGTTTTTAGCGCCTCTTGCTCGGAGAACAATCCGTGGAATTTCTAACAAGCGAATATGCGAGCCAGCCGATCTGGCTTTGGCTGAGCTTTCTAGCCTTCATAGGCTTTCTGCTTTGGCTCGATCTTGGTCTGTTCAATCGCAAGGACGGCGTCGTCTCACCGGCAAAGAGCGCGATCATGTGGGCGAGTTTCGCCTCGATCGCTATTGCGTTCGGACTTTATGTGGGTTTCGTCTTCGAGCCAGATCCGCAATATTACTCTTCGCCGGACAACCTGAACCAACAGGCGGTCATCCAGTACTTCACTGGTTACCTGCTCGAAACCGCGCTGGCGTTCGACAACATCTTCGTCATCTCGCTGATCTTCACCTACTTCGCTGTACCGCGCGAGTATCAGCACCGCGTCCTGTTCTGGGGCATTATCGGCGCCATCGTCTTCCGCGCGATCTTCATCTCTGCTGGCGCGGCCGTCGTGAACGAGTGGACTTGGGTCCTCTACATCTTCGCTGGCTTTCTGATTTTCACCGGCTGGAAGATGCTGACGGGAGGCGGTCAGGAGATGAAGCTTGAGGAAAACGCCTTCCTCGCCTTCATTCGTCGCCGTCTCCGAGTGACGGACACAATCGACAACCACAATTTCTTCGTCCGCCGGCCGCATCCCTTGACCGGCAAGTTGGTTCTTTTCGCCACGCCGCTTTTTTTGGCGCTCATCATGGTCGAGGTAGCCGACATTGTATTCGCAGTGGACTCTGTGCCCGCAATCTTTGCGGTCACGCGCGATCCCTTTATAGTTTACACCTCGAACATCTTCGCCATCCTCGGCCTTCGCTCGATGTACTTCATGTTGGCTGCGGCGGTCGAACGCTTCAAGTATCTGAAGTACGGCCTCTCACTCGTGCTTGTGCTGATCGGCGTGAAGATCATTTGGAATTTTGGCCTATCCAAGGAGCTTGGCTGGGTTCCCTACCTTGAGCCGCATTGGGCGTTGATCATGACCCTTGGTCTGCTTGGCGGATCAATCGCTTATTCGCTCTGGCGGACACGTGGAGCGAGTCAAAAGCCAATTGAGCAAACGTGAGAGAGATGCGCGGCGGCTTGTGTCTGAGTGCAAGCCGCCGCGCTGATCGCTGCCATTTGCGCATCTCATGGCTCGCACGATTGATTGTCCACGTTGCGTCCCCAATTGTTGTCTGCAGGTCCGGGCCCCTCTGGCGGCATGTGCCGCGATGTCGGACCGCATCGCTTCCACGAACAGATTCCCGTCGGAAGCGGATGAGGAGCGAAGATCATGATCCACGCGATGAGCGCAATGCACGCAGCGCTGCGCGCAAAATCAGAGCGAAAAAAGCTCAGACCGGGAGCGCCGCGAAAGTGGCCGCGATACGGCCCAAAACAGCATCTGCGGAAATGCCAGAGCGGAGGAAAGACTGATGGACTCGCGCTTAGATAATCTGCGGTCTCGCCATGGCGACCTTGAAAGCGCAGTCTCGACAGAGACGGCGCGACCGGCGCCCGACTTTTTGCGTATCCGAGAGTTCAAGCGTCGCAAACTTCGAATTCGTGACTTGATTGCGATCCGCGAACGAATGCAAGCGCCAGCAGCCTGAATATCCCCCGCGTCCCCGCGCTACGCACGGGCGCATCCCTTTCCTCCTTCTGGAGACACACAATGCCTCTTCTTATGTGCCCCAACTGCAGCGCGAACATGCAAGCGCTTAATCGCAACAGCGTTGAGTTTGACATGTGCCCGACCTGTCGCGGCGTCTGGCTCGATCGCGGCGAACTGGAGAAGATCATTGAAAGCGCGCGCGCCGAAGCCGGCGCAGGACCGGCGCCGCAACCTCCGCAGCAGCCAGTCTACCAGCAGCCGCAGCAGCAACCTTACCAACGGCCGATGGGCGGCTATGGCGAGCGCGGCGAGTCTGGCGAGCGCGGAGAATATGGCGAAGGCGGCTACGGCCACGGCCGCCGCAAGCGCGGTAGCCTATTCGACATCTTCGATTGATCAGAGGCGCTCTCCGCGCATAACCAGTACCAGCCTCAGCGCGCTTATGATGATGACCGCCATGGAGTCAGTCGCTCCTGATAGACCAACATAGGTCACGGCACGTCGTAGCGCCCAAAATCGCGACCGTTGGCCGCTCATCCTGCCGCCGGTCATGCTGCATGAGCTAAGGCGTGATGTCGCAGAATACGGTCATCCGGTCTTTGCCTGAATAGGCCGAATAGGCCTCAGCTACGATTACGTCGCCGCGAGTTGTTCAAGCACCCGTAGGCGCTCGTCATTGATGGGGTGCGTTGAGAGCCAGGCCAAAGGCTGCGCGCCGCTGGTGCTGTCGGCGGTCAAGCGCCGCCAGAAGGAGACCGCGTCGCTCGGCGCATAACCGGCGCTGCGCATGACGTCGACGCCAAGCCGGTCGGCTTCAAGTTCGTGCGTGCGCGAGTACGCGCAGCACAACGCCGTACATAAGTCCAAGTCCCAGCGCGGCGGCTGCTTCATCAGCGTGTTCGCCCATTTCCTCGGAGAGCAGCACTTGCGCGGCGCGCACGCCGACGCTCACTGCGAGTTGTTGGCTCAGCCGCTCAGCCGCGTGTCGCGCGGCGACGTGACCAACCTCATGGCCATCACCGCGGCGATCTCGCCATCGGAGGCGGCGAGTTCGATCAGTCTTCGGAAGAAGCCAACCTTGCCGCCAGGGCCTTCAAAGAAGAAGTAGAAACGTCGAAGCACGAGTCCGCTTGACATCGAACCTTTTGCAATTCGACGACCTCTTGGCTCATGGCCCAAGGTCGCAGTCGGACCTATCGGAACAGGAAGTCGCAATGAGAAACGAGAATGCTGACGACAAACCGCTGCAGCGGCCTCGGCCTCGGCGGACACTGGTTTGGATTGCCCTGACCGCAACGCTGCTCTTATTCGGCTGGACAGCATTGATTGGAGTGGGCGTCGTTCAAGGATGGTCGCACCGTCCCCTAACCAGCCACTCGTAAGCCTAATCAGCCGCAATGTGCGCGATGAACCAGCGTAGGTGACAGCGAAGATCTTCGCGACCGGCTTACGCTCTCGATTGCGGTCAGTGACTTGGCAAACACAGCGACGGCACGCTGTCGCCGAAAATACCCGTTCGCGTGACGGCGCTGAGCGCGATTGAGGCGCCTGGTCTTGGGCGCGCATCGCTTCGCAATGGCGCTGCATCTGCTCGTAGCTCATGCCGCCATGTCGAGCCGGATCGTGATGGCTTGGATCGTGTCCCTCACCACCGTGCTCGGCCATTCCCGCAAATGGCTGGGCCGAATCCAAACTCGTCGCCGGTAACGCCGCGTGCGCGAGCACTTCTGCCGACGGGACGTAACCGCCCGACGCGCGTACGCCGTTCAGCGCGCCCAAGTATAGTCAGCAGTCGCTGGAAAACCCGGTTCTTGCGAAACACGATTTCGATCTCAGAAATCGCGGCCCTCAAACACACGCACTGTGTCGTCCGCGATCTGACGCATCAGCGTCATGCCGCTGAGCGGCGCGTCATCGGCGATTGCGCGCGCCACCAGCGCCATGTCGATCCACAGAGGCGTCAGAATTGGATCAACCCTTGATTTCGCCTGCAGGGCGGCGGCTGTCCACGCCACGCGGCCTGCCCAGAATTCTCGGCGCAAGGGCAAGATCTCGGCCAGCACTGCCGCAACGCGCTTCTTTCGCCCGCGGATCGGACAGAGCAGCGCTTCGACCCTTTCGTCCGCCTCAAACCATGTGTCGATCGTACCGATCCGTTCTCGCCAGCGCGGCGCGCTTGCCTGCGCATGAGCAAGAGCTTCAGCGCCAATCTGATCATCCGGCAACGCAGACAGCAGCGCCTCACACAGCGCCGCCGGCGACACCGCTCGGGGCGGCAGCGGCCCAGATGCGACCGCTTCCAGCACCTGCACCAACCCAAACGGCGGCGGGCTTGCCTCTGCATTCTCAGCCAACGCGTCGCCTACCCGCTGCGCAAAGAAATCGCCAGTGACCTCGACGGCGTCGGCTTCCTCAATAAACCGTGCTGCGAGTTCAGCCGCCTCTCGCTTCGACATGCCGTCCGCCACCCAAGCGTCGCAGACCCCTTCAGCGTGTTTCACCAACACGGAGGCCGCCGCCCACATTCTGCCGTCCTTGATCAACGCGAGAAGGCTCTGCGCGCCGGCGCCATCCGCCGCAGTGGCGAACCATTGCTTGACCTCGCCATACGCGGCGGGCTCAGGCGCCGACGCGGTGCGGCGCAAGTACGCTATGAGCTCATCGGTCGCCGCACGCCGTGTCTGCGGAAGCCAGGGCCGCATGCGCACCAGCCGCGAAACATCGATCGCTGACGGCGAATAGCGCTGCGCGCCCTCGCGCGCTGCGCTGAGCGCGACCAGCGCGCAGCGCTCATCAGGATCAAGCACAAACCCCAATCCTGCCGCCCGCACTTCTGCGTTTGCGCTTAGCGCCAGCCCATGGATCAGCGCGGAGCGCTGCTCGACCGGAAACGCCGCAGCCATCGCCGCCATTTCGCTCTGAATTCGGAAGGGGTCGTCACCCAGCTCCCGCGCGATCTTGTCCAGTTGAAGGCGATTGGCCATATCTCTGGCTCGATGCGACCTATCTCAAAGTCCGCCAATGCGGGCGCATCGTCTCGGTCGCGGCGATAATCGCGGTGGCGGCGACGACCGACGGAAAGCGTGAAATCATTGGACTTTCCATCGGCGACAGCGAAGCGATGCCGTTTTGGACGGAGTTTGTGCGCAGCTTGGTCAAGCGCGGACTCAAGGGCGTGAAGCTTGTCGTCTCCGATGCGCACGAAGGCCTGAAAGCGGCGATCGTGAAAGTGCTCGCCGGCGCGACCTGGCAACGCTGCAGGGTCCATACGACAAGAAACCTGCTCGCCCGCGTGCCGAAGGCGCAGCAATCGCGCCTGGCCACGCTTCTGCGCGAGGCCTTCACTGCGCCGAATGCGGAGAAGGCCCATGCCGCCTGGCGCGCCGTCGCCGACCTCGCGCGCGCCACACATCCCAAGCTCGCCGAGGCCATGGATGAAGCCGAGAATGATGTCTTAGCCTACATGGACTTCCCGGCCGCACACCGCACCAAGCTTCACAGCACCAATGGACTTGAGCGGCTCAATAAGGAGGTCAAGCGCCGCGCCGATGTCGTCGGCATCTTCCCGAACGAAGCCTCGATCATACGTCTCGTCGGCGCCGTGCTCATGGAAGCCAATGACGAGTGGCAGCTCCAACACCGCTACTTGTCGGTCGAGGCATTCGCTGAAATCGCAGCCGGCGATGACGCCGACAAATTCGCTCTTGCGCCACCAGCAGCAGCGCCGATACTTACACCGCGCGCGGCCTGATGAGCTTACACCGGCTGACGCCCTGAATTTACACCACTCAGGTGGACGTCACCCGCGATCAGGGCGGGCTGTTTCCGGCGCATCTTGAGGACTTCGTCGACGAAGACAATCCGGTTCGCGCGGTCGACGCCT
>QBMO01000099.1:0-672 GCA_003242075.1 Alphaproteobacteria bacterium
CCCGGCTCCACCCCCGGCGCCGCCACAGGCGCGCTGCCCGCGGGCATGGTGCCGAGCGTGCCAGACGCGCGGCGCTGCGCATCGTTCAAGCCGGCGAGTTGATCGCCATCGCCAACGGGACCGCCACCGGGCGGCGGCGGCGCGGCCGCACCTTCGGGCGGCGTTCCCGCGCTCAGATCCTGATTCACGCCAGCCAGTTCGCCGATCATGCCGCGCAGGCGCGTGATCTCACGGTCGCGCTGGATGATCTCGAACTGCAGCCGCTCGTTTTCGGCGGTCGCTTCGGTGAGCTGGCGTTGCAGCTCCTCGATTCGATCCTGACGCGCGGCGGCGTTACCGTAGGCCGGCGGCGGCAATTGGGTTTGCGCCAAGGCTGGCGCGGCAAAAAGAAACCCGGCCGCAGCGATGCACGCTGCGAGCCGGGTGGTTTTGGAGAGAGCCGAGGATTTCATGCCGGTCACCTAGTCCCGTCCCTCGGGCTAAATTTAGGCGCTTACGACACGGCGCCTGAAACGATCTGGCTGTGTGAGTTCCGGTTCACACTCCAGGCCTCTTCGTTGGCGCGCGGATCGAGCGGACGCTCTTTGCCATACGACACGGTTTCGAGGCGGTTGGGGCGGAAGCGCCGTCGTGCGCAAACATTTGCGCTCTCATCCCACCCGGCAGTTTGTG
>QBMO01000099.1:682-6609 GCA_003242075.1 Alphaproteobacteria bacterium
GGCGGCGGCGCGGCGGGCGCCGAGAGCCAAGTTGTATTCGCGCGTGCCGCGCTCGTCGCAATTGCCGGCGACCAGCAGGCGCACGTTCGGATACTGGCGGAGCCATGCGGCTTGACGCTCAAGCACGGAACGCGCTTCCGGCGAGAGATCGAAACGGTCGTAACCGAAGAATACGCGGTCGCCGACGGAGACGCGGAAATCTTCAACCGAACCCGGCGTCGGGCCCGACGGTTGCGACGGCGCGGTTGGCGCGGTCGGCGATGTCGGAGTCGGCGTTGGTTCCGGGCGGCTGGCGCACGCGGCGAGCGCGCTGACAGCGGCGAGAGCGATCAGGACTTTACGCATATGCTTAATTCTCCCCTAAGCGGCGGTGCGCTTCAGCGCGGGATGATCCCCCACCCTGCTGAATGCAATGTTTAGCTGCGCGGTTCCTACCGTACAATCTTGTTCCCTTCACGGCAGCAAGGGCGACCAAGCCGGATCGGAAGCGTCGGTTTGTGTAGGAATTTGACGCAAATTCCGTCCAGTAAGGTCAACGGACCACAACCTAGCGCCTTGTCCGCGGCCTTCACGGAAAAACATGATTACGCGACCATTAGGCGACCAAGTCGGCGCTTCATCGAGATAGCTCTCGGTCAGGATGCGTTCGCCGGAGCCGTCGGGGCGCATCACGCCGATGGCAAAACGTCCGCCGCCTTGGCGCGTAAACGCAATCAAATCGCCGCGCGGGCTCCATACTGGCGTCGAATAACGGCCGTCGCCGAAGCTGATGCGGCGCTGGCCTGAGCCGTCGGCGTTCATCACGTAAAGCTGCGGTGAGCCGCCGCGATCCGAGTTGAAGACGATCTGCGAGCCGTCGGGCGAGTATGACGGTGATGTGTCGATGCCTGGGTGATTGGTCAGCCGCACGCGCGAGCGCGCACGCAAATCCATCGAGAAGATTTCGCTATTGCCGTTCATATCGAGCGTGAAGACGATGCCCGAACCGTTCGGCGAAAAGCGCGGCGAGAACGTCATGCCGGGGAAATCGCCCAGCACTTCGCGGCGATTGGTTTCGAGATTGTAGAGGAACACGCGCGGCGCGCCCGTCTCGAAGCTCATATAGGTGATCATCTGCGTCGACGGCGAAAAGCGCGGCGTCAAAACCATGGCGTCGGCGCTGGTGAGGAAGAACGGATTGGCGCCGTCCTGATCCATGATCATCAAACGCTTGATGCGGCGCGTGCGCGGCCCGCTCTCGGACACGAACACGATGCGGGTATCGAAATAGCCGCGCTCGCCAGTGAGCTGCTCGTAGATTTGGTCGGAGATGCGATGGGCGATGCGACGCCAATTGTCCGGCGTTGTGGCGTATTGGAAGCCGGTCAGCGAGGTTTCGCCGAACGTGTCCCACAAGCGAAACTCGATGCGGATGCGCCCGTCCGGCAGTGGCGTCACCTGCCCCACCACCAGCGCCTGCGCATTGATCACGCGCCAATCGGCGAAGCGCGGCGGCACTTCCATCGCGCTGATGCGCTCGATAAACGCGCTTGGCTCCACCGGCCGGAACAGCCCCGAGCGATCGAGATTGGCGCGGATCACTTGGCTCACATCGCGGCCAACCTGTTGGGCGGCGGCATTGGGGCCAAGGAAATCGACCACCGCGACCGGCATCGGATTGAGGTGGCCCTCATCGATATCAACACGCAGTTGCGCGCTGGCGGGCGCTGCGAAAGCGAAAGCCAGGATGACGGCGAACGCCGCGAAGAACGATTTGATCAGACGCATGACGCGGTCCTTCTCATTCAAAAGCTTGGCCGGAATGTGAATTCCGTCTCCCGCCACAAGTTATAATGTTCCCCGACCACCGGGCCGTCGGGGAACGGATATGGATCGCACACGCGCACAGCGCGCAACGCCGCTTCCACCGCAGCACGCATAGCCGGATCGAAGGTGTAATTGCGCGGGCTCAGCACACGCGGCTGGCCGTTCAAGGTTCCATTGCGGTTGATCTCGAACTGCACGGTCACGACCAGACGATCTGGGTCTGGCAAATCCACCGGCATGCGCCAGCAGCGGCGCATGTGGGCGCGCGCCAAGGCGCGGATGCGATCTTCCATGGCGGCCACTTCTGCAGTGCCAAGGCCCGCGCCCTGCTGCGTGCGGTCGGCGCGCTGACCTTCGTTTTGGCGCCGCCCGGGCTCGCGCTCGCGGTTGATCAGGCCGGCGACGGAATCGAGATCGAAGTCATCATTGCGTTGCGGCGGGCGCGGCGCCGGTGTCGGCGCGGGCGTTGGTTGCTCTTCGGCTTCCGTTGGCTCTTGTTCTTCCGGCGACACTTCGTCGTCCGGCACGTCCTCGGCCAGCGCGCGCACATTCGACTCCGGCGCGACGTCCACGATCTCCACCGGCACCACCGAGCCCGACATCGGCACGATCACGGCGCGGGTTTCCCACACCAGGAACGTCATCAGCACCGCGCCGATGTGGCCTATGATCGAGACAATGACGCCAGGGCGCATGTCACCCACCGCCTCCAGCGCGAGGCGCGCCGTCACGCGTATCGGTCACCAACTGGATCTTGCGGAATCCACCGGAGCTCACGCGCGCGAGCACATCGGCCATCAGGCCGTAATTCACGTTTTCGTCGCCGCGAATATAGATGGCGCGATCATAGCCTTCGTTGGAAATGGCGCGCAGACGCGGCAGCAATTCCTCGGCAGTCACCACCGTCTCTTGCAGATAGATCGTGCCGTTGGCTTGCACCGTGATCGAAAGCGGCTCGGTTTCCGCGGCGGATTGCTTGGCTTCGGTGCGCGGCAATTCGATCGGGATCGAGACGGTGAGCAGCGGCGCGGTCACCATGAACACGATCAACAGCACCAGCATGACGTCCACGAACGGCGTCACGTTGATCTCGGCCAAGCGGCCACGACCCGCCGCCCGGCGTCCGCGCCCTCGGCGCGCGGCCAAACCGCCGGCCATCAGCTACGCTCGCTCAAGCGCCGCGACAAACGCGCGGAAACTTCATCGCTGAACGTCTCTAGCCGATCGCCGAAGCGATCGAGGTCGCCGGTGAACTTGTTGTAGAAGATGACCGCGGGGATGGCCGCAACCAGGCCAAGCGCGGTGGCGAACAACGCTTCGGCGATGCCGGGCGCGACGACCGCGAGATTGGTTTGCTGTTGCTGGGCGATATTGGTGAAGGCGTTCATGATGCCCCACACCGTGCCGAACAGGCCAATGAACGGCGCCGAAGCCGCCACCGACGCCAACACGCCAAGGCTCTTCGACGCCCGGCCAAGCTCACGCGAAATTTGCGCCTGCATGAGCCGATCGACGCGCTCCAGCATCAACGTGGCGTTTTCGCCAGCAACGCCAACCCGGCGCGCCTCGCGCCATTCACGTGAGGCGGCGGCGTACACGCGCGCCAGCGCGTCGCGCGGACGATCGGCGGCGCCACGCTCGTCAAGCTCGTCCATATTGCGGCCGGACCAGAACTCGCGCTCGAACTTGCGCGCATTCTGTTCGAGCTCGCCGAACTGCAGCCATTTATCGACCGCGACGGCCCACGACCAAATCGAGGCCACGGCCAAGATCAGCATGACGCCTTTCACGACCGGGTCGGCTTCCAAGAATAGCGACCAGACCGTGATCTGCTCTGTGGCGTTTTCCATGCTCGCTCCCGACTTCCACGGCCTACATCGATTCAGCCGCGCCCCGCGCTGGTTTAGAGCCAGCGGAGTTTGTCAAAAGCTGGACGCGGAGGGCTCTAGAAATGGTTTAAGCCCTTCCAAAAGCACCGCTGGCGGCTTTCGGGGCCGCCCCGTGAGGCTGATGCAACAGACTTGCACCTCGGCTTTTACCAAGATTTCGCCGCCACGCTCGATCTGCTGGGCGATGAACATGCGCGGACCCTTTATCGTTTCGAAACTCGATCGCACCACCAGAGCGTCATCGATGCGGGCCGGTTTGAGGAAATCGAGCGTCAGCTTGTTGACTGCGAAACCGAGCGGCTCGGCCCCCGCCAGCAGCACGGAATGGTGGACACCGGCCAGCCGCAGAAAGTCGCTTCTGCCCCGCTCGCAATAGCGCGCGTAATTGGCGTGATAGACGAGCCCGGTGAAATCGGTGTCCTCATAATAGATGCGCACCGGCAAGAGGTGATAGCGGCCCTCGAAGCGGCCGGCATTGGGCTGGTCGTTCATCGTCTCATGCATCCGGCGCCAGCATGGCGGCAATCGCGGCCGCACGCACGCGGATTTCCGGCACCGCGGTCGATTCCCAGAACGCACCCTGCGTTATTGGGCCAACCGCAAACAAACTCTGATGCGGCGTCCCGCTGGCAGCAAGCACACGGCTATCGTCGCTAATGTCGAAGCCAAGCTTAGTCGCATGTGCCCGCAGCAGGCCCTCGTCCAACATCTGGCGCACCAGCCCGTCCTCGGAAAGCCATGGGTCGGCGCTAGAGCCGGTGCAATTCACCACCGCCGCCACGTCCATGTTGTGCCGCGCCCGGCTGCCGCGGCCGCGATGTTGCAGGCGCACGCCATGCTCGTTCGGCGCGGCCGAGACGATTTCGCCGGCTAGCACTTTAAGCCGCCCCGCCGCCTGCAATGCTTTGATCTGCTCGGCAATCTCCGGCGCTGCGCGATGGCGATGAACATCCCACCAAACGCGCAAATGCCGCAAAAACCGCTGCTGCGCCGCCAACGGCAAGCGCCGCCACAGCTCCGGCGCACGCGAGCGCAAGCGATCGAGCGCGTGCTGCCAAGGCTCACCGCGCGCCGCCATGGCCTTCACTTCGGCGCGAAATTGATGCAGCGCCTCACTCAGCGGCGCCGGCACATCGAGCGCAGCCGGCGTTGCGGGCGCAGCGTTGCGCAAATGCGCGCGTGGAATTTGCCCACGCCTCGACAGCGCGAAGATGACGCCCCGCTTGCGCCGCCTGGCCAGCGACAGCGCCACGTCGATCATCGTCAGCCCCGCACCCAAGAGCAGCACATCGCCGCGCGGAATGCGCGCCAGCGCTTGCGTGTCCCATGGCGCCAGCAAGGTCACGCCGCCCTGTTCGAATACGGCAGGCGGACGCGGCGGCGCGTTGCCCAAGGCCAGCACGACTGCGTCGGCTTCTGGCTTGCCCCGCGCAAGCGTCACCGTCCAAAGCGCGCCATCGGTGCGGCATGCAATGGCGGTATCGCGCACACGAGTCAGCGACGCGCCGCCCAAACCCCCATGCGCGCGGCGCAGGACGTGTTCGGCATAGGCGCCATACTGGGCGCGCTTGGCGAAGTGCTGGGCGGCATCGCGCCTGCCATGCGCTGCCAGCCAGCGAACAAAATGATCCGGCTGATCGGCAAACGCGCTCATATTGGAGGCGCGGACATTCAAGAGGTGCGCAGGATCGCGCGTGCCATAAGCCAAGCCCGGCCCGAACCGCTGCTCGCGCCCGATCAGCACCACGTCAGGCGCCGCCCGACCGCGCTTCATAAGCTGCGCGGCCACAGCCACGCCGCTGAAGCCGCCGCCGATGATGACAACACGCCCCCGACTCATCGGCGCTCGCGGAACTGGAACCGGTCCATGCGTTTATCCCGGGCCCAATTTGCCCTATCGAACCCAGCCAAGCCCATGCAATCTCGCATAGCTTAGCACATCAGCGGGATGCCCATGCCGGCGGCGCCAGCGCACACGCGCACGGCGCGAGTTCCCCGCATCAGACTCACCGGCGCTTGCGGCTTGATAATTCTGTTATGCTGTTGTTGGCTGGGGTCATGAAAAGAATCCTGCTGGCCGCAGCCACCCTCCTCACCATCGCCGGTTCGGCGCACGCTTACACAGCCTACGTGAAGCCTGCCGACTTCTGGCCCGATTCCAACAGCGTCGCCGTGGAGAGTTCGTTTTCAACGACGTTCTTCTCGCCCGAAATCGCGCTCGGCGGTCAGTTC
>QBMO01000099.1:6619-11206 GCA_003242075.1 Alphaproteobacteria bacterium
GTGTTCAGCCAGGTCGAAATTACCGGCCACTCCTCATTGCTTACAGCGCCGGTCAACGGCGGCGGAACCTATCGCATCAGCAGCGGCGAGATTCTTGGTCAAGTCGGCTCCGTGGTCGCTATTGACGGCAGCTGGCGGGCGCTTCCCGCTGGCGCGACACCGCCGGAAGGCGCGCCAGTGCGCACCATTCAAGCAGTCACCGTCGCCGACAGCTACGTCACGCGGGGCGCCCCGACTCGGCAGGTCGTCGATCAATCAATCGGCCGCTTGGCGCTGCGTCCAGTGACGCACCCGAACCAAATCCTGGTCAACCAACCCTTCCACGTGCAGGCGCTGTTTGATGGCGCGCCGCACGCCAATGCCGCCCTCGTCATCTATCGTGACGGCCAGCCCGAAACCGATCAGTCGACCTTTGTCGCCACCGACGCGGCAGGCAACGCCACCATCACAGTCGGCGCGCCCGGCAATTATGTGCTGGCCGCCCGCCACGTCGCCGACGCGCCCGCCGGCGCCGCCGCCGAAGTGCAGAGTTACACCACCACATTGGTGTTCGAGGCGCTGACGGAGCTGCCGCCGATCGTCGAGATCCAGGAAGCGGTGGAAGAAGAGCCGCGCCGTCCGCCGCCGCGGCGCCGTCCGCCGCGCGACCCACGCGTCGGGCGCATGTAAAATCGACATCGACGCAAGTTTAGAACCGCCGGCTTCCCTGAGGCCGGCGGTTCGCACATATGAGCACTCATGACCCACGCTTTGATCACCGGCGCCAATCGCGGCATTGGCCTTGAGCTCTGCCGTCAGCTGAAGGCGCGCGGCGTTGACGTCACCGCCGTCTGCCGCACGCCATCGCCTGAACTGGCGAGCCTCGGCGTACGCGTCGAAGCCGGCGTCGATGTCAGCGACGCAGATGCAGTCGCTGCGCTGGCGAAGCGCGTCGCCGGCAACGAGATCGATCTCTTGATCAACAATGCCGGCATTCTGCGCGGCGACAGTTTGGCCGCCGTAAACGCCGATGGCGTCGCCGAGCAGTTCGAGGTCAACGCATTGGCGCCGTTGCGCGTCAGCGCTGCACTGCTGCCGCTGATGAAAGCGGGCGCGAAGTTGATCATCATCACTAGCCGCATGGGCTCGATGGCCGATAACGGCTCCGGCGGCTATTACGGCTACCGCATGTCGAAAGCCGCCGTGAACGCCGCTGGCGTGTCGCTGGCGCGCGATCTTAAAGGTCGCGGCATCGCGGTGGCGCTAATCCACCCCGGCATGGTCGCCACCGAGATGACCGGCAGAAACGGCATCCCGCCGCAGGATGCCGCGCGCGGCATCTTGGAGCGCATCGACGGGCTGACGATCGAGACCACCGGCAAATTCCTGCACGCCGGCACGGGCGAAGAATTGCCCTGGTGACGTAACGGCGCCAGGGAACCTCGGCGGCGCGGCGCAGTTCCCTCTCCGAACACATCTACTCCAGGGTCACCGCAATGCTCGAATTCGCCGCCATCGTCGTTCTGTCAGCCATCGCGCTGACCTTCCTCTCCGACGCCACCTCGGGCGCGATGAAGCTCGTCCGCGCCAAGGGCCGCCGCAACAACATCCGCGTCGCGGACGCCGAACTCACCCAATAACTCGCAGGCGTTTGCCAGCTTAGCGTGCACTACGGACGACATGCGCTAAACTCGCGGCCCATGCCGTCCACGCCGCATCAGCGCGCTGAAGCCGCGCTCACCGCCTACGGGCTGAGCTTTCCCGAAACTATCGCCGCCCCCGCCTGGCAAACCACACGCGGGCTTTACGTGCGCAAGAAGATGTTTTGCGTCTTCGGCGCCAAGGGCGAAGCGCTCGACGCGCTCACCATCCTCATCAAACTCCCAATCTCCGCCGAGATGGCCGAAGACCTCCCCTTCGTCCGCCCCGCGCGCGGCTGGTACAAGCAGCACCAATGGGTCACGGCGCTTTTCGGGGCCGACGACGACGTGCTGGCGGAGATCGACACGCTGCGCGGCTGGCTGAAGCAGAGCTATGTCGCGGTGGCGCCGAAAGGGCTGGGGAAGATGGTGGACTGAGTTTTACGGCCAGTTCCGCGCCGTGTGGACGACGCGGAAGATGAACAGCAGATCGTCGGGATTTCATAAACGATGATGTGCGCTGTGAGGGCCACGCTTTTCTCACGCGTCCCGACGACGCGGCCAGGGCGGCCTGTGTCGTACCGAGCAAGCTTCGCCGCCGCTTCCTCGATCCGGCCAACTAACATCTCGCCGATGCGATCGTCGGTTCCGGCATGATATTCCGCGATACCGTCCAGATCGGCGCGCGCGGCGCTGGTCCAGACGAGCGTCTTCACGCTTTAGCGTCGCGCGCTTTCGCCAAAATTGCCCGCGCGCCGGTTACAACTTCGTCGTGGTCGTAAAGCTTGGCCGTGCCGGCGGCGATGTCGCGACGCTGGCTCTCGATCGAAGCGCGGAGTTCTTCATTGCTGATGGAGAGTGCCGGAAACGGCTCGCCCTCACTGGAAGCGATCAGCTCCGCCACCAGTTCCGCCGCGTACTGCTCCGGCGAAACGCCCTCCTCGCGCGCACGCTCGGAGAGCTGCTGCGCAGTCTGGGGATCAAGCGTGATGGTGATCTTTGCGTCGTCGGGCATGAATGGAAGACAGCACGGATGCGGTTGCAGACCAACCGGCAAGGATCAGGCTCGACGGCGCGTTATCTCCGATAGCTTTGATGGGACGCGAGCTAAGCCGCCGACCTCTTGATTGCGACCACCATCTCGCTGGTTTCGGGCAGGTGATGCAGCTCGACTGAGTATTGTTGGTCTCTGATCCTTATCGGCTCAAACTCCACGTAATCAGAGATGACCTCTCCGGTAATGCTACGGCGATATTGCGCCGAGTGAGCAATTTCTTTGGAGGATGCCACGAGGGACAAGTCACCTTCGTAGGTGATCCTACGGCACCGGAACGGACCGGCCACTGTGTCCAGCACCAAGTGATTTTCTTCATTGGTGTACTCGACAGCCAGTTGAATTGGGCGCGCGGGCGCATCGACCGTGAGCCCATCAATAAGTTCAGGCGCGAACGCCAACGCGCGAGCAAAGGCCTCCCCACACGTCATCAGCTCGCCATTGGCCGTTGCTCGAAACAGCGTTTCATTGTTGTCACGTGTGCCCATAAGTCCTTCCAACGCAGCCTTCATATCCGGCTCAGTGTCGCGCGGAACAACCAGTGTGAAACCGCGAACATGGATGTGCGGATTGGTGACTCGCATCGGCTGAACCTTTAGCCATCCGAAAAGGTCCGGCTCTTGCTCGGTAACTTCGCGAAGCTCAACCTGAAGGCCCTCCGCCGCGAAACGCGCGCTGTGCGTGAACCCGCTGGTAGAGACGGCCGTGATCTTGTTGAAGCCGAACAGCCCACGCCTGCCGGCAAGCTGCTGAATCCAATCTCCCCCTTGAGGACCGTCACTCGGACGATCACGGCACTCAATGAGCCAGCGCACCTCTGTGGAGCCGAGGCGCCCTTCAACCTGGATATCAAACTCTGCAAGCTGCGCGCCGTTGTCATCGTAGAGCTTCTTGTTCACGGAGACGCGGAAGCCGCGAGGCAGCAAGGTCTCTTCGACCATCGCAACCAAAGACTCTAAGCGTTCACCAGAAGCCATCCTCTACTTCCCCTCAAACAAACTCCCCGTCGCGGGCGGAGCACTCGGCGGCTTCTTCCCCAGCCGCTCATACGCCTTCGGCGCCGCAACCCGCCCGCGCGGCGTGCGCATGACTAAGCCTTGCTGCATCAGGTACGGCTCGATCATGTCTTCGATGGCGTCGCGGGCTTCGGAGAGGGCGGCGGCGAGCGTGTCGACGCCGACGGGGCCGCCGGAATAGGTTTCCACCAAAGCATGCAAATAGCGTCGGTCGAGCATGTCGAGCCCATCGCTATCGACATCGAGCCGCTTTAGCGCCGCATCCGCCGCTTTCGCATCGATCGCGTTGTCGCCAGCGAAATCGCGCACCCGGCGCAGCAAGCGCACCGCAACACGCGGCGTGCCGCGCGCGCGTTTGGCGATTTCATACGCGCCGTCCGCGGTGATCGGCGCGCCGAGTTTGCCGCTGGCGCGCGTGACGATGCCGAGCAAATCTTCGGCGCTGTAAAACTCCAGCCGCACCGGAATGCCGAAGCGATCGCGCAGCGGCGTCGAGAGCATGCCCGCGCGCGCGGCGAAGCGATGGATCACACTTTGCTGTTCGGCCCGCCTGGCCTCGGCAAAACGACGCTCGCGCAAATCATCGCGCGTGAACTCGGCGTCGGCTTTCGCGCCACCTCCGGCCCGGTGATCGCGCGCGCCGGCGATCTGGCGGCGTTGCTCACCAATCTCGAGCCGCGCGACGTTTTGTTCATCGATGAAATTCACCGCCTCGCGCCGGCGGTCGAGGAAATCCTCTATCCGGCGATGGAGGATTATCACCTCGACATCATTATCGGCGAAGGCCCATCAGCGCGCAGCGTGCGCATCGATCTTTCGCCATTCACGCTCGTCGGCGCCACCACGCGCGCGGGCATGCTCTCGACGCCGCTGCGCGATCGCTTCGGCATTCCGGTGC
>QBMO01000009.1:0-738 GCA_003242075.1 Alphaproteobacteria bacterium
TGCCGAAGGCGCCGATGGCGGGCTGGCCGCGCTAAATCCGGGGTAATTGGGGAGAACGCATGCCACACCTGACACGCCGCGCCGTCACCGCCTCTTCGTTTGCGCTCCTGGCCGGTTGCGCCAGCGGCTCTGGCGGCGCCTCGCCTTCGCCGCGCGGCCAGCCCGCCATCGGCGCCTTCGGCATCGACATGACCTCGATCGATCCGAACGTGAAACCGGGCGACGATTTCTTCGAGTACGTGAACGGCACGTGGATGCGTAACAACACCATCCCCGAGGACCGCACCTCGTGGGGCACCAACGACATGCTCATCGTCAAAGCCGAGCATGACGTGCGCGCCATCATTGAAGAAACCGCAGCCAGCGGCGGCGCCCCAGGCTCCAACGCCCGAAAAATCGCCGACTTCTACAACGCCTATCTCGATCACGACGCCATCGACGCACGCGGGCTTACGCCCATCCAACCGGCGCTGGCGCAGATCGCGGCGTTCCGCACGCATGAAGACGTCGTGCGTTTCGTTGGCACGCCGGGCAATGGCGCGTCGTTTCCGATCTCCATTTTCATCGGCCTCGATGAGCGCAATCCCGATCGCTACCTGACGCAAATGAGCCATGGCGGCCTCGGCCTGCCAGAGCGCGAATATTATCGCCGCGCCGACCGCCAAATGCCGGAACTCCGCGCCGGCTACGAAGCGGCGTGCGCGAATGTGCTCGGCCTCGTCGGCCAAAGCGATGGCG
>QBMO01000009.1:748-19730 GCA_003242075.1 Alphaproteobacteria bacterium
GCCATGGCGGCCTCGGCCTGCCAGAGCGCGAATATTATCGCCGCGCCGACCGCCGCGAACGCGAGCGCACCTATAATCTGATGAGCAAGGCGCAAGTGCGCGCGCTGGCGCCGGCTTATCCGTGGGACGCGCATTTCGATGCGCGCGGGCTTGGCGCTGCCGACGAGATCGTCGTCGCCGAATTGAGCGCCATCGGGCCGCTGGCGAATCTCGTCATGGCGACGCCGGTTTCGACCTGGCAGAGCTACATGACGTGGCACTATGTCCGCGCCCGCGCCGCCGTGCTGCCGCGCACGCTCGATGACGCGGTGTGGGATTTCTACGGCCGCCAACTGAGCGGCGCGCAGCGTCAGCGCGACCGCTGGCAACGCGCCATTCAAGCGACAAACGGCTCGCTCGGCGAAGCAGTCGGCGAGCTTTACGTCGCCCGCCACTTCCCGCCGGAAACCAAGGCGCAAGCGCTTGTGCTGGTTGAAAACATGCGCCGCGCCTATGGCGATCGCATCGACAATTCGCCCTGGATGTCGGCCGAAACCAAAGTGCTGGCGCGCGAGAAGCTCGCCACCTTCCGCCCGAAGATCGGCTATCCTGATCGCTGGAAAGATTATTCAGGCTATGACGTCCGCGCCGGCGACGCCTTCGGCAATGCGCACCGCTACGCGCTCTGGGATTGGGCCAACGATCTGGCGCGCTTGGGCCGCCCGAGCGACCGCGAAGAATGGTTCATGGTCCCGCACGCGGTGAACGCCTATTACAATCCGCCGTTCAACGAGATCGTCTTCCCCGCTGGCTATCTGCAACCGCCGCTGTTCGATCCCAACGCCGATCCGGCCGTGAACTACGGCGCCATTGGCGGCGTCATCGGCCACGAAATGGGTCACGGCTTCGACGACCAAGGCGCGAAGTCAGACGCGCACGGCGTGTTGCGCGATTGGTGGAACGAAGACGATGTCCGCCGCTTCCGCGAAGTGACGGATCGCTTGGCCGATCAGTATTCGCAGTTCGAGCCGCTGCCCGGCCTACGCGTGAACGGCCGCCTCTCGCTCGGTGAAAACATCGGTGATTGCGGCGGCCTGCAAGTGGCGCTGCACGCCTATCGCATCTCGCTCAACGGCGAAGAGGCGCCCGTGCTCGAAGGCACGACCGGCTTGCAACGCTTCTTCATGGGCCGCGCGCAGCACCGCAAAATCATTCAGCGCGAACAAGCCTTGCGCAACCAGGTGATGACCGGCCCGCACTCGCCCGCGCGCTATCGCATCAACGGCCCGGCGCGCAACATGGATGCTTGGTACGAAGCGTTCAACGTACAACCAGGCGATGCGCTTTACCTGCCACCAGAAGAACGCGTCACGATTTGGTAAGCACGATCTTCGCTAGTTGCGAGACGTTCGCGCGTGCCAAATCGCCGGCGCCGGTGTTACGATTCCCTCGAGGGATAAGGTATTTGCGACTGACTCGCAGTGCGGGGCAGCGCTTATCTGCGGGGAATGTCGATGTCGGATAAGAAGCGTTTGAATCGCCGGTCGTTCTTGGAACGCGTTGCCGGCACGGCCGCTCTCGTCGGCGGCGCTGGTGCATTGGTCACCGGGGAAGCCGCGGCACAAAACTACACCGGCCGCACCGACAATGACGGCGGCTCCTACGCCGACCGCGCCGGTTACGGCCGCACCGGCCTGACCGACAGCGATAGCGGCAACGGCGCCGACCGCGCCGGCTATGGCCGCGGTGGGCGCAGCACGTCCGGCGTCACTGACAACGACCCGAGCGATCCGGCCGGCAACGGTCGTGGCGGCGGCGGTCGTGGTCGCACCGGCCTGACCGACAGCGACGGCGGCGGCAATGCCGACAATGCCGGCAACGGCCGTGGCGCAACCCGCCGCAGCGCGAGCGGCGTCACTGACGGCGACGGCGGCTCTTATGCCGACCGCGCGAACTATGGTCGCGGCCCGCGTCGCAACTGGTAAGTTCCGACAGTGCAAAATAGCGAGCCTTGGCTCGAAGACCCGCTTGGCTACATCATTGGCGCCGAGCGGGTCGCGAGCTTTCACGAGAAGATCTACGAGCGCGAAGCGCTGGTGGTGCATCACAATGCGCCCGAGCGCTTTCGCGGTCTGATCTCGATCGCCGACATCGACCGCATCGTCACCGGCTTCGACTTGAAGCGCGGACAACTCGCCATGGCCGACGCCTCGCGCGAGATGAGCGAAGACGAATATGTCGATGCGGCGGGCTTCATAGATCGCGGCGCGGTCTCCGATCTCTACCGGCGCGGCGCCACCATCATCATGAACCAGGCCCACCAGCTGGAGCCGCCTCTGGCGCAGCTCTGCCGCGGGCTGGAGCAGACGTTCTCGTCGCACATACAGACGAACCTCTATCTGACGCCGCCCAGCGCGCAGGGCTTTCGCACCCATTACGACAATCACGACGTGCTGGTGATCCAGATCGAGGGCGAGAAAGCCTGGCGGCTTTACGAAAAACCGGTCGACACGCCGTTCCGGGGTGAAAACTTCGAGTCCGGCAAGCATCCGTCCGGTGAGCTGAAGCAGGAGTTTCTGCTCAAAGCCGGCGATTGCGCCTACGTCCCGCGTGGCCTGATGCATGATGCGCAGACCTCCGGCGATGCGCCGTCGCTGCACGTCACCGTTGGCCTCATCACCCGCACCTGGGCGGATCTCATCCTGGAAGCGGTCTCTGAAGCCGCACTCCGCTCACCGGAACTGCGCCGCAGCTTGCCGGCGGGCTTTGCGCGTCGCGATTTCGATCGCACGGCCGCCCGCACGCACCTCGCCAAACTCGCCGCCGATCTCGCGCGCGACATCCAACTCGATCCCGCGATGGATTTGTTGGCTGACACCTTCACGCGCTCGCGCGGCGCCGCCAATCGCGGCTCGATATTGAGCGCGGGCGCCGCGCCGCAGCCGGGCGAACTGTTCAAGGCGCATGATCGCGTGCCGTTCCGCATCGCCGAAGATGGCGACAGCGTGGTTGTCATCTGCCCAGGAGGCGAACTCACCTTCCCGTCAGAATCGCGCGCGGACATCGAATGCGCGCTCAGCGGCAAACTGTTCACGCTCGGCGATCTGAAAGGCGAAAAGCCCGAAGGCATGATGGGCACGTTCCTGGCCTACGGCCTGATCGTGCGCGACTAAGGCTACGCGCCCGCCCGTCGCCTAAATCCGCAATGGGCGGCGTGGCAAAGCGCTACGCCCAGCGCATCCGCAGCATCGGCGCTGACGTCGCCCGCAGTCGGCAGCAAGCGGCGCACCATGAACGCGATCTGGGTCTTGTCGGCGCCGCCGGAGCCGACCACAGCTTTCTTGATCGTCGTCGGCGCATATTCGGCCACCAGAACGCCCCGCCGCGCGGCCGCCGCCAGCGCCACGCCGCGTGCTTGGCCGAGCGCCAATGCTGCGCGCGCGTTAGAGTTCACGAACGTCTCTTCGACCGCGCATTCATGCGGATTGTGCTGATCGATCACCGCGCCCAGCTCTTCGAGCAAGACGAGTAAACGCGAGGCCAGTTGCTGTTGCTGCGGCGGCTTGATCACGCCGTGCGCAACGTGGCTCAGCCGCGAGCCCTCGCTCAGCACCAAGCCCCAGCCGCAACGATTGAGGCCAGGATCGATGCCGAGGATCAGAGTAGCCGTCATGCGTGATCCTTCCGCGCGCGCGCATCCAAGGCGAGTCGCGCCGCGACCGCTACGTAGATTGTCCAAAACAGATTGTTCGCCTGCAGCGCATGGCTTTCCGACAGCGTGTAGAGCGCAAACGCCGCCAGAAACGCCGGCGCCCAAAGGCCGGCGTCCGGCCGCATCACCGCGCCTGCCCCGCGCCACAGCGTCGCCGCCAGTTGCAGCGCAAACACCGCAACGCCGATGCGCCCGAGCCCGAGCGCCAGTTCAAGCCAGCTCGAGTGCGCCGACGCCACTTGCCACGCCACCGCTTCGCGAACCCAATACGCAGGTCCGTTCTCCGGCAGCCAGAACGCGTAATAGNAGCCGTAACCAAGCCACGGCTGCACAGCGACCGCAGGCGCGGCCGCTTCCCAAATATCGGTGCGGCCGGTTAGCGTCAGATCGCGGCCGAGCACGGCCACCAAAAGATCCGGCGCCAACAACACGATGCTCGCGCCAATCACGATCGCCGCCAACGCGCTCGCACACACCAGGATCGTCTGCACCGGCCCGCGCCGCATCAGCGCGCACGCGCCCATGACGCAAAGCCCGAGCAAGCTCGCAACCAAAGCCGTCTTCGATGTCGAAAGCAGCACCAGCGCCAACGCGCCAAGCGCCGTCACTGACCACAGCACGCGCCGGCGCGGCTCAACCCAAGCCGCCGCCGCGCATGCGGCGACACCAAGCGCCATAATGCCGCCCAGCGTATTCTTGTGCGTCCACAAACCAGACCATGCGCCCGGATGTTCGAAACTCATGCGGCCAATGCTTGGCGCTGCGGCCCCCAGCAGCAGCGAGCCCGCAACCAGCACAACGAACGCGCCCGCAATGACAGTGACGAGCTTCGCCCAATCATAGCGCCACGCCAGATAGAGCCCGAACGCCATCGTCAGCGTCAGCCACACCACGCGCCGCAACGTCGCCGCGCTATCGATCGACCAGAGCGTCGAGAACGCGGCCAGTGCAATCAGCCCCATCAGCAGCGGCGCGGCCATCGCCGTGCGCAACGCTTGCGCGCGTGCGCGCCAGATCGCCCAGCCGAGAAACGCGTAAACAGGCAAAAAGAAAATCCGCGCATAACCGGGCGGCTCGGCAGCACCTTGGCTCTGCGCCACTGCCGCGAAGAACGGTTCCGAGAATTGCGCCAGGCAGAGCGCGGCGGCGATCATTTCCCAACGCGCCGCGTCCGCGCGCACAGGCGCGGCCGCGTCCATGGAGGCATGGGCGTAGGTCATCGCCGTTAACACCTGCGCCCAATCCCTTGCCAAAGCGCTAACCCGCCGCCAGCATCAGCGCGAATTGGGAGGGATTTCATGCTTCGCCGCTGGCTTGCGCCTTTAAGCGCGCTTCTATTCTGCGCTGTCGCCGCGCCCGCTTCGGCGCAATCGGACGCCGAGCGCGCGCAAGTCCGCGAGCTAATTGAACGCGTCGTCGCCTTCGACACCTCCACCGGCGAACAGAACATCGCCATGGCGAACTATTTGGCCGAGCGCTTCCGCGCTGGCGGCTTCGCCGACGAGGACATTCATTTCGTCAACGCCAACGGCTCTGCTGGCCTGCTCGTGCGCTATCGCGGCGACGGCACGGGCGGCCGGCCGATCCTGCTGCTCGCGCACATGGATGTAGTGCCCGCGCTCCGCGCAGACTGGGAGCGCGACCCGTTCACGTTGGTGGAAGAGAACGGCCTCCTCTACGGCCGCGGCTCGCTCGACAACAAAGCCGGGCTGACGCAAATCGCCGCCACGTTCCTCACGCTCCGCGCCGAAGGCTTCCGCCCGACGCGCGATCTCATTCTCTGGTTCAGCGGCGACGAAGAAACCACCGGCGCCACCACAACAGCGCTGCTCACCGAACATCGCGCGCTGATCGGCGAGGCGGAGTTTGCCTTGAACTCCGATGCCGGCGGCGGCCAGATCGACGCACAGGGTCGCGGGCTCACCTATGTCGTGCAAACGGCGGAGAAGACCTACGCCAGCTTCACCTTCACCGTGCGCAATCCAGGCGGCCACTCCTCGACGCCGCGCGCCGACAACGCCATTTACGACCTCGCTGCGGCGCTGCAACGCCTCGCCGCCTTCGAGTTTCCGATCCAGTGGAACGAAACCACACTGGCGAGCTTCCGCAATGCCGCCACCGCCTTCCCCGGCCCCGAAGGCGCCGCCATGCGCCGCTTCGCGCAAAACCCGAACGACCGCGCAGCACAGCGCACGATGGCGCGCAATCCTTCGCTCTCCACCATGATGCGCACCACCTGCGTCGCCACCATGCTGACCGGCGGCCACGCCGAAAACGCGCTGCCGCAAAGTGCGACCGCCACCGTCAACTGCCGCATCTTTCCAGGCGTCGCCGTCGCTGACGTGCTGAGCGAGCTGCAAGCCATTGCCGGCCCGGGCGTCGAAGTCGCCACTTTCGGCCCGTCGAGCGCAACCGATGCATCGCCGCTGCGCAGCGATGTAATGGCCGCCGTCGAGCGCGCCGTGCGCGCGGCTTACCCCGACATCGTGATCACGCCCTACATGTCATCCGGCGCCACGGACGGGCTCTACTTCCGCGCGGCGGGCATTCCGACCTACGGCGTCGGCGGTGTGTTCATGCGCGACGAAGACGATTTCGCACACGGCCTCAACGAGCGCGTGCCCGTCGCCAGTCTCTATTCCGGACTCAATCACTGGCGCGCGCTGATCACCGAACTGGCCGGCACACCGCCAGGACCTTGACGATGACCGCCCTCCCCAAATCCGAACCGGACTCTCGGCTCGAGATCATCCAGCTGCGATCGTTGCAGCCCGGGCCGCGTTTGATCGTGACCGGCGCTGTGCATGGCAACGAAACGGCGGGCACAATCGCCATTCGGCGGATGATCGAGGAGTTGCGCAACAAGGATCTCGCTCGCGGCAGCGTCACCTTCGTGCCGATCGTCAACGTGCGCGCCTACAATCTCGGCCAACGCGCCGTCGATGCGAATTTAAACCGCGATCTGCGCGAGCACGCGGCGCCCGTCACCTACGAAGACCACGTCGCCAACGTCATCTGCCCGCTCTTGCGCGAGCACGACGTGCTGCTCGATTTGCACTCGTTCCGGCGCGGCGACTTTCCGTTCGTGCTGGTCGGCCCCGTCAACAACACCGGCGAGATCGAGCCGTTCAATCGCCAAGCCGAAGAGCAAGCGCTCGCGCTGGCGCTTGGTCTGGAGCACATGGTCTATGGCTGGCTGACTGCGAACGGTGCGGCCGCGATTGGCCGCGAAGCAGCGCTTGGTGGCGCGCCGGCAAACGTCTCGCACGGCGTCGGCATGACGGAGTACATGCGCTCACAAGGCGGCTATGCGCTCACCGTCGAATGCGGGCAGCACGACGATCCGAACGGGCCGGAAGTGGGCTATCAGATGATCGCCGCCACGCTTGGCCATCTTGGCATCGTTACCGATTGGCCGCCGCGCCCACGCCCGCGCGTCACTGGCATCCGCATCGCGGCCGCGCTTTTGAAGCAGCAGGAAGACGAAACGCTCGCGGCGGATTTTCAGAATTTCGACAAGCTCGCCGCCGGCGACGTGATCACGCAAACGCGCGCCGGCCCAGCACAACGCGCGCCGTCCGACGGCTACATCCTCTTCCCCGCCCAGCACTCAAGCGTGGGCGACAAGATGGCTTACTTCGCAGAACCGAGCGCGCGCTTCGGCTGAGCGGCGCGCTTTAGGCGCTCGCCGCTTCAGCCGTGCCGTGGCAAAACTTGAACTTCTTGCCTGAGCCGCATGGGCACGGCGCGTTGCGCGAGACCTTGCCCCAGGTCGCCGGATTGTGCCGGTCGAATCCGTCCGGCGCGAGCGAGGGTGCGTCTTCGCGCGCGACTGCCATTTCGTTTTCGCCGGTGACCGGGTTCTGGTGGATTTCGAACGTCTTCGGCGGCGTCAGCGGCTTTTGCGCGACTTCTTCAGCTTGGCCGATCTGCAGACGCATCAGCATGCGTGTCACCGTCGTGCGCAGATCGAGCAGCATGCGCTCGAACAGCGTGAACGCTTCGGTCTTGAACTCGTTCAACGGATCGCGCTGGGCGTAGCCGCGCAAGTGGATGACCGAGCGCAAGTGATCGAGAATGCTCAAGTGCTCGCGCCAGCGCATATCGACGACCGAGAGCAGCACTTGCTTTTCGACCGCGCGCAAACGCTCCGGCCCGAGCTGGGCGGCTTTCTGCGCATAGGCTTGATCGACGGCGCGCGTCAGCCGCTCGATGATTTCGAGCTGCGCGATGCCCTCTTCCTGGGCCCACTGATCGACCGGCAGATTGAGTTCGAAAATCTCTTCCGCCTCGATCATCAGCTCAGGCGTGTTCCACTGCTCGGGATAGGCCTTCTCCGGCATGTGGCGCCAGACCAGCTTTTCCACGACGTCGTGGCGCATGTCGCGAATGATCGGCGCGACGTCGGCGGTGCGCATGAATTCGATGCGCTGCTCGAAGATCGCCTTGCGCTGATCGTTGGTGACGTCGTCGTACTTCAGCAAGTTCTTGCGGATTTCGAAGTTGCGTTGTTCGACGCGGCGTTGCGATGTTTCCAGCGCCTTGTTCATCCATGGGTGGACGATGGCTTCACCTTCCTGGATGCCGAGACCGCGCATGATCGCGTCGAGGCGATCGGCGGCGAAGATGCGCAGCAGATCGTCTTCGAGACAGATGTAGAATTTCGACTTGCCCGGGTCGCCCTGACGGCCGGTACGTCCGCGCAACTGGTTGTCGATGCGGCGGCTTTCGTGGCGCTCGGTGCCGAGCACGTAGAGCCCGCCCGCCGCAAGCGCGACCTGCTTCTTGGTTTCGATGTCGTCCTGCAGCTGGCGCTTCAGCACGGCGATCTGGTCCGGCGTCTCGTCGCCCTTGAGCGCCGTCTTCAAGCGCATGTCGAGGTTGCCGCCGAGCTGAATATCGGTGCCGCGGCCGGCCATGTTGGTGGCGATCGTGACCGCGCCCGGCACGCCGGCTTGCGCGACGATGGCGGCTTCCTGCTCGTGATAGCGCGCGTTCAGCACTTGGTGCGGAATGCCGCGCTGCTTCAACAGCGCCGAGAGCGTCTCCGATTTTTCGATCGACACGGTGCCGACCAGCACCGGCTGTTGGCGGCGGTGCGTGTCTTCGATGTCGGCGATGATGGCGTTGTATTTCTCTTTCGACGTCCGATAGACCTCGTCATCGATATCGATGCGCTTAACCGGGCGGTTGGTGGGAATTTCCACCACGTCGAGCTTGTAGATGTCGCCGAATTCCGCCGCTTCGGTCGCGGCCGTGCCGGTCATGCCGGAGAGCTTGTCGTATAAGCGGAAATAGTTCTGGAACGTGATCGAGGCGAGCGTCTGGTTTTCCGGCTGAACCTGCACGCCTTCTTTCGCTTCGATCGCCTGGTGCAAGCCTTCCGAGAGGCGGCGGCCATGCATCATGCGGCCGGTGAACTCGTCCACCAGCACGACTTCATTGTCTTTTACGATGTAATCTTTGTCGCGGTGGAAGAGCTTGTGGGCGCGCAGCGCCTGGTTGGCGTGGTGCACGAGCGAGATGTTGGCCGGCTCGTACATCGAGCCTTGCAACAAGCCGCGCTCGACCAGCATCTCTTCCATCGCCTCGGAGCCGGCCTCGGTATAGGTCACCGAGCGTTGCTTTTCGTCGTGCTCGTAGTGCTCGGCGCGCAGCAACGGAATGAGCCCGTTCATCGACTTGTAGAACTCGCTGCGATCTTCGGTCGGGCCGGAGATGATCAGCGGCGTGCGCGCTTCATCGATCAGGATCGAGTCGACTTCATCGACGATCGCGTAACGGTGGCCGCGCTGGACCATCTCGCCCAGCGAGTACTTCATGTTGTCGCGCAGATAGTCGAAGCCGAATTCGTTATTGGTGCCGTAGGTGATGTCCGAGGCGTAGGCTTGGCGGCGCTCATTGTCGTAGAGGCCGTGCACGATGACGCCGACGGAGAGGCCGAGGAAGCGATAGATCTGGCCCATCCATTCGCTGTCGCGCTTGGCCAGATAATCGTTCACCGTAATGACGTGGACGCCGCGGCTCTCGAGCGCGTTCAGATAAACTGGCAGCGTGGCGACAAGCGTCTTGCCTTCGCCGGTGCGCATTTCGGCGATCTTGCCGTTGTGCAGGAAAATGCCGCCCATCATCTGCACGTCGAAGTGCCGGAGGCCGAGCGTTCGCTTGGAGGCTTCGCGCACCGTGGCGAAAGCTTCCGGCAGGATCTCGTCGATCTTCGCCCCACGGGCGAGCTTGTGGCGATATTCGCTTGTCTTGTTCCGGAGCGCCTCGTCGGAGAGCGCCTCGAAGGTTGGCTCCAGCGCGTTGATGCGGGCGACGAGCGGGCGCAAATGGCGCGTCTTGCGCTCGTTCACGGAGCCGAAAATCTGTCTGGCGAGGTTCAGCATAGGCGCAATCTTAATGTTGATGCGCCGTCTCGGACAGGGCGCGGGAGGATCGGTTTAACGGGTTGATTTTGTAGGCTTTTTCTAATCCCACCGATGCGCACCCGGGTGTGTAAACACTCTGGACTGGCACGCGGGCGAGACTTAAGAGCGCCCCTGGGCGGTGTCAATGCGACCCAGGGCGGTAGTCCTGGGGCGCAGCCCTTGCACGCTGTCCCGTCTTCGAGAGAGCAGAACGCATGGCCTCCAGAAAGAATTTCTCCTCCGCGGTGCGCTCCTTGGGCGCAGCCCTCGTGCTTGGCCTGATGTTGGCCGGATGCGGTTTGGGCCGCGATTCCTCCACTGACGGCGAAGGCATTAACGACCCCGTCGTCGCCGCCACGGTCAACGGCCGGCCGATCTATATCGAAGACGTGCGCGCGCACGCCGTCGCCCGCGGTTTCATGCGGGAAGGCGAAGATCTCGACGCCAATTCGGACGCCTTCTTCATGGCTCTGGAGGAGCTGATTCAGTTTCGCCTCTTCTCGATGGAAGCCGAGGCGCGCGGGCTCGACCGCGAGGCCGATGTCCGCCGCCAGTTGGAGAACGCGCAAGAACGGGTTTTGGCTGCAGCCATTTACGAAGAGATCGACCGGATCGCCAACGATCCGGACGCCATCCGCCGGCTGTACGACGAAAACGCGGCCCGCTTGGGTCAAGGCACCGAAGTCCATCTCCGCCACATGCAGTTCAACACACGTGAATTGGCGGACGCGGCCAAAAGAAGGCTCGACGGCGGCGAAAGATTTGAAGCCCTCGCTTTCGAGCTCTCCTCCGACCGCGAAACCGCGCCTGACGGCGGCGATCTCGGCTGGGCGTTGCTGACCGACGTCCAAGGCCCGATCCGCACCGCCGTCGATGACGCCAATCCGGGCGAAATCTTTGGTCCGATCGAATACGCCAACGCCTGGCACATCGTGCGCGTCGAAGATCGCCGCGAGCGCGGCGTGCCGAGCCTCGAAGAACTGCGCCCGCGCATCGTCGATTGGCTCCGCTTCCAGGAAATCACCCGCATGCAGGAGCGCCTCGAACGCGACGCCCGCATCGAGCGCCTGCGCGAGCCCGAAGTCGTGCTTGATCCGGGTGAACAGACGCCCGTGCCCGCCGACGCCACGACGCCGGACGAGCCGGTGCGCCCCGCGCCTGACGCGGCTTCGCCCCCCGGCGAAGGCGCGCCGCCCTTCCCGTTCCCGATGGGCCCTGGCGGCGTTGTCGGCGGGGCCGACCCGCCGCGCCCCGCGCCGCAGGCTACTGCGCCTGCGCCGACACCGGCGCCGCCGCCAGCGGCTGAAGAAGGCCCGACGCAATAGCGCTTTCGCGACGCCCTCCTCTGGCGGGGAGGCATCGCGGCACGTATTGAGCGCGCATGTCCGACCAAATCAGTCCGCTCGCGCCTGCGCGTTTTCCCGATCTGCCCGCCATCGCTGGGCTCGAAGCCGCGATCGGGCGCGCCGGCTTCTACAAGCACGCGCGCCCTGATCTGCTGCTGATGCGCATGCCCGCCGGCACGAAAGCGGCCGGCGTGTTCACGACCAACGCAGTCGGCTCGGCGCCGACCGATTGGTGCAAACAAGCGCTCTCCGCCACACGCGGCAACGCGCGCGGACTGCTCGTCAACGCCGGCTGCGCCAATTCCTTCACTGGTCCGGCTGGCGACGCCGCCTGTAAGCGCGCGCTGACCGAAGCGGGTGCCGCCATCGGCGTCGAAACGCGCGAAATGCTCGCCGCCTCCACCGGCGTGATCGGCGTGCTGCTCGACGACGCCAAAATCACCAACGCGCTGCTGCACATGAAGCAAGCGCCGGTCTCCTGGCCCGAAGCCGCAGCCGCGATCATGACGACCGACACCTTCCCGAAAGGCGCAGGCGCCACCTGCGAAATCGACGGCGTCACCGTCAACATCGCCGGCATCGCCAAAGGCTCGGGCATGATCGCGCCGAACATGGCGACGATGCTGGCTTTCGTGTTCACCGACGCCGCCCTCTCCGCGCCGATCCTGAAAACGCTGCTGAAGGCGGAGACCGAGACCAGCTTCAACTCGATCACCGTCGACGGCGATCGCAGCACCAATGATTGCGTGCTGCTCTTCGCCACCGGCCAAGCGCGCGTCCCGCCGATCGCTGACGCCCGCGACGATCGTCTCGCCGCATTCCGCCAAGCGCTCTCCGACGTGCTGCGCGATCTCGCGATCCAAATCGTGCGCGACGGCGAAGGCGCGACCAAGCTGGTGAAGGTCGTGGTCGAAGGCGCGGCCAGTGACGCAAGCGCCAAGATCATCGCCCGCACCATTTGCGAAAGCCCATTGGTGAAAACCGCCATCGCCGGCGAAGACGCAAACTGGGGCCGCATCGTCATGGCCGTCGGCCGCGCCGATCAGCCGGTGAAGAAGGACATGATCGCCGTCCGCTTCGGCGATTTTTACGCGGCGCGCGACGGCATGGTCGCGTCCACCTACGACGAAGCCGCCATGAGCGCCTACATGCAGCGCCAGGAGCTGGAGATCACCGTAACCGTCGGCCCCGGCGCCGGCCGCGCCGTGATGCACACCTGCGATCTGACGAAGCGCTATGTGGAGATCAACGGCGATTATCGGAGCTAGGGGGCGCTGGGATTTTATTTCTGCTTCTGGCCCGAAGCGGACGCCCGGCTGTTGTGACGACGATACGCAACCGCTAGGTGTTCAACCATGACCCGGCGAAGCTTAGTCAGAGGAAACTCTATCCTGTTCGCGATGAGCTTGGCGCTGACAGCGGGTGCTTTCGCGCTACCAAATGACTACCAGCTTGTCGTCTTCGCCCTTGGCCTCGGCTTGATGATGTTTTCTGGGTTCTGGGCCGTGCTGCTGCTTGCGACGGCCAAAAAGCCGCCCCGCTCGTAGGCATCTGACGTTGATAGGTTCGGCGGAGGCGTGGATGGAAATCAAAGGGATTGATGGAAAGCTGTCGTTAGCCTCGCTGTTCGGGCCGGTGGCGGTCGGATATGGCATTGGGGCCGGAGTGATTTTCATTCCGATGTTCCTGCTGATGGGTCTGCTCTCCTTGTTCGTTCCATCGGGCGTTGATCAGAGCGGTCAAACCGTCAGCGCCTCGGCAATGTTTCTCCCCATGATCATCATGGTCCCATTCATCCTAGCGATGCAGGCCGTGATGTTCGGCGGGTTGATCATGCTTGGATTATCGATCTATCGAACGTGGGGAACCCTTCGTGTGACCTCCGTTCGCGAGACCCCGGAGGTCTGAGCCTTGACGTCCGCTCCCGGCGAAAAGCAGACCAAAATACGAGGATAGAATCCCATCTATCCGACCGCATTCAAACCCGGCGTATCATGCCCTCATCATCTTCGCAGGAGGGCAGTTGGCCAGCTGTTTCGAACAACGCGGGGATGTGTGATCGAGCGTGATGCGTCGTTGCTTCTCTCACGAGAAGGCGAACCACGAGACGGACAGACCCCTTGGACGTTGTCGTGTTTCGTATCGCAGCGGCCGCAGAAGCCACTGGAGTAGCAACCATGTGGAGCAAGCACCGGGGATTTGTGGATCGAACACCACGAACCTGCACGCCGTCGGCCGCGCCGCCTCCTGGAGTGAAACACCTCCAGCGACGGCGCCGATGAAGCCGATCACGGAGACGCGGGCTTCCGTGTCATAAGCGCGGAACCAACCGCGCCAAACCTTTGCGACGCGAAACCCCGCGTCTCCGCCCTCCATCTTGCTTTCATGCTGAAAGCGGGAAACGCACCGATATGCCGTTAGGCGGGCGCGCTCAGGCGTGTTACAGTGCCGCTTCGCAAGCGCTGCCGGTCTCCGCCCCATTTCGCCCGCGCGCTCCAGGCTCTTTATTTCACTTCCTGGTCACCATCTCGCGGCGCCTCGCGCCGTCTTCGGCCCACGGAAGCAGTCAGAGCTATGCAGACGAATCCATCGACCCTCGAAATCACCTACCGCCGCAGCATTTGGCGCCTGACGCTCGATGGCGCCTTCTATGGCGATTACCGCTCGCGCCGGCATGCAACCGATAGCGCCGACGCCGCAGCCCGCGGCCTGCGCGCCGAAGGCCGCGTCGTCACCATCGTAACGCCGGCGCCCGTTCAATGACCGATTTAGGAGACCTCCCCTTGGCGATACCTGGCGACATGTTGAAAGAAGGCTGGGGCGTCGTGCGCGAGCGGCCGTGGCACTTGGCCGGCGTGTTCGCCTCCAGCATCGACGCCGAGGCCTTGGCCGAAAAACTCGGCCCCACCTACACCGTCAAATATGGCGAGCACGATGTCGGCTCACCCGACTTCGTCTCGAAAACAACCAACGCATAAGCGGAGCTTCGTCGTGGCTTTCATCGTGAATTCGTCGCCCGGCGCGGGCTTGCGCTTCGAACCGAGCGCAACCCTGCCCACGGCGAAGGCCGCACTCGATTGGGCCGGCGGCCTCAGCACGCGCGGCATGCGGCTCATCCGCATCCGCGACACCGACACCGGCCAAGTGTTCGACGAAAAGGCGCTGCGCACGGAAATGGCGCGGCTGAAGAGCGCGTCATGAGCAAGCTCAGGCTGCACCAAGATTCCGCCGCCGCCGATCGCGCATGGATGGCGGAGGTCGTTGCGCAATTCGGCGAACGCGAAGCCGGCATGGCGCGGTTCCAAGGCCTCGCGACAGGCGAGCCAGGCACCCGATTACGCGAATTGTACAACGCGTATGTAGCCGCGCGCGACGCTTACGCCTCGCAATAAGCCCGAACTGCCTTGTTTTTCGGGCATTTCGCACCATCTTTACCGTTACACGCTTGTGGCGCGCGTCTCGCGCCACTCCCTCCCGCCCAAGGATCAAGCGGCATGTCGCAAACAAAATTCGGCGCAGGGCAACGCGTCTCCATTCTGCGCTCGGGCGCGTTTTCGGCGCCCAGCGGAACTTATCGCATCGTTCGTCCGCTGCCCTTGGAGCGCGGTCCGCAGCAATATCGCGTGAAGAACGATCTCGAAACCTTCGACCGTATTCTCGATGAAAGCCGACTTGAGGCCGCCAACTATGACTGATCCACACCGCTCACGCACATTCGCGCCGCTGCAGCCGCCGCAGGTCGTGCCGCGCACGCTCAAATATCGCGAACAGCAGGAACATTTGCTGCGCCGGCTCGGCAGCGCCTTGGTGCTGCAATGGGACGCCCTGCCCGATGAGTTGCAGGATCTGATCATCGATCAGGCCGCCCTTGTGGACGATCGCGACGACGCTCCGCATGACGCCGGCGAAATCGGCTCTTTCATCCGAAACGCCAAAACGGGTGCAATCGCCAAGCCCGCGGCGGCGGATTAACAAACTTAGCGGTCGCTTTTCACCTGAAACGCCCTATATAGACCGTGTCGATCCTCGTCGCGTCACGCTTTGATCCCTCGCGCTCGCGCCGGATATCTGCTGTTTCCCTCGAAATCGGCGCCTGCCGTGGAAGGTCCACGTAGGCGACAACACAAAAGGAGATGGCAATGGCTGTCGGCACTGTAAAGTTTTTCAATTCCCAAAAAGGCTTCGGCTTCATTGCTCCGGACGGCGGCGGCAAGGATGTGTTCGTGCACATTTCTTCCGTTGAGCGCTCGGGCCTCTCCGGCCTCAATGACGGCCAGAAGGTGTCCTTCGATCTTGAGAAAGATCGTCAAGGCCGCGATTCCGCGACCAACCTGAAGGCGGTCTGATCTGATGGAGATCGGTCAGCGCATACCTGATCTCTCCGACAAAGAGCTGGAGAACCTCCAGGCGAACGCGCTTCGCCTGGCGGAAGCCGGCACGATCAAGCAGAAGGAGCAGGCCGAAAGCCTGCTCCCGATGCTCGCTTCGGCCATGGAAGAACGCCGCGCCGCTAAGACCGCCGCGCAGCAAGAGACCAAGCGCGTCAATGCTGAAAAGCGCAGCGCCACCGCGAAAGCCGCCAAGGCCGCGAAAGACGCGTCCGCCTAAGCGGCGCGCGGTCACACCGCTGACACTTGAGCGCATTGCTCCACGCGCTAGTTGGTGACGCTCACAATTCGCGGAGCATCCAATGAAACTCTACTACGCCACCGGCGCCTGCTCGCTCGGGCCGCACATCATTATTCGTGAAGCCGGCCTCGACGCCGAACTCGATAAGGTCACGTTCGGCGCCGAGCGCACCACCGAGAGCGGCAAGGATTTCTACACCATCAACCCGCAAGGCGCGGTGCCGGTGCTCGAAACCGGCGACGGCGAGACGCTCACCGAAGCGCAAGTGCTGCTCCAATATCTGGCCTCACTGGCGCCGGCCAAGAACCTGATGCCGACCGAAGGCTTCGCCAAGTGGCGTGCGCTGGCGACGCTGAACTTCATCGCCACCGAACTCCACAAAGGCACCAGCCCGCTCTTCCGCAAGCCCAACGACGAAGCCCGCGACGCCGCCCACAAGCTGCTGCAAAACCGCTGGGGCCTGTTCGCGCAAAAGCTCGGCGACAAGGATTACGTCGTCGGCGAGTTCTCAGTGGCCGACGCCTACGCCTTCACGGTCCTGCGCTGGGCCAGGCAGTTCAAAGTCGACCTCTCCGCGCTACCTACGCTCGAAGCCTATTTCCAACGCGTGCAAGCGCGCCCGGCTGTGCAGCAAGCGCTGACCGAAGAAGGCTTGCCAACGTCGTAAACGGCGCGGAAAGGTTGGGCGCCTTAACGGCGCTCAACCATCCTTGCTCACGGCATTTTCATGCAAATCGGCGATGTTCCCGGTTCAAGGCGCCTGCTGCTGGTGGCGGCGGCCGCCTTGTTCGATTCAACCGGACGCGTGCTGATCACGCAGCGGCCGCAACACAAGCAGCTTGGCGGGCTGTGGGAGTTTCCTGGCGGAAAGGTCGAGCCCGGCGAAGCGCCGGAGCAAGCCCTCTGTCGGGAATTGAAGGAGGAACTGGATTTGACCGTCGAGCCTGACGCTCTCGATCCGTTCGCGTTCGCTTCGCACGCCTACCCGGATTTTCATCTGCTGATGCCGCTCTACGTCGCCACCAAATTCGGCGGCGTGATCAAGCTTGAGCCCAATTCAGCGCAGGACGCGCGCTGGGTGAAACCGGCAGAATTGCCCGCGATCGATATGCCGCCAGCCGATGTCGTGCTGGTGAAGCGCCTGATCGAACGGAGCGCCGCATGATCACGCGCTTCCTCCGCGACGAACGCGGCGCCACCGCCATCGAATACGCGCTGATCGCCGCGCTGATTTCGGTCGCCGTCATTGCCGCCGTGCAGCTGCTCGGCACGGCGTTGACCGACTCGTTCACCAACACCGCGACCAAGGTCGGCGACGCCGTCTAATATTTCAGCCGTGTTGCAAGGCCGACGAACGCCCGCAACGAAGGCCGCTTAAGACGCGCCCCATTGCAACGGGGAACGTCATGTCACTCGCCCAATCCTTGGCCATAGCCGCGGCCGCCCTGGTCATGAGCCAGTCCGGCGGACAATCGTACAATCTGATTAGCGCCAACATGCAACGCGCCGCGGCAGTACTTGAGCGCGCCGAAGCTACTGCTGAGCGCGTGGCCATACGCCTGAGCCGCGCCTTCGCCGAGACTCTGCGCGGCTAAGCGTCCAGTTCGACGTCCCAGTAGAGATAGTCCATCCAGCTGTCGTGCATATGATGCGGCGGAAAGCGGCGGCCGACGTGCTGCAGCTCGTGCATGGTCGGCCGGCGCGGTTTGCGGCGCGGGCGCATCTGGGCGTGGTGAGCGTACTTGCCGCCCTTGCGCAAATTGCACGGCGCGCACGCCGCCACGATATTCTCCCAGGTCGTGCGCCCGCCCTTGGAGCGCGGCAGCACGTGATCGAAGGTGAGATCGTCGGGCGTGCCGCAATACTGGCACGCAAAGCCGTCGCGCAGGAAGACGTTGAACCGCGTGAACGCAGGCGGGCGATCCTGGTGCACATAGTCCCGCAGCGAGATGACGCTCGGCAGCTTCATCTCGAACGAGGGCGAGTGCACCACTTGATCGTAGTGCGCGACCACGTCGACGCGCTCCAGGAAGACGGCCTTCACCGCTTCCTGCCAGGGCCACAAGCTCAAGGGATAATACGATAGCGGACGGAAATCGGCATTGAGGACCAGCGCCGGCCAGCCCGCCAGGGGAGCGCTGGAAACGTTCATCGGCAGCCCATCCACTGGTGCTGCTGAACAGTTCGGGGGAGAGAGTGGCTACTCTTGAAGACCCGGCTCCTTATGCGCCTGGAGTATAGCACATCGGCTCATCCAGGCGTGAAGCCCGTATATCTGATTTGGCGCGACAGGTTCGTGACACCGCGGCAACGCCGCTGAAAAAGTTCAGCGCCCGGCCACGATCCCTTGCGTTTTCAACTGCATGGCGAGGAACGCCCCGCCCAGGTCCAGCCCGTCCGGACCGATCGAATGGGGCACGCCATAGGAGATGTGCCATTGGGCGCCGTGGTCGGCGGCGGCCAATTGCTCGGCTGAGTCGAACATGGCCGGGATCGGGATGGTGGGGTCGCGGTCGCCGTGGATGAGCAAAACCGGCGGCTTCGAGCGCATCTCGTCCTTCAGCTTGCGCCCACCGACCAGCACGCCCGAATAGCCGAGGATGCCGGCGATCTGCTTCTCGCGCCGCAGGCCGACGTGCAGCGCCATCATCGTGCCCTGGCTGAAACCCACGAGCGCCAGCCGCTCCGGCGGCAGGCCGTACTTCTCCAACTCGCGGTCCAGAAACCGATCCACCGACTGCGCCGCCTGGCGCGCGCCGCTCTCCATCAGGTGCGGATCGAGATTGGAGATCGGAAACCACTGATAGCCGCCGGCATAGCCCGGCACCGGCTCGATCGCATTCGGCGACACGAACACAGCCCCCGGCAAGAGCTTGGCGAAAAACGGCGCGAGGCTGATCAGATCG
>QBMO01000009.1:19740-22755 GCA_003242075.1 Alphaproteobacteria bacterium
GCCCCGTTCGAGCCGTAACCGTGCAGCAGCACAATCAGGGCGTCCGGCTTGCCCCCACGCGCAGGCGGCAGCCGCGGTCCGTCGATGAAAACTGTCATGGGGGCTAGGTAGCGCCTGCACGCCATGGCGCAAGCGGCGAAAATCTATCCCACAGCACCGGCGCGGCCTTAAACTCCGCGCCATGAGTTTCGTCACGCGCTTTGCCCCCTCGCCCACCGGCTATCTGCACCTGGGCCACGCGCTTTCCTCGCTCACCGCGTTCGACGCCGCACGCGAAGCCGGTGGCCGCTTTATCCTGCGCATCGAAGACATCGACCAAGGCCGCGCCCGGCCCGAATTCGAAGCGGCGATCTTTGAAGATCTCGCTTGGCTCGGCGTCGAGTGGGAAGAGCCGGTGCGGCGGCAATCGGCGCATCTGGCCGACTACGAAGCCGCGCTGCAAAGCCTGATCGCGCGCAATCTCGTCTATCGCTGCTTCCGCACGCGCAAGGAGGTCGCCGAAGCGATCGCCAACGCGCCGCACGGCGCCGCGGAAGAAATGTTCCGCGGCGAAGCGCTGCCGCCGGATGAGGAAGCGGCCAAGCTCGCAGCGGGCGAGGCGTTCGCCTGGCGGCTTTCACTGAAGAAAGCACGCGCAGCGCTTGGCCCCGCTTACTTTGCGCTGGTGTTCGAAGATGAGAACGGCCCTGTCCGCGCCGAGCCGGAAAAGCACGGCGACGTCATCCTCGCGCGCAAGGATTTCCCCGCCAGCTATCACCTCGCCTCGGTCTGGGACGACGCGCTACAAGGCGTGACGCACGTCATCCGCGGCGAAGACCTACGCGACGCCGCGCATCTGCACGTGCTGCTGCAAAAGCTGCTCGACCTGCCGCAGCCGGTTTATCGCCACCATCGCCTGGTGCTCGGCGAAGATGGCAAGCGCCTCGCCAAACGCGATGCCGCCGCGACGCTGCGCGCACTGCGTGAAAGAGGCAAAACGCCGGAAGACGTGCGCGCAATGCTCGAAGCGTAGCTAACGCGTATTCACCACGCGCCGCCGCGATAATAGCGGCTGCAAGAAACATCGCGCCGCCACAAACACTGAACGGAATCCTAACCACAATGAGTGACACTGGCGTCACAAGGAAGCGATCGCCGCAAAACGCGGCCGCGTGAACGTTATGCAGTGGGTTGATCAGGACAGCTATTTCGGAACCGACCGCCGGCGAAAATCGGGCGGCCTGCGGGTCCGCGAGCGCCGTCGCTACGATTATGTCGGCCTGCCGCCCTCTGTCACGATTGCTCTACGTCAGTTGCGCATGCGCGTGATCGATGCGCACGGCCCCGGTGCGGCTCGCTTCGCAGAACGCGTGCGCGCTGTCGCGTTACTCGCGCAGATGCAGCAGGAATACGATGCGTCGCAAGCCTTAGCTGCGCTGGCGCTGGTCGCGGGGCGCGGCACTGTTCACGACGTGCGCCCTGAACTCTATGACGGCCTCGCCCGCGTACACACGCGGCTGCGCACCCCGCACTAATCCGGATAGTGCCGATCGCCCGGCCAGCCTTCGATGGCTTCGATCGTCTCGTGCGCGGATTCGAGCTTGTGATCCGGCACGTTTGAAATCCGCGCCGCTTCGATCCATGCCTTGATCGCCGTCGGCGCCAAACGGTCGCGCCCGCACAGCAGGAAGAACGGCTCGTCCTTCGCCACCGCCGAGAGCGAGCCGTGCTCGAGGTTCGCGGCGAGATAGGCAAAGCCTGCGTCACGCAACAGCTTCGCGGCCTGCAGTTTCGCTTCCCGGCCATCTTCAGCGGACATCGCTACCTCCTGGCTTGCACCACCGGGCGATCGCCGAACGCGCCGATCAGCTGCGTCGCCCAATCGCCCAGCGCATCCCACGCTTCGCCGCCGCCGTCAAAGCGCCCGAGCCGCACCATGACCAAATCCTTTGACGGAACGACGACAATGATCTGCCCTTCATGCCCCTGCGCCGAAAACGCGTCGGCCATGGACGCATCGGTGATCAGCGACCGCGATGGGATGCCGGGGCCATGCGCTGGCGTCAGCCACCAATGGGCGCCGTATGTATCGGTATTGCGCGCGGGGCCCGGCGTGCGGCCGAAATCGACCCAGCCTTCGGGGAGGATGCGCTGCCCATCCCAGACACCACCGCGCAAATAGAGATAGCCGAACTTCGCGAAATCGCGCGCCGTCGCGTAGATGAGCGAACTGCCATAGAAGACGCCCTCGGGATCGTATTCGACCAACGGACGCATGCCGATGCGCTCGAATAGCGACGCGTTCATCCAGGCCCGCATCCGCGCCCGCCGATCCGCAACGCCGCTCGGCGCAGGCACAATCACACGCGTCAGCGCGTCCGAGATCAGCAGCGTGCCAGCCGAGCTGTAATTCCACTGCGTGCCCGGATCGTGGATGATCGGCAGCTCTGAGGCCCAGCGCGACACGCTTCGCCGGCCTTCGCCGAACAACATGCGCGCATTGCCAGATTGCGACACATCCTCGGCGCTCTCCAGGTAGTCGAGCCCATCGACCATTTGCAGCCATTGGCGCCAGCTGATCGACGCGCGCCGATCACCCGCGGACCAGTTCGGATGCCCCATCGGCGCATCGACCGAGAGCCGCCCTTGCAGCACCGCCGCACCTACCAGCGCGTGCGTCACAGATTTGGCCATCGACCACGACACCAGCCGCGTGTCGCGCGAATAACCATCCATGTAGCGCTCGAACACGATGCGCCCGCCTTGGATGACGATCACCGCGCGCGTCTCGCCCATCAGGTCATGCACGCCGCCGAACGCTTCCGTCACGGCGAGATCGAACGCCGGCGCATCGACATCGGCCGGCAGCGGCGCGACCGTCCAATCCTGCGTCGGCCACGCCACGCCCGCCGGTTGTGGCGGCAGCGGGTGGAGCGCCTGCGCGCTCGCCGCCCCTGCCGCTGCGAAAACCATAAACAATGCCGCTAAAGCGCCGCGCAGCATGACGCATCCCCTCGTCTTCGCTAGGCTCGCGCC
>QBMO01000009.1:22765-35161 GCA_003242075.1 Alphaproteobacteria bacterium
GCATAGGGGGAGGCGGCGGTGTCGCGCAAACGCTGGTTTATCGTGGGCGGTCTTGCCCTTGCGGCGATCGTGCTCTCCAGCGTCGCCTGGACGCTGCGTGACGATCTCGCCTACGCCAAGCTCGCCACCGGCTACGCCGCTAAGCAAACCTGCTCATGCCTGCACGTCAGCGGCCGCACGCTCGATTCATGCTTGGCCGAATTTCCCGACGATGCGCGCGCCATGCTCTCGATCACGGAAGACGCGAACACCGTGCGCGCGAGCGTGCTGTTCGGCGCGATCAGCGCGGAAGCTGTGTACGAAGAAGAGTACGGCTGTTCGCTCGCCGACTAAACCAGCCAACCGCGCGGATTGAATGTCGGCCGGCGCATGCCTGCGAGGACCAATCCGACAAGCGCGCGGATGCCGGCCCAGATCGCTACGATGATGCCGCCCCAAAAATAGATCGGCAGATACACGCTCTGAATTTCGGTGGCGCTCCGAGGGATTACGAGACTGGGCAGGCTCAGCAGTGTCGTCGCCACGAACGCAATCAAAATGGTGCGCAACGCCTGCTCATGGTGCGTCGCCGCCCACGGCATCGCGTCGGGCCGGCTGGTGTAGGCGATCACGACCGCCGCAATGCCGAGGCCCAAGGCGAGAAATCGGATCAACTGGCCGCCGCCGACCAGGAACGGCAGCGCAAAGCATGCCAGCGTCAGCGCGTGCACCAAGAGCGCCTTGCCGCGATGCGTCTTGAAGCCCCAGCCGCCCTGCTGTTGCGGGCGCACCGGTTTCGGCGGCGGGCGGCGAAACGGCGTGACGTTATCGTGGCTCATGGCTGCCGGTTTACGGCGCTCCGGCCGCGCACGGCAAGGCTGTCATGTGGACGAAGCGTCGCCACCGCTACTTGCGAGACGATGTAATCCGCACTTCGACGCGCCGATTGCGGGCGCGGCCCCATTCGGTGTCGTTGCCCGCGACCGGAACCCACTCGCCCCGCCCGCTCGCCTCGATGCGATTGAACGCCACGCCCAAATCCATCAGCCGGGCGCCGACCGCCTGCGCGCGGCGTTCCGAGAGCACCTGGTTGTACTGATCAGAACCAATGGCATCGGCATGGCCGATGATCTCGATACCCATGCCGCGATGGGCGTTGAGCGTCCTCGCCAGATCGGCGACGCGCGGCATGAACTCGCGGCGCACGTCGGCGCGGTTAAAGTCGAACGTGATGTCCGACGGCATCGAGACGCGGATTTCGTCCGGCGCGACCCGCTCGACCGTGACGCCGGACGGCGCCATGTCGCGCCGCAGCGCGGATTCGGCGGCGTCCATTTCCGTCTGTTGCGCAAACGCGGGCGCGGCGAAAAGCAGAAAGGCGGCAGCGATAAGAGCGCGGCGCATGAGCGGACTCCGAGTTGACCGCCGCCGCACCTGCGCCGCCTCTATGGCGAATCTGCGGCTCGTGTGCGCGTCAACGCGAGGTGTGTCCGCTGGGACGCGACAATGTCGCGAACCAGATGATGAAGACGACGATCGGCTGAAACAGCAGCCGCGCCCACAGCGCCGGCGCGCCGATGGCGTGACGCTCCGCGTTGAGCAGCATATCCACATGAACCGGCGTCACGCACACCGTGAGCACGATCAAACCTATGCCGGCGAACGGCCGCAAGCGCTTCACGAGCACGCCCAACGCGCCCGCGATCTCGAACACGCCGGTCGCCAGCACCATCTCGCGCGGATGCGGCACGTATGGCGGCATAACAGTGGTGAAGGCGTCAGTCAGAAGAAAGTGGCCAAGCCCACCAGCGGCGAACCACACAAACACCAAAGCAAGAGCCGCCCTGCGCCAGCTCACAGATTCAACAGGTGCGGATCGCCGCCTTGCGCCGCTATGTTGACGCTGATGGCGCGCTCTTCGGCGAAGCGCGGCAGATAATTCGGCCCGCCCGCCTTTGGCCCAGTGCCGGAAAGCCCGGCGCCGCCGAACGGCTGCACGCCAACCACAGCGCCGACAATGGTGCGGTTCACATACACATTGCCCGCCGGCACGGCTTTTTTCACGGCTTCGGCAAAGCTCTCCAGCCGCGAATGGACGCCGAGCGTCAGGCCATAACCTTTCGCCGCGAGTTGCGCGCCAACGTTTGCGATGTCTGACGGATCATAGCGCACCACGTGCAGCACAGGCCCGAACACTTCCTTGTCGATCTGGTCGAGCGACTTGAGTTCGATCACAGCCGGCCCGAAGAAATTGCCGCCGAGTTTCGAGACGTCGATCTGCTTCAACAGCTTCGCGTCAGTCTTCATACGCGCGATGTGCTTGTCGAGATTCGCCTTCGCCTCAGCGTCGATGATCGGCCCGATATCGGTGAACGGATCGGCTGGATCGCCGATGACGAGCGTATCCATGGCACCGAGCAATGTTTCCAGCACGCCATCCGCCGTATCGTGCGGCAGGAAAAGTATGCGCAAACTTGAGCAACGCTGACCAGCGGAGTTGAAGGCCGAGACGATGACGTCATCGACCACCTGCTCCTTCAGCGCCGTCGTATCGACGAAGAGCCCGTTCAGCCCGCCCGTCTCCGCGATCAGCGGCACGATCGGCCCATCCTTGGCCGCCAGCGTGCGATTGATGATGCGCGCGACTTCGGTCGAGCCGGTGAACGCAACGCCGGCGATGCGTGGATCAGCGACAAGCTTGCCGCCCACCGCGCCGTCGCCGATCACCAGCTGTAGCGCATCCGCCAGCAAACCGGCTTTGTAGAAAAGTTGCACCGCGGCCTGCGCGATGCGCGGCGTTTGTTCAGCCGGCTTGGCGACGACCGTGTTGCCAGCCGCGAGTGCGGCCGCGAGTTGGCCGGTGAAAATCGCCAGCGGGAAATTCCACGGGCTGATGCACACGAACACGCCGCGCCCATGCATTTCGAGATGATCGGTCTCGCCAGCCGGCGATGGCAATTGCACCGGCCCGGCGAACAAGCGCTCGGCTTCGACCGCGTAGTAGCGGCAGAAATCGATCGCTTCGCGCACTTCGTCGATCGCATCCTGCAAACCACGCCCAGCTTCATGCGCGATCAATTGCACCAACGAATCGTGATGCTCCTGCAGCGTATCCGCCATCGCTCGCAGCACGCGGCCACGTTCCGCCCCGCCGCGCGCGTTCCAGGCTTCGAAGCCGGAGAGAGCTTCGGTGATCGCCTCTCCCGGATCGCGGACCTTCAGGTACGCAGGCGCGTCTGAAGACGCGCGGTCCTTTGTCAGCGCCTCGCGATCGGCCTTGATCGAAAGATCGCGGCCAGTGGAGTTGCGGCGGCTGGCGCCGTAAAGGCGCGGCGGCGGCGGCAAGCGGGGGTGCCGGTGCGGCTTTGCCTCCAAAGTCGTCAGCGGATCGGCAGCCACGATTTCCGGCGAGACATCGTCATCGAGAAACGAGTGCACGAACGAGGTGTTGGCGCCGTTCTCGAGCAAGCGCCGCACCAGATACGGCAACAAGTCCTCATGCCCGCCGACCGGCGCATAGACCCGCACAGGCAACGGCGGATCGATCGACGCGTAAAGCGCCTCGCCCATGCCGTGCAAACGCTGAAACTCGAAATCCTCGCGGTCCGCGCTCGCGGCTAAGCGGCGGACGGCGGCGACCGTGTGTGCGTTGTGCGTGGCGAATTGCGGGAAGATCGAGCGCACTGAAAGCAAATCGCGGGCGCAAGCGAGATAGTGCACGTCAGTGGCGGCCTTGGTGGTCCAAGTCGAGAAATCGACGCGGCCCATCACTTGCGCGCGCTTCACTTCGCCATCCCAATACGCGCCTTTCACCAGACGTGTCTGGATCGGCGTGCCGCGCTTGCGCGATAGCGAGGCCAAGCGCTCGATCAAAGCGCGCGTGCGCTTCTGATAAGCCTGGATGACGATGCCGAGCCCTTCCCAACCCTTCAGCGAAGGCTCGAGCGCTAGCTTCTCAAACAAGCGCAGCGACATCACCAGCCGATCCGCTTCCTCGGCGTCGATGGCGAGGCCGATATCGTACTTCTTTGCCGCTTCCGCGAGTTGCAGCATGCGCGGATAAAGCTCGCGCTGCACGCGCTCTTCCTGGCGCGCCTCGTAACGCGGATGCAGCGCCGAGAGCTTCACCGACACGCCGTTGGACGTGAGCGGCCCCTGCCCGTTCGCGGCTTTGCCGACAGCGTCGATCGCGTTGGCGTAAGCCACGAGATAGCGTTCGGCGTCGGCATCGGTGCGCGCGCCTTCGCCCAGCATGTCGAACGAATAGCGGCTGGCGAGGCCAGAGCGGGTCATGCTGGCGCCACGCTTCAAGGCCGCATCAATGTTGCGCCCAAGCACGAATTGCTCGCCCAGAATTCGCATCGCCTGCATGGCGCCAGCGCGCACGACCGGCTCGCCCATGCGCTTGACCAAGCGGCCAAACACTTCGCTCGCTTCGCCCTTGAGATCGTCCGGCAGATTGACCACGCGGCCCGTCAGCATCAGCCCGAACGTGCCAGCATTGACCAGCCAATGATCCGATTTGCCCAAATGCTCGGCCCATTGGCCGGTGGAAATCTTTTCAGCGATCAGCTTGTCAGCCGTCTCTTCATCCGGCACGCGCAACAGCGCTTCGGCCAGGCACATGAGCGCGAGGCCCTCGGCATTGGAGAGCCCGAATTCTTCGAGAAAGCTCTCCATCACGCCCTTGCGGCGCTTCAAGCTGCGCGCCTTCGTGACCAGCGCCCGCGCCTCAGCGGCCGCACTCGCCCGCGCCGCCGGATCAAGCGGCGGATCGGCCAGGAGCGCGGCCACCGCGGCGTCCTCGTCCTGGTATTTCAGCGCATCGAGCGCATCCCAATCGATGGCGGCGGACGGGTGTGGAGCCGGTGCAGTTTGCATGGGCGGTTTTTGCGCGCCTCCGGCCCTTAGGGCAAGCGCGGCCGCCCGCCCTCTTGCGTCGCAGGGGCCCCCGTGGTCAGAGACGCCCCGTGAGTACCGAAGCCCCCGCCGCCGCCGCGACCGCGGAGAGCGCCGAAGCGCCCCCGCTCGCCACCAAGATCATGCTGGTCACCGACGCCTGGGAGCCGCAGGTCAACGGCGTGGTCCGCACGCTCGCCAACACCATGCGCGAATTGAAGGCCTTGGGCTGTGAGATCGAGGTGATCTCTCCGGCCGATTACAAGTTCACCTTCCCGCTGATCACCTATTCCGAAATCCGGCTCGCGCCTGGTAATCGCGGCGACATAGACGACCGCTTCCTCTCCTTCGCGCCCGACGCGGTGCACATCGCGACCGAAGGTCCGCTGGGATGGGACGCGCGCGCGATCTGCCTGAAGCACAAGTTTCCGTTCACGACGAGCTATCACACGCAGTTTCCGGAGTACGTGCACGCGCGCTTCTGGTGGATCCCGCTCTGGGCCGGCTATCGCTACATGCACGCCTTCCACGACCGCTCCGGGCGGATGATGGTGGCGACGCCGACCATGCAGGATCAATTGCGCCTGCAAGGCTTCCGTAACACGGCGCTGTGGAGTCGCGGCGTCGACGTGGAAATGTTTCACCCAAACAAGCGCGACGTTGATGGCGGCGTCTACAAAGACTTGCCGCGTCCGGTGTTTGCTTATGTCGGGCGCGTCGCGGTCGAGAAAAATATCGAGGCGTTTCTCGAACTCGATCTGCCGGGCTCTAAGGTCGTCGTCGGCGACGGCCCCGCGCGGGCCGAGCTGATGGCGAAATATCCGAACGCCATCTTCCCGGGTTCGAAGTTCGGCGACGAGCTGGCGCGCTATTACGCCGACGCGGACGTTTTCGTGTTCCCGAGCTTCACCGATACGTTCGGCCTCGTCATCCTCGAGGCGGCCGCGTGCGGTACGCCGGTGGCGGGCTTCGTGGCGCCAGGGCCGAAAGATATTCTGCCGGGCACAGGCGCGGGCGTCGTCGATGACGATCTGAAAAAGGCGTGCCTGGAGGCGTTGAAGCTCAGGCGCGAAGACGCGCGGGCGTTGGCGGAGAAATACTCCTGGCGCGCCTGCGCCGAGGAATTCCGTCGCAACCTGGAGCCGCTGCCGAAAGAGCGCGGTCGCCGCTTCTGGCACAAACTGCGCGACCTTCGCGCGCGTGCAAAGGAACGCCGACGCATCGCGAAGGAACGCCGGGCGCAAGAGCGCGCGTCCAAGGGTTAGGCGCTCACACCGCTTACAGGCCGAACGCTACCATTTGATCGACCTGCGCAACCGGTAGCGCAGATAGATCGCGGTGCCGTTCATCAGCAACGTGATCACCAGCAGCACCAAACCGGCCGCCGCGGCGATCTCCAGGAACTCGGCTTGCGGACGCGAGGTCCAGTTGAACATCTGGATCGGCATCACCGTGAACTCGGAACCCAACCAATGGCTTGGCGACCAGCTTGCGAGCGCATCGCCCCAGCTGGCCACGGACTGAACCGTCGAGCCGTGCGGCAGATCGTAAGTCTGCCCCGCTTCGACCGGCATTTCGGAAAAGTCGGGCAACACGACCACGCCATCATGGTCGATGCGGATAGATTCTGTGGCGCCTGGCGTAACCGGCCCACCGTATTCATCAACAGCGCCTATGACCTCGAACGCGGCATCGCCGGGCCGCGTGATCGGCAGGAACGCCACGAAGGTGAGGCCGCCGATCATGATCAGCGGCGCTGTTTCACCCAATGCGCGCGAAATGCCGATGATGACGCCGGTAACGACGCCTGGCAGCGCGTACGGCAAAACGTGATGCTGAGTCGTCTGCCACTTCGAAGCGCCAACCGCGAGCGCGCCTTGGCGCATTTCCTGCGGCACGCTGCGCACGGCTTCGCGCGTGGCGACGATGATGACAGGCAAGATCAGCAGCGCCAATGTAATGCCGGCGGTGAGGATGGATTGGCCGAACATATCAGCGGCGGCGTTGCGGAAACCTGCGGGCAGGAAGCCGAACCAACGCTCGGGGTTGCCCAGAATCTGAACGAAAATGCCAAGCGACATCAGGCCGAACAGAATCGACGGCACGCCTGCCAGATTGTTGACGGCAATTTCAATGGCAGTGGTGATCGGATTCTTGGGCGCGTATTCCTCCAAGTAGATGCCGGCCAAGATGCCGATTGGGATCGCAAACAGCGCGGTGGTGATGATCACCAGAAGCGAGCCCACCCAGGCCGAAAGAATGCCGGCCATGGCCGGGTCGGACGATGGGTAGCTCGTGAAAAACGCCATCGTCAGGCGGTGGCCGCCGTCGTTGACGAGTTCACTCACCAGCGCGACCAGTGTTCCAAGGCCGATAATGGTGGCGATAATGCCCCAGACGATGAAGACGGAATCCTTGAACCGCCGCGTTGCCAGTCCAGGCGGATGCGCGGTGATATCGCTCGGGTTTGGGGCGTCAACCGCAACGGTCATCAGTAGATCTCCCGATAACGGCGCTGCAGCCAGAATGCGATGAAGTTAAAGAGCAGCGTCAGCACCAAAAGCGCCAAGCCCGCGGCAAAGATCGAGTTGTACTCAAGTGTGCCCCAGGCGATGTCGCCCAGCGCCACTTGCGCCATGAAGGCGGTGACCGTCGCGCCTTGCATGGTGGGGCTCGTCACCATCTGCACCTGGGTGCCGCCGGCGACAGCCACGATCATCGTTTCGCCGATGGCGCGCGACATGCCGAGAATAACTGCACCAACAATGCCAGAGACGGCTGCCGGCACAACGACGCGAAACGCGGTCTCAAGCCGTGTCGCGCCCATGGCGTACGAGCCTTCGCGCATTGAGCGCGGCACGGCGCGCATGGCGTCTTCGGAAAGCGAAGCAATGTAGGGGATGATCATCAAACCCATCACAATGCCAGCGGACAGCAAATTGAAGCCGGGCAACTCGATACCGAGCGGCCGCAGCCAACTCTGCAGAATTGGCGTCACGAACAGTAGAGCGAAATAGCCGTAAACGACCGTCGGCACCGCAGCGAGCAATTCGAGCGCGGGCTTCAGCGTCTCGCGCGTGCGCGCGCCGGCAAACTCACTGAGATAGATGGCGATCAGAAATCCAAGCGGCACCGCCACAGAAAGCGCCACCAGCGTCGCCATGAAGGTTCCGGTCAGCAATGGCGCGATGCCGTACTCCGGGTTCTCGAACAGCGGAGTCCAGGTCGTCGAGGTCAAAAACTCGATCGCCGACACCTGGGCGAAGAATTTGGCAGATTCCGAAACCACGACGTAGATGATGCCAACGACGATTAGGACGCCGATGAGCGCCGCCACGAACAGCAGGCCTTCCATGGCCTGCTCGCCCAACCTCAGTTTCTTTTTGGTGAAATCCCGCTCCACGGGGCCCCTCGCCTTCTGCACGCCAGACGCGCCGGTTCCGGCGCGTCGATTCCGCGATGATCTCTAGCCCGAAAGCATGCCCGGCGGGAACGGGTTATCCCCATCCCCGCCGGGTTTCACTTATGCCTTATTGCTGCACCGGCTCCACGATGAGCGGGCGAGCCATCAGTTCCTCGATGGTGATGCCAATCGCTTGGCGGCCACCGAACGCTGTGCCCTGGGTGCGGCGCTGAGCGCGCTGCACGTAGGTTTGATAGGCGTTAGCCGGCAACGGGATGTAGCCGACTTGAGTAGACAGACGGGCGCCGTTGTTCAGGAAGTACTGCACGAACTGCTGCACTTGCGGGCGGCGGAGCGCGGCAGCGTTCACATAGATGAACATAGGACGCGACAGCGGCGCGTAGGTGCCGTTGGCGGCGTTAGCGACGCTGGGCTCCACCGGGCCGGACCCGCTATCGATCGCCAGCGCGCGCAGGCGCGAGCGGTTCTCTTCGTAGTAGGCCAAGCCGAAATAGCCCATGCCGCCAGTGTTGGAGGCGACACCTTGGACGATGACGTTATCGTCTTCCGACGGCGTGTAATCGGTGCGCGAGGCGCGCGAACGGCCGTTCACGGCTTCGGTGAAGTAATCGAACGTGCCCGAAGCCGAGCCAGGTCCGAACAGCGCCAGCGGCATGTCGGGCCATTGCGGGTTCACTTGGCGCCAGTTGGTCACTTGGCCTTGTGCTTCCGGGCGCCAGATTTGACGCAGCTGATCGACCGTGATCGAACGCAACGGGCTCGATGGGTGCACGACGACGGTGAGCGCGTCGAACGCCACCGGGATTTCGACGTACTGGATGCCAGCCGCGCGGCAGGCAGCCATTTCGCTGGCCGAGATCGGACGCGAAGCGTTCGAGATATGCGTTTCACCGCGGCAGAACTTGCGGAAACCGCCGCCCGTGCCGGATTCACCGACGGTGACGCGGACGCGACCAGACGTTTGTTGCTGGAAGCCTTCGGCCACCGCTTCCGAAAGCGGAAACACGGTTGATGAACCGTCGATCTGGATCGTGAAGGCTTGTTGCCCCAGCGCCGACCCTGCGGTCAGCGCGAGCGCCGCCACAGCGGCGACCGCCGTCTTGAGAATTTTCATAGTGGTATGCTCCATTTGCTCATGTCCCTCGAAAGCGGTGGAGTGACGGCAAAGCCGCCGCTCCACCGAAGTTCGCGGGGCCTAGAAGTCGAACTGCGTGCGCAGCGAGATGGTCTGCGCGTCGCCATCGGCGCCATCGCCCGGGTTGGCGTAGTCAATCTCGCTCTGGGCGTAGTTCAGCTTGAAGCGGACGTGATCGATCGGGATCCAATCGAGACCGATGCCGTACGAGGTTTGCTCGCCCAGCACGTCCGTGGCGATGCCGATGCCGGCGTCAGACATGTCGATGTAGTCATAGCGGGCCGAGAGCGAGAAGTGGCCGAGGCCGCCATCGACGCCGAACGGGGTGCGCGGCACGATCGGGCCGAACGAGCCCTGGTTGCCGCGATAGCCGCGGCTTTCGCCGGTCAGCGACCAGTACACATCGACGTAATAGCCGTCGTAGGTAAAGTCTTCGCCGCTGGTGCTGGTTTCGCCGTCGAGCGTCGCATACTCGGCCTGGAAGCCAAACGGGCCCCACTGGCCGGCGAGTTCAACTGCATAAGTCGTGTCCGACTCGCCGCCATCGCCCACGCCGCTTACGGCGATCGGGCTCGAGCCGCGGCCGTTGAACGGACGCACTGAGTAGCCGAACGCTTGCGTGTCGCCGGCGGTGCGCTGACGGGCCGAGACGCCGAGGTGCAGCAGCTGCGTGCCTTCCGGCGTTGTCGAGAAGATCGGCGCGAAGGTGAAGCGGCCCGAGACGTTGAGCTCTTCGTTGTTCGCTTGGCTCGTTTCGGTCGAGTTCATCGAGTCGCCTTGAACGGCGACAGCGGCGGACCAATTGGCGCCGCCGGTGATGAAGCCCAGGCCGGCGCGACGGCCGAAGCCGAACGCGTTGATGACGCTGGAGCGCTCGTTGAACGGAATGTCGAGCGAGGAGATGCGATCTTCGAGCGGCGAGGTGATGTTGTGCTCACCGATCACGATCGACCAATCGTCGGCGACGTATTCGAGGAACGCGTCATCGACTTGGATCGTGGAAGAGGACGGCGCGAGCACGAAGTCGACCTTATAGCGCCAGTTCTCGGTGAAGCGGCCCTGCACGCCCAAGAAGGCGCGGCGGGTGTAGGAACGGGGGCCATCTTCGAGCGCGCCGCCGAGGCCGCCGAAGTCGAGTTCGTTGGAGGCGATGTCCCACTGCAGGCGGCCGCGCATCTTGAAGCGAGCGTCGCCGAAGCGGTCTTCGCCGACCGTGCCAGTCCAGCTGGTGGAATGAGTCGGCGCGGGCACCGATTGAGCGTGCGCGGCAGTGACGCCGGCGGCAGTGGCCAGCGCGGCGATGGCCGCGGTGGTGATGACATTCGTCTTCATGAAGACCCCCTGATAAAATCGAGACCCGGAGGCGGCGGCTAGACTCGCCGTTTCGTCCCTCGAGCGAGGCGGGGGTTAAGCTCCGTCCGTGACGCGTGCGCGAATGTTCGAAGAAGGCTTCGTGACGGCGCGATTGCAGTTTTGTGACGTAGCGCCGGCGCCTCGGCGCGCGGCCCAGCAAATTGGCGGAGTCAGTGCCAAGGAGCGCGGAGCGTGCGGAATCCGCAGCCCAGCCATGCGTGTCACAAAGCTGACGTTGCAGTCGCGCATCGTTTTGACCGCGCAAGGGAATTAACCATCAATGGCTCTTTACATTGGGGAACGCGCACCATATCTCGCATCGTTACCGGCGGACCTGGAAACAGCGTCCACTAACGCCCCCTCGGCCCAGGCCACCTGGGGGATCGCAAGCAACGGGAAGCAGGATGCTTCCTAGGCGATCCTCCGGCGCAAGCTCCCAAGGGCGGACCTGACATTAAAGCATGTCCGACTAACGCCGGCCTGGGAATGAAACTGAACCGCCGAAAAGCGGTTACAAGTTTGGGAGCTGCCGGATGGACTCTGTCCTCTCGCCTCTTGACCTGACTGCGCGCGAAGCGCCGGACGGTCCCGTGGCTATCGCTCGTCCGCACCGCGTCACCGCGGCTGCGACCTGGTTTCGCGAAAATTTCCCGGGTGACGTCTTTTACGCCGTCAAGGCGAACCCCTCGCCATGGGTGCTCGACGCGCTGTGGGCCGCAGGCATCAAGAATTTCGACGTCGCCTCCGACAACGAAGCGGCGCTGATCCACGGTCGCTTCCCCGGCGCGCAGATCGCCTTCATGCATCCGGTGAAGAGCCGCCGCGCCATCGCGCGCGCCTTCCACGATTTCGGCGTGAAGACCTTCGCGCTCGATAGCGAAGACGAACTCGAAAAAATTCTGGCTGAGACCAATGGCGCCAAGGACCTGACCTTGGTCGTGCGCTTCGCTGTCTCCGGCGACGGCGCCGCTTACCCGCTCGCCCGCAAGTTCGGCGTCACCGCCGAGGAAGCGCCAGCGCTGCTGCGCCGCGTGCGCCAGGCGAGCGAGGAGATGCTGGGCGTCTCGTTCCACGTCGGCTCGCAGTGCATGCGCCCCGACGCCTACCGCTCCGCCATGGACGGCGTGAACCGCGCCATCGTCAAAGCCGGCGTTGTGGTCGACATCGTCGATATTGGCGGCGGTTTTCCGGCCATCTATCCGGGCATGAGCCCGCCGCCGATGATCGAGTACGTCAACGCGATCAAAGCCGGCTTCGAAGAAATGTTCGTCGCCCAGAACGCCAAGCTCTGGGCCGAGCCCGGCCGCGCGCTTGTCGCCGAGGCTGGCTCCACCGTCACGCGCGTCGAACTCCGCAAGGGTGATGCGCTCTACTTGAACGACGGCGCCTTCGGCACGCTGTTCGACGCCACGCACTTGAACTGGGCGTTTCCGGCAAAGCTGCTGCGCACGACGCCATCGCGCGCCAAGCTCGCGCCGTTCCGCCTCTACGGCCCGACCTGCGATAGCATGGACGCCGCCGCCGGCCCCTTCATGCTGCCGGCCGACATCCGCGAAGGCGATCTCATCGAGATCGGCTCGCTCGGCGCCTACGGCACGGCGATGGG
>QBMO01000009.1:35171-38103 GCA_003242075.1 Alphaproteobacteria bacterium
GCACGCGCTTCAACGGCTTCGGCGAAACCGTCACGATTGCCTCGAGCGACTCGCCCTGGCCCACCATGTACGCCGAACCCGCAGCCGTGGTCGCGCTCCCAAAACGCAAGCGCGCGCCGAAGAAGCAACCGACGCAAGCTTAAATAAAGCCAGTCGCTAAGGGCGCCTACGCGCCTTTAGCGGCTGCAGCGCGGACACGTTCACGATCGAACTCCAGCGGCAAAGCGTGCTCAGCGCGTGCAAGCGCGATCGCTCCTTGCTGGCTGGCGCACACCGCGAGCCCGCCGCTGCGCTTGGCGGAGAGCGCGCGTAGCGCTTCTTGCACTTTCACTGCGACCGCCACGTCGGCTGCGCCATAGCGGCCAACCTCGCCAATCGATTGCGCAATCAGCGCACAACCGTCGAGGTCGTACGCGCGGATGCGATCGCAGGTGCTGCACTCGGCGGGGTCGCCCTCCTCCGTCTCGATGATCCATTCCTCCAGCACGCGGAACGCGGAGTCCACGACCAGTATCGCCGTGCCCGGATCGTTGACCCCCGGCGACAGCGCCCGCGCCCCAACCTCACTCAAGATTTGCATCGCATAGAGCGGATCCTGCTCGATCGTGCGGGCATGGCGGAAGCTGAAAGCTCCACACGCAGCAGCGCGGTCTTCATCGCTCAACTTTGCGCCGACGACGTTCAACACTGGCGCGCCGCGAACCACAAAGTCGCCAGGCGAAGCGAGCACTTCGATGATCGCATCAGCGCGAACCGCGATCTCCTGCAGCTTCGTCGGATCGATATTGGCGACATAACCGGTTTCCGTTGAAACCACCGCATCACCGCCGGCGGTCGGCGTCTCCAGCCGCTTGCCACCGAGAAAACGCCGGCCGTGCCGCGCCTTCATCGCCGCGCGCGCCGCCTCCTCGATCTGCAAGAGAATGTGGCCGTGTTGCGCCAGGCGCGAAACCCGATCGATCCAGACAACCAAGCGCACCGCGACCAAACCGATCATGATCAGCGTCGCCAGGAAGAGGATGGTGCGTCCTTCTTCGCCATAATAGTTCGCGCCCAACGCGACCAGAGCGACAATTGTGAAGAGGAACGCGCCGACGAAGGTGGCGAGCGCGCCTTGCGTAGCGCTATCGTCCGTCACGAACGACGCCGCGCGCGGCGTCATCTGTGCGGCGGCGGCGGTGTATGCGACAACCATGGCGCTGAGCGAGAATGTGGCGACGGCGAGCATGCTGGAAGCAAGCGCGGTGAGCACGCCCTCCACCGCCTCGCCGCCTAACCGCTCAGCAAGTTCCCGCGGCACCAAAGGTGCGAACCAAACCGCGGCCAACGCAGCCAACACCGCGAACGCGGCATAAAAGCTCGCGCGCACCAACAATCGGCGCGAAAACCGCACCAGCCAAAACCACGAGCCACTCATTCGTGTGAGCTAGCACCTCACGGCAAAGGCCGCAAAGTTCAAGCCACGATGGAACTCAGACGAACGCACGCGTGAACAGCACACGCCCGAGCCAAAAGAACATCACCGCGAGCACACTGAACGCCGGGATGAAGAGCACGATGATCGGCTCGATGTTCTGCACCGCCTCTGGGAAGAATTGCAGCTGCCCTGGAAACACTGACGCCACGGCGATGAAAAAGCCCAAACACATCCGCCAAAGATGACGCGCGATGCGCTGGCGCCCCGCAACGCCGCGCCTCAAGATGACGCTGAGATCGAGCAACGCGCAAAGCGCTGCGACGCCGGAGAAAATGTAGAACGGCAAGCCGCCGAGCAACGCAGTGCCAGTCCGCACCGAATCGTACGCCAGATAGAACGCCGCCGCCGATCCCGCCGCCGCAAACACCATCGCGAAGACGTCGGCCAGCCCAACGCTACGCTCCGGCCGTTTTACCGTCAGCCACGACGTGGTGATGAAATAGGTCGTCAGCGCGCCCGCGATAGCATTGGTGAGTTCGTCCTTGAGTAGCGCCAGGATCACCGCACTCGCCGCCGTCGTCAGCATCGCTGCGAAGAACACCGCGCCGGCCATGCGATGTACCCGCTCGCCCTTGCGGGCAATCAGCGCGGCGGCGCCCGAGACTAGACCAAGCCCGCCTGCGGCGACGTGAAACAGAACGCCAGGCTCCATCATCCGGCCATCCGCGGCGCCCAGAACACCATGATCGCGCCAAACACGCCGAACGCCGTCGCGGCGGCAGCCAACGTCGTGACTCCAGCGGCTGCCATCTTAGCCGCCACGTTAGGCGTGCGTTTGCCCCAAAAATAGATCTCGAGCAGCGCCAGCGGCAGAAGGTAGCTGCCGAAGCCGACGGCGATGTCCGTTGGCCCGTCCATATTGTTGCCGACGCCGGGCGGGCGCCCCTGCATCAGCATGATCAGGAAGCCGTACATCACGCGCATGAACCAAACGCCGCTGACGACCATGAATGTGCGCAGCGCCCAGCGTTGGTGTTCATCGAAGCGGCGCGCGCGCGCCGTGCGCCACATCATCCAGGCAAACGCAATGATCAGCACTGCGTCGATCGAAATGGCGATGTCGTTGACGATCGTGCCGAGGCCGTCGCGGGTCCACACCATCCAGAGCGCGGCCACGCTGCTCAGCATCGCGACCATCACAAAGGTGCGGCCATTCCAGCGGTGAAAGCTGCGCGCGCGATTTCGGACGAACGGGATCAATTGCAGAGTGCCGCCGACCGTAATCACGAACGCGATGGCGATATGCACCATGAGCGCGAGGTTGCCGATCACGTCGTCCGCGATCAGCCCATTGTGCATGATCTCATTCCACGCCGCGAGATCGCCAGCAAAGGCGCTGCCGCCGTACTGAACCGCGATGTAAAAGGCGAAAACCCACTGCCCGATCAACGCCGGTATGAACCACAGCACGCCAGTGGCGCGCAAAATTGCGTCCGCTGCACCTCTGGGCGCCGC
>QBMO01000009.1:38113-45470 GCA_003242075.1 Alphaproteobacteria bacterium
GCGCCGCGGACGATGCAACCGCTTGGCTCATGCCGATCTCCACGCATCGCACAAAAGCGGCGACTATCGAATGCCGATACGCTATCGTCGGAGATCGATAAGCCGCCATGACGCCACGCATCAAAAGCATGACCCCACGTTGCATCGCCCATGCGTGACGAAACCGTCTCGTCGGGCTTTCTCCTCGGACTGCTCGGCTACGCCGTCACGCGCGGCGCCGATCGCGATGCATTGCTGGCCGCGTCCGGACTAGACGCGGCAGCGCTCGACGATCGAGACGCGCGCCTGCCGTATGCGCGCTACATTGCGCTCATGCATGCCGCAAGAACCGCGACGGGCGATCCAGCCTTGGCGCTGAATTTTGGCCAAGAGGTGGACGTCTCCGACATTTCAATTGTCGGCCTCATCGGCAAGGCATCCAACACGATGCTCGAAGCCTTCGAGCAATTGAATCGCTACGTGCGCCTGATCGTCGATGTCGAACTCACCGGCGAAGATCGCTTTGCGCTGAAGCGCGACGGCGGCGGCCTTTGGTTCACGGACCTTCGCGCCAACGCCAACGCCTTTCCTGAGCTTACGGAAAGCGCCTTCTCGCACATTGTCGCCGGCCCGCGCCGCGCCGGCGTGCCGGAGTGGCTGCGGGAGGTGCGCGTCACCCACCCCAAGCCCTCGCATGCGGCGGAGTACGAGCGCATCTTCCGTGTGCCGGTCGTCTTCAACGCCGACCGCAACGCCATGCGCATGGAGGAGAGCATCGTTAGCCACCGCGTCGGCATCCTGCCGCGCTACGCCTTCGGCGTACTCACCGAACACGCGCAGGCGCTGCTGAGCGAGCTGGAATCCGCCGACACGACGCGCGGGCGCGTCGAGAGCTTGCTCATGCCGGTGCTGCATAAGGGCGAAGCGAACATGGACGCGGTAGCGGAGAAGCTAGGCGTCAGCCGCCAAACGCTCTACCGCGCGCTGAAGGATGAAGGCGTCACATTCGAGCAAGTGCTCGACGCGCTGCGCCACCGCCTCGCGCTCGAATATCTACGCGGAAAGAAAACGACAGTGAACGAAACCGCCTACCTCGTGGGCTTTTCCGACCCCGCCTCATTCTCGCGCGCCTTTAAACGCTGGACCGGCAAGAGCCCCAGCGAGATGCGCGACTAAGCCGCCGTCATGCCGCCATCGACGACGAGTTCCGAGCCGGTCATGAACGCGGCTTTGCTCGACGCGAGGAACGCCACCGCGTTGGCGATGTCGATATCACGCCCGAGGCGCCCCATCGGATGGAACGACGCGAAGCGTTCCATCGTATCGTTGACGCCGCTCGCGCCCGCGATCGCTTCGGCGGCGTCGGTCATCATTTGTGTTTCGATGATGCCCGGATGCACCGAATTCACCCGCACCTTCTGCCCCGCGCGCGCGCATTCGAGCGCGGCCGACTTTGTCATCAGCCGCACCGCGCCCTTGGAGGCGTTGTAGGCCAGCGTCATCGGTGAGCCGATAATGCCGGCGACGGACGAAAGATTGATGATCGAGCCGCCGCCATCCCATTTGGCGCCGCGCTCGGCGATGGCGGGGATGGCGTGCTTCAGACCGAGGAAGACGCCTTCGACATTGACCTGCTGCATTTTGCGAAAGGCTTGGAGCGTTTCCAGCGCAATCGGCTTCATCCAGAAGATGCCGGCATTGTTGACGAGAATATCCAGCCCGCCGAAGCGCTGCTTGGCGAACGCGATGGCTGCGATCCAATCGTCCTCGTTTGTCACGTCGTGCTTCACGTAAGCGCCGCCGATCGCCGCCGCGGTCTCGCCGCCATCGGCGACATCGCTGACGACCACCTTCGCGCCCTCCGCCGCCAGCGCTTTCGCCGCCGCAGCGCCCAACCCACGCGCGCCGCCCGTCACCAAGGCGACGCGTCCTGCAAGTTCGTCCATTCTCGTCCCTCCCATTTTCGGAGGAGCCTAGCGCGTCAGCACGGAACGGCGAAAGCTGCCGCTACGTCGCCAAATCCCTTGCATTCCCCTGCGCATGCCCTATCTCCCGCCGCTGATCGCGTGTCGGCGGAGCGTCCGCGCGGTTGTTGTTTCTGACGCCGCCCATAGGAGCACCTCCCGTGGCTGACAAAATCGACACCAACCGCAAAGCGGAACTTCTCTCCTCCCCGGTCGAACACATCGACATCGCGTCGTTCGACGCGCGCCCGATCATCGACGCGTGGGGCAAGATGAGCTTCACCAGCCGCGACGCCGCGCGCGCCGCCGGCATCCTCAACATGGCGCTCGAAGATCAGAACTGCTCGACCTGGCTGATCATGGCAGGCTCGACGGGCGCGGGCGGCTGCCTGCACGTCTGGCGCGACATGGTGGAGTACAACATGGCCGACGCCATCGTCGCCACCGGCGCCTGCATCATCGACATGGACTTCCTCGAAGCGCTCGGCTTCAAGCACTACCAAGCCAAAGAAATCCCCGACGACAACACGCTGCGCTCGCTCTACATCGACCGCATCTACGATACGTACATCGATGAAGAAGAGCTGCAGAACGTCGACGGCACGATCTACGAGATCTGCGAGATGCTCGAGCCGCGCCCGTACACGTCGCGCGAGTTCATCTATGAGCTCGGCAAGTGGCTCGCCAACGGAAACGCCAAGAAGAAGGATTCGCTGATCCAGCGCGCCTACGAAAAGGGCGTGCCGATCTTCGTGCCGGCGTTCTCGGATTGCTCGGCCGGCTTCGGCATCGTCAAGCACCAGGTCGAGCGCCGCAAAGCCGGCAAGCCCTATCTCACCATCGATAGCGGCGGCGATTTCCGCGAGCTGACCGAGATCAAACTCGCTGCCGGCACCACCGCGTTATTCATGGTCGGCGGCGGCGTGCCGAAGAATTTCGCGCAAGACACCGTCGTCTGCGCCGAAATCCTCGGCCACCACGACGTCGAAGTGCACAAATACGCCGTGCAGATCACGGTCGCCGACGTCCGCGACGGCGCCTGCTCCTCCTCAACCCTGCAAGAGGCCGCAAGCTGGGGCAAAGTCAGCACCGTGCACGAGCAAATGGTGTTCGCCGAAGCGACAAGCGTCGCCCCGATCATCGTCAGCGACGCGTATCACCGCGGCGGCTGGCGGAAACGCGAAGCACGGAATTGGGCTAAGCTGTTTGCGTAGGCGATAGTGCGAACGCAGAAAGACGAAGGCCGCTCCGAAAGGAGCGGCCTTTTGCTAGTTACCTGACTTGCGAGTCTATGGCGCGCGCAAGCCCGGCGAAGGTCGCGATCTCTCGGTCACGCGAATCCAACATCCGGTCGTTCAATATCAGTGTGGGCAGCCCCGTTATTTCGTAACGCCAGGGCTCGATGCGCAGCAAACGTTCCGCCCGCGCAGTTCCGGCGTCGTCCTCAATGCACGAGACGACTTGATCAGCGCTCAATCCAAAGGTCGCGCCCAACTCAATCAGTGGCTCCAGATTCATTCCGCCACCAGATACTTTGCCGTCTATAATCAGGATCGGCTCGTACCTCATGAGGTCGCGACCCCTGGAAAAAATCTGAGACACCCGCTCAAAATACGTCGCCGCGTCGGCTCCGTTGCATCGGGCCAACTGAAACGCTGCGGCGGAAAACTCTGCGATCGGAGCAGCCGCCTCTCGAAAGACAAAACGCAACAACCCGGGATCGATGTAGCTCGACTTGAGCGGCACCCACACGGAGTTGTGAAAATCGTGGCAATGCGGGCACGACGCTGATGAATAAACGATCAGCGTCGCGGCCGCGTCTTCGCGGCCGAGCACCATGTCATCGTTTGTGACCACGTCAGCTCTCGCTACTTCGGTAAGAAGCGTCGCAGCGAGCGTCCCCAGTACCGTTCGTCGACAAATGGTCATGCGATCAAGGTCGCGCAGAGCGCCGATGAGGTCAACAGGAGCGAAAATCTGGGTCAAATCCAGCCTCTCGGCAAACCGCTGGAGCGCTTACCGCCCAATCCGCTCACTCCCCAACAGCCACAGCTTCGGCGTCACGCCAGCGAAGAACGGTTCGCACGTCCTCGCCGCGCGAACACGATGGCGCCGAGTATGATCACAAGCGCGCCTACCGCGAACGCGATCAAAACTCGCTGTAGATCGAACAGCGCGAGCGTATCGAGCGGTACAACGCCGGTTTGCCAATAAGCCCACGCGCCGCCGATTTCGCTCGCCAGCCTCGGGCTGCCGGTTGCGAGCACGATGATACCGTCGCCGGTTGCGGGATCGATGCGGGCGGTGGTGTTGATGGCGGGGAAGTTGGCGCCGTCGTGGCCGAGGATGAAGCTGCCGGCGCCGTTCGGTACGTAGAGCGCCTCGCCCAAACCCCAAACGGGCAAACCCAAAAGCTGCGCGTGCGGCGCGCGCATCTCGGCGAGCGTCGCCGGACTGAGCACGCCGCGCCCAGGCGAAGCGCCGTCGGGCCCGCTGACTTGCGCTTGCAAGAAGCGCGTCATGTCGTCGGCGGAGGTGTAGAGAGAAGCCGCACCCGTCGCGGTGAACCTGTAGTGGATCGCTGGCGACCCATCCGCTGCGTAGAAATCCACGAGGCGGTCGGGATCAGGATCGACGAATGTGGAGGCGCTCATCCCAAGCGGCGCGAACACGGCGCTGCGCATGTAGTCGTTGAAGGATTGACCCGTCACTTCCTCGATGAGCAACTGCAGAATGAGATAACCGCCGCCGGAATAGCGCCACGTCGAGCCCGGCCGCGCGCCGACGCGCACGATTCCATCGGCGCTCGTCATTGCATCCATCGCCTCAGTGAGTTCCGCCTCGATGGACGGGAGCGTTTGATCAGGCGTGAACCCCAAGAAGCCCAGACCATCGGTCAGGCCGGCGCTGTGGCTGAGCAGCCGGCGGATCGTGACCTCATCATTGTCAAAATCGCTCGACGGCAACTGCCAGCGCGTGAGGTAGCGAGAGACGGGTGCATCGAGATCGATGCGCCCCTGCTCGACGAGCGTCATCACGCCCCACGCCGTCAGCCACTTGCTGATCGAAGCAACCTGGAAGAGCGAGTCGCCATCGACCGGACGGCCGTGCGAGGCGAAATAGGTTTGCGCAACCTCGCCGTCATCGAGCAAAACGATTGCGATGTTGCCATGCGAATCGGCTGCGTAGCGACCCTCGGCCCACCGCAGAAAGCCCGCAGTGTCGCCCTGCGCCGCAACCATCGGCCGCCACCAGCCTTCGCGCGCGCCAACAACGACGACCGTCGCCCAGAGCCCCAGCGCGACGATCGCGGCAAGAGCGATGCGAAAAAACCTACCCATGCAGCCCCGCATACTTCATCGCGAAAAGAGGTCGAGATCACGTTTAGGCCGGCGCATACGTCAGCCGCAACGCATGCTCGCCAATCCGATCGCTCGCCACCAGCCGCAAGGATGGCTGAACGCCGGCGAAGAAAGGCGCGCCGCTGCCCAAGACGACCGGGTGAAGAAATAGGTGATACTCGTCGATCAACCCAAGCTTCGCCAAGCTCGCCGCAAGCTTTGGTCCGCCAACTTCGATCTCGCCATCGACATCGGCCTTTATCTTACGCACCGCCGCCTCGACATCATCGCTGATCAAAGTCGCGTTCGGACCCACCTCCTTCAGCGAGCGTGATGCGACCCATTTCGGCATCCGTCGCCACGCCTCCGCAAACGCGCGCAGATCGTCTTGCGCTCGCTCATCCTGATCCCACTCGTCGCCATCCCAATAGCGCATCAGTTCGTAGAGCCCGCGCCCGTAAATGCTGCCCGCCGTATTGCGCGTCTGCTCGATGAAATATTTGAACAGCACCGGATCAGGCGCAAATTTGTCGTGATCGACGTAGCCGTCCAGCGACACGTTCATTCCGAAGACGAGTTTCGCCATCCGATCGGCCTCCGCATCTTGCCGCGAACAAAATAATCTATCCGCCTCACCGCGAGCTAAGCTACGCTGATGTGATGAGCCAAACAGAAAATACCACGTCAGATGCGCCGGCGGAGGCGCTTCCAGCCCCCACAGAACGATTGAGCGATCGCATCGCCCGCTGGCTCACGCTCGGCGCCAATATCGGCGTCGTCCTCGGCCTCGTTATTCTCATTGTCGAAATCCGCCAGACCGAAGCGCTGACGCGCGTTGCGACAGAGGGCGCGCTGAACGAACTCATGGTCGACACGGAGCTGCATCTGGCGCAGCCCGAGCAATCGGCGGCGTGGTAAGAAGCTACATGGCGCCCGAGACCATGACGGACGTCGATGTCAGGATGAATGAAGCGGTGCTGGTTTCATTGCTTATGCAGAGGGACAACGCGTTTCAGATGGAGCGCTCCGGCCTGCGTACACGGGCAGAAGTCGAACGCCTCATCCGCAACACGGCGCCGTTTTATTTCGGCACCAGCTTCGGCAAGAGATGGTTCGAGGCGCAGGCGCCTGGTTGGCAGGGCACTGACATGATGGACGTCGCCGGCCCGATCGTCACCGGCCTCGACGAAAACTTCATGCGCGATTACTACATCAGCCTGCGCATCGCGCCTGAAGCGAACGCGCCCTAGGTCGCAGCAGCTTCCCACACCGCTCGCTGCGCCGCGAACGCGCGCTGGTAGGCCGGCCGCGCTTCAGCGCGGGCTATGTAGGCGACGAGATTGGGGTAGTCTTCCAAAAGCGCCGAGCCTTCCAGCCGGCGCAGCGTGTGCACCATGATAATGTCCGCCGCGCTGAAGGCGCCGTCGAGCCAATCGGCGTCGCCAAGGTGCGCGGAGAGTTCGCTCAAGCGCACACGGATGCGCTCATTGACCATCGCTCTGCGCTCGTCTTGCCAGCTCTTGCCGCGCTCGGCGTAGGATACGATGTCGGCATCGACGATCGGCGGCTCCACGGTGGAGAGCGCCGCAAACATCCACATCACCGCGCGGGCCCGCGCATTCGCATCAGTGGGAAGTAAGCCGGGAAAGCGCTCCGCGATGTGAAACACGATCGCGCCGGATTCGAACAGCGTCAGATCGCCTTCCTCATAAGTCGGGATTTGCCCGAGTGGGTTGAGCGCCAGATGCGCCGGCTGTTTCATCGCGGCGAATGAAACGAGACGCACCTCGTAAGGCTGGCCCACCTCTTCCAACGCCCAGCGCACGCGCATGTCCCGCGCCAGCCCTCGGCCGCGATCGGGCGAGCTTTCAAAGGCGGTGATGGTGATAGTCATGGGCTGCGTCTCCGCTGATCGTCGAAGGACGATCTCGCCCCGCCGTTTCCGACAACGCAATCGCGCAATCGTCAAGGAGCGAGGTGATGCGGAGCGGCCGCGCGCGCTAGAGCAAAAAGACTGCTGCAGCGATGATGCCAATCACCGCCAGCCCGAGACCCCAAAGCAGCATCGGCACC
>QBMO01000009.1:45480-46270 GCA_003242075.1 Alphaproteobacteria bacterium
CGCTCAGGCCGCCGCGCGCGTCATCTTCGTCGATGACGATCGGCTTTTGATCTTCTTCGGGGAGGTCCGGCATGCATTAGCTCCGTCGGCGGTAGCCGCGTGCTTGCAACGCCAAAGTTCCGATCCAGGTTCCCAAGGGGTTCCGCACCTTACCGGGGCAGGTGTAGTGTCGAGAACCTAAGGGGGAGAGTGATGATTAAGCCAATGCTCACGGCGGCTGCGCTTTTGTTCGCGCTTCCCGCATACGCGCAGCAGCAATCGCCACCACTGATCGACGGCCCCGCGCTCGCTGGTCCACCGCCCGCTGCGGGCTCGCCGCGCGGCGCTGCCGACCGTCTCTCCATGCGTCCAGCCGTCAGCGACGAACGCTTAGCGCAAGCACGCACCGATCTCGCCTTTGATACATTCGCGATCTTCCGCCCGGTGCTCGGCGAAGAGTTCACGCGCGAGCGCTTCCCGCAGACCGCCGCCCTGCTCACCGCGACGGTGCAAGGCGTCAACCCCGCCATCAACGCCGCCAAGCGCGCCTATGAACGGGAGCGGCCCTATGTCGAAGATCGCACGCTGCTGCGTTGCGACAGTCCGGAAAACCCGTCGACCAACGATTCGTATCCGACCGGGCATGGCGCTGGCGGCTGGGCGTTAGCGCTCGTGCTGGCGGAAGTGTTGCCGGCGCGCGCTGACGCCCTGCTGCAACGAGGCCGCGACTTCGGCGAGAGCCGCATCATTTGCGGCTATCACTTCCCGAGTGACGTCGACGCGAGCCGCCTCGTCGCAGCTGGCGGCGTCG
>QBMO01000009.1:46280-50339 GCA_003242075.1 Alphaproteobacteria bacterium
CGCCTGCATGGCGAAGCCAGCTTCCGCCGCCAACTCGACGCCGCGCGGCGTGAACTTGCACGCGCCTATCGCGACTAGGAGGAGCACATGGACTTCAAAGGCCTGGTCGACAAAGCCGCAAATGCCGCCAACGCCGCCGCCGCCAAAGCGTCCGAAGCCGCCACGGCGCTTTCAGAACAAGCACGCGCCGCTGCCACGCCGGCGCCGCCGCTGAACCAAGAAGTGTCGCCCGCCGAGCAAGCGCTCATCGCCACCGATCCAGAAAGCGCTCTCCCGGCGCCGGCGCAAGGCAAAGCTGTGTCGTTTTTCAACACCGATAAGCTCGCTGAACTCCAAGCGGTCGGCGCAGAGAAGGTGCAGCAGCTAATCACGTCGTTCCAACAAGCGCTGCCGGCGCTGAAATCCGCTGGCTACGAGCTGACTGAGTTCGAAGTGGAGATCGGCGTTACGCCCAAGCTCATCCCGCACTTCCGCCACGCTGCGCAGAGCGACGAGAATGTCGGCGCCGCGCGCGAAATGCTGAAGGACAACAAGCTCGGCCAGATGCTGTTGGGGGCGTTGTTGAAGGCTGGCGAGATTCATAAACAGATCAAGGTTGCCGGCTTCGGCTTCTCGCACATCGAGATCGAAATGGGTCTCATCCCGTCTGTGCGCCTGCAATACAAGAACGACGCGGCGCTCTAGCGCGTCGCGTGCGCCGCCAGTTCGTGGCGCGAACTGGCGGCAAGCCGCGGCTACTGGTTCATCTCGATCAGCGGCCGCACTTCGATCGAGCCGGTGCGCACACCGGGGCACTTTTCCGCCCAAGCCAGCGCCGCATCGAGATTCTCGACATCGATCAGATAGAAGCCGCCGAGTTGCTCCTTGATGTCGGCGTACGGGCCGTCGGTCACCTGGCGCGCGCCGCCGCGCACGCGCACCGTCGTCGCCGCACGTGGCGGTGTGAGGCCCGCGCCGCCGGTGAACACGCCGGCCGCCTGCAACGCGCCGAAATAGGCGCCGTGCCCATCCCAGTAATCCTTAGCGCGCGCATCCTCGCGGGCGGCGAAGTCGTCATTGGTTTCATAGACCAGAACTGCGTATTTCATGTCGTGCTCCATCCCGGTTCAGACGCGACCGGCGTGGCGTAGACGTTCAGCCCTGCGCCCTTTCGACATTCAAAGCGCATCTCTCCGCGCCTTGAGAAACGCGACGACAGCCCCGTCCTGCTCGCGCGCCATCGCCTCGTCATAAGCCACCCGCGCCGCTTCCTTACGGCCGAGCTTGGCGCAGAGATCGGCCAGCAGCGCCCAATAGGGCTGATAATCGCGCAGCACCGGGAAACGTGCGCTCGCGGCTTCGGCGGCGTCGTAACCGGCCTCGGCGCCGTCCCGCTGCGCAATCGCGGCGGCGGCGTTCAGAAGCGCCACCGGCGAGCCGGTGAGTTCGGTGAGCGCCTGATAGAGCAGCACGATCGCGTCCCAATCGGGACTGCCGCGCCAGGCGCGGGACGCATGCGCCGACTGGATTGCGGCCTCCAGCTGATAGCGCCCCGGTTCGCCGAGGCGGCTGGCGCGGCGCAGCGTCTCCTCCGCCTCCTCGATCAGGTCACGCCGCCACAAGGCCACGTCCTGCTGATCAAGCGGCACGAAGCGACCCTCCGCGTCGCGCCGCGCTGGTCTGCGCGCATCGAGATGCAGCATCAGCGCCAGCAGCCCCAGCCCTTCCGCCACTTGAGGTGCTTGAGACACCAGCACGCGGCCGAGCCAGATGGCTTCCTCGGTCAAGCCGCTTCGTTCGGGATCGCCGCCCATCGGATCGCTCCAACCCGACGCGAAGGCTGCATAGACCGCATCAAGCACAGCGCTCATCCGCGCCGGCCACGCCTCTGGCCCCGGCACATCGAAGCCGACGCCGGCTTCCTTGATCTTCTTCTTGGCGCGCACGAGCCGCTGCCCCATCGCCTTGGGCTCAACCAGAAACGCCGCCGCAATCCGCTCCGCCGAAAAGCCGAGCACGGCTTGCAGCATGAGCGGCGTGCGTAAGCTCTCCTCGATCGCGGGGTGCGCGCAGGCGAACATCAGGCCCAAGCGCCGGTCGGGAATGTCGCGCGCGGCCATCTCTTCGATTTCCTCCATACCGCGCACGATCTCGGCTTCGCTTTGAGCAGCAGTCTGTGCGCGGCGGGCTGCGTCGATGAGTTTGCGTTTCGCCGCCGCAAACAGCCACGCTTCGGGATTGTCAGGCGCACCAACGCGCGGCCACGCCGTCAGCGCGGCGGCGAACGCTTCCGCCAACGCGTCTTCGGCCGCTGCGACATCGCGCGTGCGCGCGGCGAGCAGAGCGAGCAAACGCCCATAGCTCTCGCGCGCGACGCGCTCGGCCAGCCTGCTCGCGCTCACCGCACCATAACGGGCCGGAGCTCGACGCCGCCGCCGTGCAGCATGGTCGGCGCCTGCTTGGCCCAGTTAAGCGCCTCCGCTTCGGTGGCGCACTCGATCAGATAATAGCCGCCGAGCGATTCCTTGGTGTCGACGAACGGGCCATCGACGACCTGCGTGCCGCCAACGCCGCGCACGCTCTTAGCCGTCGCGACCGCATCCAGTTCATCACCCGCCACGAACACGCCGGCCGCCTGCAGTTTTTCAGTATAGGCGCCGTACGCGCCCATAATCTCGGCTGCGCGCTCGGGCGACAGGTCAGCCCAGTCGGATTCAGCGCCGTAAATCAGGATCAAGTATTTCATGTCGAACGCTCCACCGCGGCACGTGCCGTCACCCCCATGACGCGCGGCTCACCGCCATTTCGACAGTCACGCCGCGTTTTTCTGCGCGTCCTTCAACAGCCCAAGCCGGATCAAGCTCTCCGCCGTCGCCACCAGGCATTCTTCGTTCGAACGCGGCTGCCAGCCCAAAACGCGGCGCGCTTTTTCGTTGCTGCCATTCTTGCGCTTGCCGAGTTCCGGCAAAATCTGCTGCACCGCCGGATCGCGCATCGCCGCAAGCCGCACCAGGAAGTCCGGCAACTCCACCGTCGGCACGCGCTTGGCTGCTGCGCCGAGGCGCGCCTTCAGAATGCGCGCGATCTGCGCGATCGAGATGAAGTCGCCCGCCACCGCCAGGAAGCGCTCACCCCTGGCGCCTGGGTGCGTCATGCAGGTGATGTGCATGCTGGCAACATCGCGCACATCCACCGCTCCGAAATAGAGCCGCGGACATCCCGGCATGGCGCCGTCCATCAAACGCTGCACCAACAGGATCGACGTCGAATAGTCAGGCCCCAGCACCGGCCCGAACACGCCGACCGGATTGACCACTGAAAGCTCCAGCGCGCCGCCCTCACGTTCGATGAAATCCCACGCCGCCTTTTCGGCGAGAGTCTTCGATTTCACGTAAGCGCGCACGTCATCGCCGTTCGGATCGGTCCAATCCGTTTCATTGAAGGCGCGGCCTCTCGGCTTCTGCCCGTAGCCTATGGCCGCAAACGAAGACGTCAGCACCACCCGCTTCACGCCCACATCCCGCGCCGCACGCAGCACACGCAGCGCACCTTCGCGTGCTGGAATGATCAGATCGTCTTCATGCGCCGGGATCGCGGGCGGAAATGGCGAAGCCACGTGCAGCACATACGCGCAACCAGCCACAGCTTCGGCCCAGCCCGCATCGTTGGTCAGATCGGCGGCGGCAAATGTGAGCCGGTCGCCCGCCTCGACGCCGCCAACACGCAGCATCGCGCGCACCTCATTCTCGCGCGACAGCGAGCGCACCGTTGTGCGCACTTGGTAGCCGCCTTCGAGCAATTGCAGAATGCAGTGCGCGCCGATGAAGCCGCTGCCGCCGGTGACGAGTACCAATTCTCCGGCCATGACGGCCTCCTATGATTTGAATGCAGCTAAGCGTGCGCGGGCATGACGCGCGCGGTGAGCGCGTCGAACGCGTCCCAGAACTGGGCGCGGATCGGATCGACTTCCATCAGAATTTCGTGCTTGGCGCCGGCGATGGTGATGTGGGTCGCATCCGGCAGCGCACCGATCACCACGTCATGGCTATCGTTATCGACCAATTGCTCTTCCGCCGCCGT
>QBMO01000009.1:50359-53041 GCA_003242075.1 Alphaproteobacteria bacterium
GATATTGGCCAGCGCGCCCGGTTGTCGAAACGACTCGATTGCGTCCGCCGCCGCGGAGACCCAGCCGATCGTAGGCCCCGCCAATGCGAGGCGCGGCTCTTCGCTGATCAGGCCTTGGCAGCGCGCGTGGCGCTCTTTGTCATGCGTGACCGGATTGCGCTTGAAATTTTCGCGCTTCCACTTTGTCTCGACGCTGGGCGCGAATGTGCCGCCAAGGCCGAGCGACACCATGAAGCGCGCGTACTTCTTCTGAAGATCCTTCAGCCCGGCTATGCCCCACATCGGCGCCGAGAACGCCGCCGCATCGAGCTCAACACGGCGCGTCTGCAGCGCCCGCAAGAGAATGGCGCCGCCCATCGAGTGCGCGAGCCCAATATGCGGACGCGGCAGCTTGTTCGAGAGCAAACGCAAAGCTGTCGAAAGATCGTTCACCGGATCGTCGAAGGTGACGAAGTGGCCCTTGAGCCCATTCTCGACTTCGCGCCCCGATAAGCCCTGCCCGCGCCAATCGATGCAGAACACGGCGAAGCCGCGGCCTTGCAGCTCGCGGATCACCTCGAAGTATTTTTCGATGAACTCGGTGCGCCCAGGCGCGACGATCACGGAACCGCGGACCGCGCCGCGTGCCGGTGCGGTCAACACACGCACCTTCACGCCGCCGCGGCCTTCGAGCCAATGCTCTTCCGCGCCCTCGGGAATGTCGTTGCCTGGGACGCGTACGAACGTCATCGGCTTGTCTGGCCTCAGCCCCGCAGCTTGGCCATCACGCCTTGCAGCTGCATGGCCACGCCCATGTCGCCTTCGACGCGGAGCTTGCCCTGCATGAAGGCGGCCGTCGGATCGAGCGAGCCTTGCGCCATGGCGACGAAGTCTTCGAGCTTCACCTTGATGGTGGTGTCGGCGGCGGCGTCATCGGCGGAGACGGTGTTGGCGCCGCCATCGAGGAAGATCTTGCCGGCGTCGCCGAAGTCGAACTTCACCTTCTTGCCCGGTACGACGACGGAGCCTTCTTTGAAGCGGTTCAGGATTTCATCATAGGTCATGGACTTGCCTCCGGACGTGATCTCGTTGCCGCCCCTTACACACCAGTGCGGGGAAGGCCGCAAGAGTGACGGCGGCGTCAGGGAGCAGATTCGGGGATCGGCGCCCTGGCGGCAGCCCCGGAAGGCTTGCGAAATTTCAGTGTCATGCGGTCGCTTTCGCCGATCGCTTCGTACGGCGCGGTGTCGAAGCTCGGATCGTCGGGGCGCCCTAGCGGCGAGGTGCGGTAGGTGGGCGGCAGCGTCCAGACGCCGAACGGGTGATCGCGCGTGTCACGCGGATTGGCGTTGACGTCGCTGGCGGCGACGAACTCGAAACCTGCCTCCTGCGCCAGAGCGCGCACATACGCTTCCTGCACATACCCCGTGCCGGCCAGCGGATCCTGCAAACCGGTCGACGCCGCGCGGTGTTGCTCGACGCCGAACGCGCCGCCCGGCTTCAACGCCGCGAGCACATCGCGGAACACGCGCTCGGCAATGCCGCCAGCCATCAGCGTGTGCACGCTGTTGGCGATGATGGCGAGATCGACGCTGTTCGCCGGCGCCAACGGCGCTGCGCCGCGTTCGCGCACGGCGGTCTGCTGGATATCGCCATAGAGTTCGCGGTCGTGACTGAAGCGCGACTGCCATGCGGCCAGCGTTTCGCGCTGCGCTAGCGAGCTTGCATCGGGATCGAAGCCCGCCGCGATCAAACGTCCGCCATTGGCGGCGAGATAGGGCGCGAGGATCGATGTGTACCAGCCGAGGCCAGGCAACACTTCGAGCACCGTCATGTCGCCTTCGAGGCCCCAGAACAAAAGCGTCTGCAGCGGATGTCGCCATTCGTCGCGCGCCGCGTCGATGCGCCATTCGCCGCCAATCGCCCAGCCGAGCGACCCTGTCGGCGCGGTGTCGGCGGCGTTGGGACGGCTGCCGCGCCCGCACGCAGCGAGGCCGGCGGCGGCGATCCCAAGGGCGGCGTGGCGGCGGTTAATCATGGCCATGAGCGCTACGCGGGAAGGGCTAACATTGTCAAAACGGGACCTCTTGAACCCCGGTTTGCCCTCCTTATCTGGACGTTGTGGCGCTCAAACGAGGCCACAACGCGGGAGCCGCCGTCGCCTTCGGGGTCGGGACCTTCCGCATCAACCAAGCGCTGCCCCGCCAGGGCGCGCGTGTCGCTTTTTAGGAGGACAAGACATGGCCACGAACGAACTCAACCCACTTTATCGCACCCTCGTCGGCTTCGACCGTATCGCGTCGCTGATGGACCAAGCCGCGCGTCTGGACGCTGCGCCTGGCTATCCGCCCTTTAACGTCGAACAGGTCGACGAAGACTCGTTCCGCATCGAACTCGCCGTCGCCGGCTTTGGCCAGGACGACATCAACATCGAGTTCAAGCAAAATTCGCTGCTCGTCACCGGCACCCGCAAGCCGCCTGAAACGCAGCGCAACTTCCTGCACCGCGGCATCGCCGAACGCAGCTTCGAGCGGCACTTCGGTCTGGCCGATCACGTCCGCGTCTCCGGCGCCAAGTTGGAGAACGGCCTTCTGACCATCGACCTGGTGCGCGAGCTGCCTGAGATCATGAAGCCGCGCAAAATCGAGATCGGCTCCGCAACCGCGGCCAAGTCCAAACCGAAAGTGGTGGACGCGGCCAACG